>CAZYXN010000080.1:0-12862 GCA_964651105.1 uncultured Muribaculum sp. | reverse complement strand
TATATTGGTTTATTCATTCCGTCAATAATGAACAATGTTTTAAAATGTTCAAAAAAAGAGGAGAGAATCTCATGCTTGAAATTCTCTCCTTGTCATTATAATTTATGGGAAACTCTGTTATATTCTCAAAATATGCTTCCATCCGTTAATCTCGAATTTAATATATTCTTCAACAACACGTTCCATCTCTGCACCGGTAATCCTGTGCATAAGTATCTCCTCAAACAGAGTGAACATCCATACAGTGTGAAGATGAATCATAAAATCACTCACATCCGTATTCATTTCAGGGTGCCTGAGTTTGTTATTGGCAAACCACGCCTTTACTTGTATGGTTGCCCGGTCTGTAAATTCCACCTTGAAGTTTTCCAAAGATGAGCCTTGCGCTTTGAAAAGAAGAATTTTCAGCAAAGTCCTGTTTCCCTTCAATATCGTCATATAGTCTGATACGGCAGAAACCAGATAGTTCTTCTGTGTCATTGATATGGCATCCTGTCCATATTCCCCATGATGTTTGTCAAACATAGCATAGCAGGCTGAAACTACCGGAGCAAGCACAGCGCGGAAAAGGACATCCTTACCGGGATAATAATTATACAGATTACCAACGCCGACACCCACTTTGGACGCTATATCCCTCATGGATGCCTTCGCAAATCCTCGATGGTTAAACTCCTGTCTTGCCACTTCGAGAATACGACGTTTTATGTCATCTTTAAGAACTTGCATTAACAAACACGGTTCTGTTATCGCCTGCAAAATTACTACTTCTCAACGAATTGTGCAATACCTAAATATAGTTATAGACCACATCAAATCAATGGATCAGTCAATTAACTGTGAAATTTTGCTCAACAATGAACAACATGAAAATTTGTTCACAACCAAAAGTGAATCACAATATTATAAGTGGGAGTCAATGTTACCACAACATTGACTCCCTATATTATATTGGCTTACGTAATGTTTGCTCCTTTTATCAAGGGGATTAAAGTACCGGCTTAATAGCCTCAACCCAAGCGGCTATGCGTTCATCGGTCTTGTCGCTCTCATTGTCTTCGTCGAGGGCGAGACCAACAAACATTCCATCTACCACGGCAGAGGAATCATCAAATGTATAACCTTCAGTTGATGTGCCTCCAATCATTGTTGCTCCGGCTGCCTCCGCCGCGTCATAAAGCGTTTTCATAGCTTCGCAGAAAGTGGTGCTGAAGCCGCATGAATCACCGCAACCGAACACAGCGACGGTTTTTCCGGCGAGATTCGTAGATTTGATTACTTCCACTCCATCGTACCATTCATCCTGAAGATCGCCACTGCCCCATGTGGATGAGCCAAGAATCAGATTCTCAGCTTTGCCGACAAGATCGGATGTGAGATTTGACGCACTGATTACTGATGAGGAAGCGACTCCAAGTGCTTCCGCTATACGGTTGGCCACGCCCTCGCAGTTGCCGGAGGTGGAGCCATAAACTATAATTGTATCTTTCATTTTATGTTACTTTTATTTTGATGCAAAGTTAGCCGTGTTGTTTCGATTGTGAAATACCTAAAATTAGGATTATTTCGACTCGGTTTTGGCAGGGTCTATTTCTGTAGGCTCTATGTGTTTACGCTTGGGAAAACAGCCTTTCCTGACTCGTTCACGCTGTTCAAATAACTCATGAATAGACCATAATGATGATGCGCCCCAGATTGCGAATATCGTGGAGAAGAACAAATTATCAATATACAATGACAAAGCTATCGCAATGAGTCCCATTAGCAAAAACAACCACCATATACGTACTCCGAAATAGTATTCGCCTTTGATGACTAAGGGGTGAAATATTCCTATTATAAGGAATGTCACTATTGCGGTCGCAACACCGTTCAGATTGTGCTGTATAATAAATTCAATCATATAAAATAGAGGTTAAGCATAAGAATGAAGTCCGGCAAGGAGATAATTTGCTCCGAAGTATGTAAAAACAACGGTCAGTACGGCACAAAGCAGATAGCAATGCAACACTTTGGGTTTTCTGAATACCCTGAGCTCTCTGGTACCCCAATGAACCGGGACAGAATATACAAGGAGCATGACCAGCGCACATGTCTCCTTCGGATCCCATCCCCAATATCTTCCCCATGACTGGTTGGCCCATATTGCACCTACGAATATACCTCCAGCTAATAAAAATACGGCAGGAACGAGAATAATACGATTGATACGGCATAATGAGTTGACAGTAATCTCATTTTTTGTCGTAAGGGCAGTTGCGGCAAGAATTGCCATAATCAGGAAAAAGACATAAGAGGTCATCACCAGCATTACGTGAACTGACAACAGCGGACTTGACAAAACAGGCATAAGCATACCGATACGGGGAGTACTTCCTCCCATAAGTCCGACAAACAAAGTCATCGCCGTCACAATTACGAATGCGCCTTTAAGCATTCTGCTTTTGGCTACCAAGGAACATATAATGGCAAACAATCCCATGAACATCATCATTTCCGGCCCATTTGATAGAGGCATATGACCACTTATCCACCATAGCAAGGCCATAAGAGAAATGATATATAACATAAGAATGAAAACAACGGCAGTAGCACCGGTCATCACAATTTTTTTCAAACGGCATCCATTTATTGCGACATATAGATAAAATATACCTAAAATCAGTGAGATAATAGCAGGGACAAGAAGGTTTGCAAATCTGTTGTATATTCGTTCTGCCTGCATAGATGCTTCCGATGGCAGATTTTCCGGACCTGCATATCTGATTTGTCCGACTTTCAAATCATCAATAATACCGGAAGCGTCAATATTGCGTCCCATAAGCAGCAGTTTTTTTATGTCAGGCATTGTGGTCTGCATAAACTTCCATTGTTCAAGGCTCATTTGTGACGGTCTCCTGCCGGTCAGCGAGAGCCATTCCATATGCCCGTCAGCTGTTCTATATGGATATATTTTAAATGCTTCTCCGCTTCCGAGCCAGTTTATAAGAGCCCTCCTCTCATTTTCTATTTTTTGTTTTTTATCACTATTGACTTTTCCCGGATGGTATTCCGTATATTCACGTTCCCATGAATCGAAATAGAATAACCAGCCGGATAAGACTTGTTCTGGAGTTAACCCCTGATATGACTTTGTGCCATATAGTTTCTGACTCACATCGTATGCCATTGTCTGGAGAGGGCAGATGCGGTCATTCCAATACACATAGATTTTTCCCAGATTAGCCGCAAGTGGTCGCTGCATGACAGGCAAAGTATGATTCTCAGCAGCATTGGCATTAAAGGCTATGAAACCTAAGATTATGGGGACGGCCTTAGTCCCGGCTTTCAAAAGAGAGCGCCATAGGGTGTTACGTTGGAAAAAGAATCCAGCCATACCGATAAACAAAAGGGCATAGCCTAAATATGTTATGCCCGTACCCCAAGGATCATAGCTTACGGACAGCCTCGTTGAATCGGAACTTATTCCCGACTGAAAGAATCGCCAGCTATTGATTTCCGCAACTTTGTTCATAGATACGGTCACAGGCTTGTCTCCGATTATAAGATGACTGCTAAAATCCATTGGAGTTGTCGTTCCGGGATAAAAAACAATATCAGTAGATTCCAATTTTACAGAGAACGGGAATTCATTATCACCGGGTCCGGATTTTTTTACAAAATCAGTAGCCGCATCCTTGCCTTCGCAGAGAGTAACTTCGCCTTGAATTCCATAATAATGAGTAATAATTGCCCCGGCCACAATAATGACCAAGGCAATATGTATTAAAAGAGTAAAAGGTTGTCGAAACATGTCAGATAGCATCTACAAATCGGATGATGGCGTCACGGTCTGCTTTCGGGAGTTTCCTGAATAGTTCTATACTGTGTCGGGCATCACTTTGAGGTGAATAACCATGCCACATGATTGCTTCCAATGTTGTGCGTGCCCGGCAATCATGAAGACGATCGGCGGTGGGACTGCCGGTGACTTTCTGATGGAGTCCGCGTCCCCAAAGCGGAGTTGTCCGGCACCATCCGCCTCTGATGTCATTTGCCATGAGCAACTTGTGTTGCACCATATCGGTGTAAGGCCAGATTTTTTGATTGGGAAAGCGAGGCAACTCATTACCTTTGAAAAATCTGTTGGGATCAACGATGACATCAGGGCCTGTGGTCCAACTTGGCTTGTGACAATAATCACATCCAATTTCACTGAACAATTCCTTACCCTTCAAAACATCCGGATCATCTATGTCGCGGACTGCCGGTACTGCAAGCCCGCGGTGCCATACCATCAAGTCGGTGAATTCATCATCACTCATCTCAACATCGAGGTTTTTGTCAGTAAGATACGCTGTGATGCGGTCTTTCACGCTTCCCTCCCAGTAAGACGGATGGTTGTGATTAGGATCGATGCGGGCAATATAATTATCGAACCCCGCCTGCACATCCGGATCTTCCGAAGAATATTTCACATAGGTGCCGGCAGCATCAAGATAATGATATCTGCGGTCGGAACGTGTCACATTCGTTATATTCCAGATTGCATTGGCACCTGCGGCATCCTGAAGCGGACCTCTGGAAAGAGCATAGGTGAATCGGCGTACATATTTTGTTCCGTCGCCCTGAACTGCATTGGCATACATAGAGTTCCAGTTGCCTCCGGCATAAAACGCCGGATTCAATCCATTCGTAAGTAACCCATCGTTTTCTTCCTTACGATACTGAGCAAGAATATCATCTTCAGGGATTGCATCAATAAGACCGGTTCCATAAATACCGATTGTCGATTCGAGTTTTACAGCATAATCGGTCGGAAGTTCGTACCCTTGGTTAACGACGTAGATTGCATTCCGTGGCATGGAGACTTCGGGATATTGAAGTGAATAAGCCTCACCGTCATCAAAGCGGTTTCCCCATTCATCTGTGGCATTTATCCATCTTACCTGTATCTTGGATTCATCGAGTGGCGCTTTGAAAGGAGCCACAGCATGACTTTGGGGCATTCCCGACAACCACGGAACATAAGCCTCGGTAGCAGGATCATATACAACCAAAAGACAGCCATTGCCGATTTCATTGGTATTGAAACTTCCTTCGGGAAGCCTTGTGCCATGTCCATAATTAGGATGACAATGCACGCACGAAGTACGGATATACACGGGACCCAGTCCTGAGCGAACACCGGTTTGATTGGCCATAAACGGTTTTTCAAACAAAGCCTCCCCGTTCTTGAAGGATTGGTAGAAACCTTGTTGCTCAACAGCCGGAGCTGGCTGTTCAAAGGCATTGCTCGTACTCAACAGCGTTGTGCCGAGTTTACCACCTGCGTAAAACCATTCCGGCAAGGTTTTTTCCTCCGGAATGGGTTCGTCCTTAATCTCATCGTCTGAGCAAGACGACAATAATACGCAGGAACAAAGAGCAAGCCCACAATATAATGATAATGTTGACTTTTTCATCCTTTGTTATTGGCGAGTAATTACTGAATTGGCATTTTCAAGTGCTTCAACAAGTGTGTTTCCTGCGGCCTTCATTGCAGCCTCAGCGAGAGTGCCGGTAGCATTTTTTGCAAACGGTTCCGGAACAGCCTCGATTGTAGAGATAGCATTTTCTATAGCATTTCTCACTGCGGTATCGGTTTCAGGACTAATTGTCTTGATATAATCGCTTACCGAAGCATCTCCTGATTTGCTTCCGAGATATGCGTTCTTAATCGATCGGATATTATCTGCGAAATCTTCAATCGAGTTCAAGGAATATGGTGACTCGATATAGTTTTTATCCTCCTGCGAGGAACCGATGTGCGGGCGACCTATTTTCGTGTTGCCGACTTCATCGGCTATGTCTATGCAACCTTGTATGATTTCTTCCGCAGCTTCTTGATAGGTCTTGAAACGAGAACCGGCCTGACCTGCATTCATCATTTCCCAGCCGTAATTCTCTCCATAGTCAAGTTCGGCTTCTTCAAGTATTTGCTGCTTCTCTTTGGATACGTTTTCTGTTCCGGCCCAACATGCTTCAAGGCAAACACATTGCTGGCACAAGTCATCTGCGACGGCAACAAGGTATTCCAGTTCTTCCGGAGTGTAGTTAGTCGAATGAACCAACGATGTATTCTCGTCCTCGCTTAACTCGAAGAGCATATACTCCACAGCGTGGAATCCTATAAGGCCATAACCTCCGTTATTTTCAAGTGACCACTGATTGCCGTTGCGGATCTGCACGAGCAGATTGTCCATCGCTGCCTTGTCAAGAGGCCATGAGTCGATGTGTGGGTCGATATTGTGGTTAGCGGCAGGTCCGAAGAGAAATGCCTCCGAAAGTTCCCAGTTCTTACGGGCTTCCTTCCATGCATCACCTGCGGCCTTGATGTCATTTGTGGTCAGTGAACCCGCTCCGTGTTTTTCCTGTATGGTGTGGCAAAGGTCACGCATACGGATTGCTGCGTCAGCCATAGCGGAATAGGTGGGAAGCACGGTATGGTTCACATAGGCTGCAGTCGCTGCCTGTAGAGTCTGTTCCTTCTGCGAGATGTCTTCGGGGTTGGGCTCGTCGTTGTCTGAACAACTTGAGACAAGCAATGCAGACAATCCCAGAAGAATAAATTTAGAAATCTTCATAGATATAATGTTGATTGGTTAATATTGTGCTTTACTTAAACCAGCCTACATAGGCTATGCCAATATTGACAGCAGGCTCGTTGTTGTATTTCTTATCCAGAATACTGTAGGTATAATCGCCTTTGATTATTATTTGAGGCATTGGCAACCAGTTAATTCCGGCTGATATCTTGTTTCGTTTACACCACTGTAACGGTGTTCCACTTTCCATCTTGGCCATTGAATCAAAGTAATCAAACCTTCCAAAAACATAAAACTTCTGACCGGCTATTTTCATTTTTGGAATAAGCGTAAATATATTGTACCCGGCTTCGATGCCGGCCACAACAACGTCTGACGCCACTTCCTGACGCTTTGATGTGGAATTCTTAGACATCGAAATATTGAACTTACTTATATGTGCCGCATCACTCAGGTGTCCCCAGTCAAAGTTTCCACGCGCAAGGAAACCATAATTTTCATATTTGAAGTCAAAGGAAAGGATTGAGACGGTTCCGTGAATGCCCTTGTTTTTCTCGGAGTCAGTAGGATAAAGCGTATTGCGGAACGAATTGCCGACATAACCGCTTAATCCCAATCTTAATCCTTTGACACTATAATTATCTATCCTTCCGGCAAAAGCATAGTTGTTGGCTATCTTGAATTCAAATGGAGATGCTGAACCGTCATGAATCCAGCTTTGGTTGCCGAAGCGTTCGGAATCGAGACCGGGTAAAAACATGCCTATGTAAGACCAGTTCCCTGCACGGCCTGATAGCGAAACTGACACTTCGTGCCATGTGCAGGGGAATATGGTATTCTCACCTTCGGGACGATATACTCCGAAAAATTGATTCGGTTCATGATGGGCATTAGTAGCACCAACCGGCACAACCTGCATACCGGCGCGGAGCTTTAATTGAGGGAGAAATTCCTTCTGGATATAAAACTGTTCCAATGCGACTTCACCACCTCGCTCGATTTCCTTTTCGTATTCTCCGGCTTCCTCGGTTTCTATTTCTACAGCAGACTCTGTACCTCCGTGTTCAAATTCGATTTCCGATGAAAAAGACCAGCCTTTCCCGAAATCATATCCGAGATAGATAACTACATGTGGCAAATCAAAACGCCCGTGACTGCCTTTATACTTGCCAGGTTCCGAATACCTCAGATAATTATCGCTATAGAAGTTACGCGAGAATGCTACTTCTCCATATCCTCCGACATGCAATCTGTCCCAGGCCGATATCTTTTTCTTAGCCTGCGTCAGTGATATACTGTCGGCTTTTGTGAAAACAGCCGGCTGCTCCAGATTCTGCGCTGTCATATGCAGAGTAGAACACAAAGCCACTTCACATAATGTGATTAATGTTTGTTTAATCATTTTATCAATTTTTTGTGCAAAGGTATCCAGATTCCAAATGCGCGACAATTCCCAAAAATATGGTTTTTCGCATAGACTATTTTGCGCCACCACCCCATATCAGGGGATGAAACCGCTTAGTTCACTTTTTGGAGAATCATCAACATACCTAAATCAAGTATTCATTCCCTAAAAGTGGGAGTGCTTGCAGTTCGTGATTAAATAATCTTTAGCCGGTTATCCTCCTGCCTGTAAGAGGCATCCGGAACAAATTTCACTAATTTTAGGTATGGTGTAGTTTATTCAAAGGCTGTAATTTTGCACCTTGAAAGAATCTTTTATAAATATGATTAAACATCAGTCATCATATTCCAGAAATGACAGGATGAGAGACATCATAAATGATAACAGCATCCTGCTGACAGTGATTAACCGATTTTCAATTTCATTGGGTTTCGGCGATAAATCAGTAGCATCCGTATGTATGGATAATGATGTAGATGTTGACACTTTTCTTGCTGTTATCAACTTAATCAGCGGAAAAGACCTGACAGGTTATCATATCGCTTTACAGCCATTAATCAAGTATCTTCGCAAATCACATCACTACATTCTCAATCACACATTACCGGCTATTAAAAAGTCACTTATTGAGGGAATACAACAAACAAATACCTCTGAAATAGCAATGTTCATATTGAAGTTTTATGACGGATATATGCAAGAGGTGAGAAAACACATGGAATATGAGGACAACGTGGTTTTCTCATATGTGGAGAATTTAATAAAAGGTGAGGTCAAGGATAAATTCCAGATTTCAGACTTCTCTTCCCGGCATGAACACATGGCCGGCACCCTTGATGAGCTGAAGGAGCTGTTTATATACCAGTACAATCAGGAGGATAACGATTTAATTAGCACAGCTTTGTTTCAAATAACCTTATGCGGCAATGACCTGATGTCACATTGCGAAATTGAGAACAAGTTGCTTTTTCCGGCGGTTTCTAAATTGGAAGAGAGTATCAAGACCCAAAACATTGTTCACAATGAAAATCAAATCGTTGAGAAAAAGGAACCTATTTTGGATAGCCTTACTGATAGGGAGAAAGAGGTCATTGCAGAAGTAGCACATGGATTGTCAAACAAGGAAATTGCAGATAAGTTGAATCTGTCGTTCCACACCATTACTACCTATAGGAAAAATATCAGTGCAAAACTAAACATTCATTCCACTGCCGGACTTGTAATATTTGCCATTCTGCACCATTTGATTGAAATTGGCGATGCCAAATTGCCGAACTGACAGTCAATTTATTTTTGGAAACATTATTCAGCCTTTAAACATGACTGTATTTCAACAGATGCTTATATGTGCAGCCGGTTTGGGAGTTGCATCATTGGTCGGTTCAACAATCGGCTTGGTGGTGAGGAAAATTCCTCATCGCTGGAACGACATATTTCTTGGTTTTTGTGCCGGGATGATGCTTACAGCCTCTTTGGTGTGCCTGATCATACCAGCAGTGGAAATGGCAGAACAAAGCAGATGGTGGCAACCTCTAACTGGTGTAGCTCTGGGTGTATTTCTCGTTGCCTTACTTGATAGAATCACACCCCATTTACATCATCTTACCGGTCTTGATTCTAATTCAACCTTAGAAGAACCACACTGCACTACTTCCAAAAGCATCGACAGGATATTATTATTTGTGATGGCTATCGCAATTCATAAATTTCCTATGGGGCACAAAACGAAGCGTTGTTTGATGACAGCGGTCGGATTTGATGAAAGCCTTTGAAAATACGGCAGTTAGGCGAGGGTAGGGGAGTGCGGCCAAAAAAACGAAGCGTTTACATTGGTTTAATTTCAGTTTAATTTTCGGCTCGACAAGTTTACACAGGCGCTACACGGGGCACATGATCGGCATAGGTAGGTTTACACATGGGATTCGATGAGTGGGATAGGGTAGGGGAAGTCGGCTTTGCGCCGATTTTTTTGTGCCGCTTTTTGATTTTGATTATTTTAAAAGGTTGCAAATAACGGTTATTTGTGTATATTTGCGAAAAATTTACGAGCATGAGACAGACCAAATGCATCATCGTTCACTTGACAGGCAAGCGTAAAACCCTCGCTTTCGGCTCGATTGCCGCCATTTTCCACCATCTGACCCCGGAACAAGTGGGTTGTGGGTATGATTATCTGCGCCGCGCCGGATTGAGTGGTGGCGGCACTGTTGTTACCAAACGTGCGATAATACAGCAAACTACGCTGCTCACAGCCCCTCGTGGAGCCGATGGCGGCGTAGATGGTTGAATGGTCTAACAATGGCGTTAGAACGTCATCAGAGAACCATTCCAACGCAGCACGACACGGGGAGCCTCTCAGCTCCCCTATTTTTGTGTTCAAACGGTAGATTTTTGGTATAGGGGTTACACGAGGGGTTACAGTTAGGGGTTACACTTGGCAAAGTTAGGGGTTACACATTTGGGGTAATCGGGGGGTGGAATAGAGGGGTGGGAAAATACCGTTTTTTCAGAATAGCCCCCCGATTTCGGCATTTCGCATCGAAGAAAAAACCATGACATTGCAAGTTTACTCCTTATTATATAAGACAAAATCAGCAGTTTATCCTATTTTAGACCCTATTTTGAGGGGGTAACACCCCGAAAAAGGGCGATTCGAGGGTATGCCGGGGTTCCCTTTGGTATCCGTTTCGTTCAGTTGGGGCATATCCCAAGCTTCTCCCATTCCTCTATAAGTCCACTGTGGATTTGGAAAGTTCCATTGGAGCAGCTTGAAAGGATTCCTCGGAAACGTTTTTTTCTCGCTCAAGCTGCGCGATGCGCTCCTTGAGTCGACCTATCTCTTCTGCTTGCATTACCATACGATCGACATATTTATTTTCGGTATTTGCGTTGTCCTGAGAGCTAATAGAGGAATCTTTAATAGTTAGTGTTGGTATGCCTCGACCTGTTACAAGCCAATCAATATTAATCTGTTCACAAACTGAAAACACAAGGGCGAAGTCTATTGAGTTGCGATTACGCCAATTGGAAAGAGTAGCTTTCTTGATTCCAAGAAAGTCTGCGAGTTCAGTATCAGTCCCTATTGACAAGGCTGATTTTAGCCGGTTCAAAATCTCATCTGAAGAAAAAGTTTTCATTTTGTGTATCTTTTTCGTCTAAAAATTTTGTAGTTCACAAAATGTGTACTATCTTTGCATCGTATTCAGTAATGAACGAGCGACCAAAGATACTAAAAAAGCGCGAGTTCACAAAATTTAGGATTATGAGCGAGACAGACGAAATCAAGGAATGGCAGACGCAGAGCGTCAAGCATAAGGTGGCCGCAGTGCTGATTTTGGACGGCGTACCCTTCAGCTACAATGAAGAGAACGGCATCATGTTCACAGCCCCGGAATTCTATGTAGAGAAGTTGAAGCACCGCTTGGTTTGCGCCTACGGCTGCTCCGTGAAACCGATTATTAACGAAATAAAATAAACGACTATGAGTGAGACAAAACAAATACTGAAAGTCAATGCTGACAATCGAGAGGCGACTTTCAACGCGGCCTACAATGGTAGCTACTATACCATCTTAGGATGTGCAGGGGATCTCGGCAAGTGGACAGCCGGATACAAAGAGCTGCTTGAAACAAGGGGTATCGGAACACCCAAGGAATTCATCACTTTCAAAGGCGCGGATATGAATGAGTTCTATGGACTGACCGGCGACAATGCCTATAATGATGAACTGACCTGTCTGATGTTCCCTTTGAGCGCTCTTGATGTAGCTAAGCTGGCAATTTTCAAACTGCAAGCAGGTGATAGATGGTTTGACGACATTGTGGATAACAATCAGCGTCGTCAAGAGGCAATAAACGGATAAGGGTTAGACCCAAGAGAGGGCAATCCTCCGGCAAGAGAGCCGGTTAAAGCCGAAAGGCACGACATTTGAACCCCCGGCGTTGCCAAATGCGCCGGGGAATTCGGAAGGGTAACTTAACTGGAAAAGGAATCATACTGATTGAAGATGCAGGTTCGAATCCTGCCCCTTCCACCAAATTTCAGAAAAGATGAAACAGCATTCGGAGAAAAGAACCGAGGTGGCAGTCAGGCTGCTCATTGAAACCTTGACACAGAACCTCAACGACACCGGGATTGTCCTCGATGAGTTCGAGGAGACCCACAACGACCGGGAGTGCGACCAATCCAAGCAGTACGCAGCCCTTGTTGCCGGACATTTTGCTCTGAAAGAGGCCATCGACGAGATTAATAACCGACTAAATAAGTGAGACTGATGAAAAAGAACATCGCAGTATCAAAAGAAACACGTGAGAAGATTGCCAAGACCTTCAACGTGACCATGCGTTCTGTATGGAACGCACTCAATCTCGACTACCCCGAAACTGATCTTACGAAGCGCATCCGCAAGGTGGCAAAAGAGAACGGAGGTGTTGTAATGACTTCTATTCCAGCAGGAGAGGCTATCCACTTCTTCGATGGCACGATGAGAATGGAATTCGACAATGGTGTCATTTTGGAATTCTACCGCAAGGATGGCACCGGCCACATCTACGTCAAGGGCGCAGAGGTTGAGGTTTATGAGAATGTAACCCTCCCGATGATTTATGATATCAAGGAACGGGCAGCAGCCTTGAGATAAGAGTTCGGGATATGGAATATTACGGTAACAGACTTTGCATCTCGATGCGCGACCTTGTGGACGGCGGCATAATGACCGAGCCGAACTACAAGCAACTCGCCTCTCGTGGCCGCTTTGATGTGGTCAGGAAGGGTCGCGGACAAGGGTGTTATGCGTTGGTTGCCGTTGACAGCTTACCCCAACGCTACAAAGACAAGGTCGAGGAAGTTTACCCCGGCGGCGCACAGGCACGGCTTGAGGGCTGGGTCAAGA
>CAZYXN010000079.1:0-12990 GCA_964651105.1 uncultured Muribaculum sp. | reverse complement strand
GAGGATAAGGGACGCGCATATACTTTAACGGCATCGTACTTTGTTTCTGTCGGAACCTCAATGCTGAGATTCAGCGATTGGGCCCCGGCAGAAAAGCCGAGGCACATCATTGCAATTGTAAGGATATTATAACGTAATGTCATTGATATTTAATTTATGAATTGGCGACACGTGGTTTATAGACTATAAATGAAATGCGGTCGGCACAGTCAGGATAAGAAAGTTTGGGAGTTGCTCCCGGATTGTCGGTGCGAACGTCGGCGGCATCATATATGTACACATTTCCACGGTTGGTTGTCTTATCGGTTGTGGCCACAATAAGCTCCTGGGTATTGGTATTGATTGTCATATAAGTTACCTCTTCATTGGCGGGAAATTCGATGCAACTCTGATTTATTGCAGGCCAGTTGGCAGCGCCATTGTTCATAGTCATCGCATATACGCGGTTGTCATTGGAATAATATATGCGGTGATACGTGCTGGATACAGCAATCGGCCCTTCAATAGCAGGAATGGCTGTGTTGCCGTCACATGCGATCTCTCGTCGATCCATAAGTTTTATTTCACAAGCCGGAGAAGCGTCTTTCATATACAGATGCGTATAATAATATTTACCGGTAGAGGTCTCTTGTGTCAACACATAACATGGGTCATAGTTAACGGTCATTTCTCCATATGATGGATAGTTTTCGATGGTGCTTGCCTGTTCGCCCATGAATACATTGATCAGCTTATGATTTTGGAATAGAGGTGAGTCTCCATAAGTCAGAGCTTTGTCGTCTCCCCATGTTCCGGTGTTACTTCCGATATAAGAGATGGACAGTGGTTGACGCTTCACGAAATAGTTGTTGTAGTATTGTGTGCCATATCGGTAATCTGTGCCATAGAACACAGTCTCGAAATCATGACCGGTATATAAGCTTGCTTCAACACCAAGCATACTTGATCCTCTGACTGTGATTCCTTTTTTCATTTCCGGGTCGTAAGCTGTCGTATTGGTTCCTCCAATCAGGAAACGAGCTTTGAATCCCGGGATTATGTTCTGATGATAGGTGGTACTGAGTGAAACGAAAGTATTTGGGTCAAGGAACATGGTCTTGCTGCCGAAACCCACAACAACACGTGTGACTGGAACGGGCCGCCCGGTCACAAAGTCATTATAACGAGCGATTACAACTCCTGTGATATTTTCCGGAGTTGCATTTTCATTGACTCGTTCGATACAATGTTCCATGATTATGGATGTTATACCGGCTTCCTTGTCTTCAGGAGTAAGATCTTTGATGAACACAAGGTTGCCTATATCTTCGCGGTTGCTGGAAATGACCATGTAACCTTGTTCGAAAGTACGGTTGATGTTGACTTGGTATTCTTGAACTACTCCGACTATTCCATCCGTGATTTTCAAGTGGGCGTAATAACTGCCTCCAGAGTCGAATGAATAATTAAGAATCGGTTTGTCACTGACAACTTTAAGTTCACCTTTGACTCCGTTGTTAAGTGTGCCGACGCTCCATTCATATTTAAGCTCGCCTGTGCCGTCGTAATTTATTTTGGGTTCTATGACACACTCTTCTCCATAATTAAAGTTGACTTCAGGCAATTTGTCAGGATCGGTTGTCGGTACAGTCACTGACAGCGACGGTATCGGATTGTCGCCGTATTTGCTATTGTCATCGATGCAGGATGAAAGCCATCCGGCCGACAGCATCCCGCATAAAACTAATGTAATGTATCTGGTTTTCATTGTTTCTGATTCCGATTTTAATAACTATTCTTACCATTCCGGAGATGTTCCGTTATACCATTCTATTTCGGGATGTTCACGGTAAATTGGTATTAATACATACTGGCGTAAAAAATCATCATAAGTGGTAAAGGGACCTAATACGTTTCCGGCCAATGCGAAATAATCGCCGTATCTGGATATCATTTCATTGAATATATCGATATTGGCGGCTGGAGCGAGACGATAGAAATATTCAAAAAATAGCTGAACGTTTTCGTAAGAATACACCATATTGTTCCACTCGCGCCACCATTCAGGACGTTTGTCCGGGCGTATATCGGAATATACGATTATGAATGCGTTATTTCCTACTGACTTAAGATCTTCATTCTCTCCTACAGTCAGTCGCAGCTTGTATTCTTTTTGTTGCAATAGCGGGTCTTTGTCACGGAGAAGGTTGATATGAACCGTGCCGTTTATTGCTCCTGCCGGTATTATTGCATCGGTTATAGTATAATGTGTGTTTTCAATCATTGTGGAGCTGTCGGCTACAGCTATAACCTTTATTTCCCGGTCACGGTCTACAGGCATTCCCATCAGCGTGACGGGAAGGTCGATAGTATGGACTGTAGCCATATCGTAACCGAACGAATAGGTCACAATTGAATCCAATTCATTGCGTGTGTTACGGTACTCGAAGAATACCGAATCTTTTTGGGTGATGTCATACAGCTTATAGTCTTCTTCCGAGCAGCCGGAAATAGCAAGCATTAGCACGCTACATCCAATTATGGTTTTTAGTTTTTTCATTGTCATGTTTTAATTGGAATGAAGTTAATTTTGCGGGCGATATTCAAACTCTTCCTGTGGTATGGGCAAGACATAAATATTATCATTCCCTGGAATTACGCGACTTTCATAGTTGGAGATTATGTCGCGGTTAAGGCGTTTCATATTGAACCATTGCTGTCCTTCGCAGAACATCTCTTTACGATATTCATTGTATATGCGGTCAGCTGTCAGAGTCTCATCTGCCCGGAGTTTCGGAAGCCCTCTTGAAGCGATTTCATCGTTGAAGTATCCGACAGCCCGGTTATAGTCTGTCGCAAGAAGAGCCTCGGCTGCTATGAGGTTCAGCTCGGAACGATGTATTACAGTCATTCCGGATATAAGATTCTTATCGCGTTCTGTTTCTTCGATGGTCTTGTAATCAACAAGTTTCAGCATATAGGTAATACCTGTTCCTGTCCGGAACTGCTGTCGGCGGAAGTCCTGTGCCGTGCCGTCAATGTCACGGTTGAAAACTGTGTTCCATGGTTCCAGATAGCTTTTGCCGATTTCATCATCATATGCTGCATAGGAATGATATGAGCGCCAAGAATACAGGATATCTTTGGACGTGTCAAGATAGCTGGTGGAATATATGCCGAACAAGGTCTCTTTTGGCGACAACACTCCGGCAAGAAAATCCTGTACTTCAGTAGGATCTACCAACGGAAATTTTTCGCTGTCAACGACTTGTGTGGCATATATTGCCGCATTGGCCATGTCGCCGCGATACCAGTAAACACGGGCAAGCAATGCCTTTACTGCATAAAGGTTCATATGTGTCTCTCGCCAATTGAGGAATTGATCGTACCGGTTATTATCTCGTGGATAAGTTACTGTCTCCTCGTCATCTTTGAGGAGTTTTTCAGCATCGGTGAGATCCTTTATGATGAAATCATAGCATTCTTTCACCGTGTAAAACGGCTTTACCGAGAAAGTGTAGGAAGTCACATATGGTATGCCCCGTTTGCTTTCTTCGGTAGGGGCGAACAATCGCAGCAGGTCGAAGTGAAGAAGGGCGCGTGTTGCAAGCATTTCGCCTTTATACCGGTCATATAACGGCATAGACTCGGGAGATTTCTTTTCCAGATTCTGCAGGACGTTATTGGCATACCCGATGGACTCGTAAGCTTTGGTCCATACGGCAAGGAAACGGCTGCGACTTTCCGAATTGGAAGTATAGTCGTATTTGCTCATGTCTGTGCCAAACTGCGAGTCACTTCGCAGATTCTGGGCAAGTATTTCGGTAATACCCCACAGCAAGTCACGTCCATACAGAGCCTCATTGCCCATAGAGCCGTATACTCCGTATATTGCATCTTCAAAACCTTTGGCGTTTTTGAATTGGTCGTTTTCCACTTTTTCGCCTTTAGGCCGTACATCCAGGAAGTCGTCGCATGACGTTGCCCCGATAGCTAAAATGGAAAGAAGTGCGATATGTAATTTTTTCATTTTATATAGTGTCGTTTAGATTATTAGAATGTCACGCTAAGGGAGAAATTGACACTTCGGCTGAACGGATAGGCTGTGCCTCGTTCATATTTCGCGCTTGTCAATCGGAAAAGGTCTTCCGCTCCGGCGCTTAGATAGAGTCGTTGTAGTCCGAATTGCTGAATCCATGTCTGCGGCACGTTGTACTGAAGTGTCACACTGGAAAGCCATAGTTCATTGTCTTTTTCGATGAATCTGTCGGTATAAGAGTAGGTCTGCGGCACATTCTCTCCGTTTAATTTTATAGCGAGATAAGGCACGACATCCCCCGGCTTTTTCCATCGTTCTGAAAACGCGCGGATATCGACGTTTTGGCGAGGATTGATATTCTCAACTTTTGCCATACGGGTGGAATTGAACATTTTACCACCGAAACGATAGGAGAAATTCAGGTTCAATGAGAAATTTTTATAAGTTATGAGCGATGACATGGTTCCCTGAAGTTTAGGGTTGGTATCTCCGCAAGCTACTTGGTCGGCGGAATCATATTCATAAGTATATGTGCCGTCTTTCTTTATGAAGATTTCTTTTCCGGATGCCGGATCTATACCGGCAGAGCGTACTGCGTAAATTGTGGTTGGTGATTCGCCTTCCCGGAATTGTAGACGGGGCGCTGTTTCGGTGTTATATTCGGCGTTTTGTTCGTTTTTACGTTTTAGCGCGTCGGAAATATTGAGAATAGTGGTTTTGGAATGAAGCCCGTTGATGGAAAGATTCCAGCCCCAGTCACGTGTCTGTATTATTTTTCCCCAAAGAGAAAATTCGATACCGTTGCTTTTCTGCTTTCCGAAATTATTTTTTACAGAACTTGCTCCTGAGGATGGCGGCAGATTTACATCGATAAGCATGTCATCGGTAGTCTCGCGGTAATAGTCGAGGTTTATATTGAAGCGGTCACCGAAAAGTGAGGAGGTCACTCCCACATTGAACTTTTTGGTCGTCTGCCATGTGAGGTCGGGATTTGCCATTGCCATCGGTATCGCTCCCACGCCCGCATAATGCAGATTGCTTATTGAGTAGAAGTAGGTGGACATTGCCTGATATGAATCAAATTTGACACTACCGGTATAACCGTAGCTGCCGCGCAGTCTGAGCATATTGACAAATCCAAGGTTTCGGATGAAGTTCTCGTTGTGGAGATTATATCCAAGGCCCACAGACCAGAAAGGGGCTGTGCGGTTGTTGGCTCCGAATTTTGACGAACCAGATATACGATAGCTTCCGTCTATGACATAGCGGTTTCTCCAGATGAAGTTTGCGGCAGCAAAACCGCCTACACTTGTTGAGAGATCTTCGCCTCCGTATGGCAGCTGTGAGGTGGAATAAGTTGATGCATATGATATATCGGCAAGATCATCGGAAAGAAATCCGCTTGCGGTCAGATAGCTGTTGGTCGACTTGTTGCGTTTTATTTCCCAACCGAGGTTGAGAGTGAACATTGTGCCTTTGTTGTCGAAATTGTGAATCCAGTTGCCGATTATTTTTCCGGTCCAATTGTCTGTGCCAAGATTACCCAGAACGTAGCTCCCGCGTTGGTTCAACGGAGTTTCGGCAGTAAATTTATTGGATTCCGGTGACGTATATTCGTCGCTTGTTCCTTTGGAGGTGGAGTACGATCCTTGAGCTGTCACATACAGGTTAGGCTTAAAGTTGTAACGCACGTCGATTGAAACATTTTCTGAACGAGTCTCTGACTTGCTGAAACTTTTTAGCGATGCCTCGTAAAGAGGGTTGTTCATGTTGTAGCCAAGGGCTTTACGATAATTGCCATGCTGGTCGTAAGGCGATTCGTATGGATTGGCGGCTATATAATCTGAGAACGAGCCGTATTTCGAGTTGTTGATTTGCAAATTGGAATGTTCCGCGCGAAGAGTTACGACTAATTTGTCTTTTACACGGTAACTCAAGTATATGTTCATTCCGTAACGGTTACGTCCGTCGTCTTTCATAACTCCGTTGATATTTGAATAGTCAGCGGTGATATTATAGTCGAGGCTCGAACCGCGTCCCGACACCGATAATGAATGTGTGTGGGAAAAGCTGTTGCGTACCGGTTTGGAAATCCAGTCGATATCGCGTCCTCCGCTGACAATGGCCAGACGATCGAAATATGTTTCGTCAAGTTCGCCTGACGAACTGTCATACAGACCGGCGATACGTTCGAGCTCGAGTTTCTGTCGGGCATTGCAAAGGTCGTAACTGCTCAAATCGGCGAAACTTACCTCAGGCGTGAATGTGTAACGTACACGCACGGGTCCTTGGGCGACTCGTTTACGTTCGATGATAATAACGCCGTTAGCGGCATTCTCTCCGTACAGAGCTGTTGCTGAAGCGTCTTTGAGAATATCCACACGGTCGATGTCCTGAATGTTTATGTCATATAGGGCCTGGACTGTGCTTTCAACGCCGTCAATGACTATGAGCGGAGAGTTAAGGCCTACTTCGTTGCTTGTGGCAAGTGAAGTGGTGCTACGGACAACGAGATCGGGGATATTATTGGGGTTGGAGCCCATTGCATTATTTTGCGTTATATTCAACCCTGCGTCAAGTGTGCTGAGCGCCTGAAGGATATTTGTTGGCGACACGCTGAGTATTTCATCGCCTGAAAGGCTCTTGGCGGCTCCGGTGTAGGTGTTGCGTTTACGGGTGAAATAGCCGTTGACAACAACCTCTTCCATTTTTGTGGATGCTTCCTGCATCACGACATTCATCTTTTTGCCAAATACAGGGTCAAGCTCAAGCGGAGTGTAACCTATATATGAAAATCTAAGTTTCGCTCCTGCCGGAACTCCGATTGAAAATTCTCCATCGACATTAGATGAAATGCCGGTCAGTACCTTCCCTCCTTTCATTACGGAAACCGTGACTCCGGTCATCGGCAAGTGTTCGGCATTGTCGACAATCACACCGTTGACGGTGCCTGACTTTTGAGCTAATGCAATCCCGGCACCTAAAAACAGGTATATGAAAGTCATCGCTATTATGCCGATAAGCCTATAGCTTTTGTTGGGATAATGGTCGGATAAATTCATTGTTATATAAATAAAAATGTGTATAATAATTGGCGCAATCCTGACAAATCGATTACCTATTGCACGAAAATAGTTTCTGTTTGTCCGTAATTTGTAAATTGCAAACTTAATGATTGTCTCCTTTATTCGCAAATTTTAAGGTTTGGAGTTTGGTTTGTGGATTGCGGTTAACACTGGTTAATTTGTAAAGATATTAATTTGAGGATTAATGAATTATGTTAAGAATTAATGAAGAATTGATTAACTAATTTTAACTAATAAATTATCGTGTATGAATCTATTTTATTATAAAATATCCGGATAGCAGATTTGAGTGCTGCCTCCGGATATATATAAATATGAGAAAAAGTAATGTATTGTTATATATTTAGCGGATAGCTTCCACTTCGTCAGTGGTCAAAGGAATCTTTTTCCCTAAACGCCGGGCACCACTGTCTGTTATGAGGTAGTCCTCTTCGTTTCGGACTCCGGTGAAATCACGCCATTTTTCGAGTTCTGCATAATTTATAAAATCGGCAAATCGTTTTTCTGCTCCCCAATAGTCGATCAGTTCAGGAATGAAGTATATTCCCGGTTCGATTGTGTGGACGAAGCCCGGTTCAAGGGGACGTGCGAGACGTAAGGATTTCCTGCCGAACTGAGTGCTTTTGGGTTCTCCGTCATATCCTACCCATACTTCTCCGAGATTTTCCATATCGTGTACATCAAGACCCATCATGTGTCCGAGTCCGCATGGATAAAACATTGCATGTGCTCCGACGGCTACTGCCTCGGCAGGATCTCCTTTCATTATGCCGAGATCTTTCAAGCCTTGGCACACAACGGTACATGAGAGTTCGTAAATCTCCTTGAATGGCACTCCCGGTTTAAGTGCGGCCACTGAAGCAAGATGTGACGCTACCTGAAGGTCGTAGATGAGTTTTTGGCGAGTGGAATACGTTTTATCGGCACATATGGTTGATGACATGTCTCCGGCATATCCCATAGGGGTTTCTGCTCCTGCATCTATCAGTAGCATGTCTCCGGATTTTACGATATGGTGATGGGCATGATTGTGCAGAGTCTGTCCATGGGTAGTGGCGATTGTCGGAAAAGACAGTCGACATCCATTGGCGGTTGCTACTGACTCAATTACAGCGACGATTTCATATTCGTGCATTCTCGGTCTAAGAGCTTTCATCGCTGCAATGTGCATATCGGCGGTTACGTCGCAGGCGCGCTCTATTTCTGCTATCTCCTCGTCTGTCTTATGTGAACGCATGTCTACAATGGCTCGGATCAAGTCGATTGACGGTTGTTCAGCTCCTGGTTTGATGTTTAGCCAGTCAAGAAGTTTCAGTTTATGTTCAGCTCGATAAGTCGGCGTGTAATGTATCCTCTGTCCTGACTTTGACGCTGTTTCAAGATAGTTTTTTATTTTATTGGCGGGTAATGTCGTCTCTATTCCGACCATTCCTGCTTTTTCATGCAGGGTGGGCTGATTTCCCATCCATACTATCGCGTCGATTGTGAGTTCGTCGCCAAATATTATTTCCCGGTCATTGTCGATGTCGATTATTGCGTTGAGACCGGCGTAAGGGAGTCCGAAATAATAAAGAAATGAGGAGTCTTGACGGAAATCGTAAGTATTATCCTCATAATTGCATCCTGTTTCGTCGTTTCCGATGAAAAGGATAAGACCGCTGCCTACGCGTTTCTTAAGTTCGGCTCGGCGTAAAATATAAGTTTCGCGTGAAAACATAATTTTTAAGGTTAGATTCTGATTTTCAAAATTACTCTTTTATTCTGTAACAATACTTGATTGACGTGAAAAAAATCATTATTTTGGCAGAAAAATAGGATATGAAAGTCTTGATGCTGAATGCCAGCCCATGGCGAAACGGAAATATATCGGTTATGCTTGACGCTATGCGTGTAGAGTTGGAATACCGAGGAGTGGTAGTTGAGATGGAATATGTGAATGAATTGTCGATGCATCCCTGTGTGGGATGCATGAGGTGTCGCATTGAGCATGAATGTTGTCTTGCCGAGGACGATGCCCACCGGATTGCACGCAAGCTTTATGAGTATGATTTATTTATAATAGGCGCGCCGTGTTATTGGGGGAATATTCCAGGAACGCTGAAGCTCCTGTTTGACAGAATGGTATATGTTATGATTGATACGGAATCACCCGGATTACTGCCTCGTCCGCTGTTAAAAGGAAAGAGGGCGATAATAGTTTCCGCCTCAACGACCCCTTCGCCTCTGAACAGATGGTTCGGACAGACGGGCGGTGTGGTAAAATCTTTGAAATCAATATTTCGGCAATGTGGTATAAAACTCATTGGATCTTATCAAAAAGGGGCTACCAGAAAGTCGTCAGAAGCAACTGAACATGATATACGAAAGGTGCTTGCTCTCCTTTCCAAAAAATAAAAAATGCCTTGTCTCGCGACATGGCATTCCTACAATGTTGTAAAGTGTATACAGGGATGTGATTATTTTTCTCTTCTTGTTCTGTAACAATTTCTAATGTTATGAGACAAAATTATAACAATATTTTTTAATATGCAAACATATTGTAATAAATTTTATGTAAAAATTGAGAAATAGAGACATTCTAGCTAAAAACTGTCAATTATCGTCATTGATTGAATGCAATATATGCGCATATCCTCAAATATATGATGCGTTTTTGTCTTTTTGAAATTTATTTCTTGTCCATAAAAGCAAAAAGCATGCATCCCCCATAGGATGCATGCTTTTTGTTAATTGTTGAATAGCGATGGTTGGTCTATGAAATTGTGTCGTTCTTTTTATATATTATGGACAGCCCGTCACGTATGGGGATAAATATATTTTCAACACGCGGATCGGATTGAACAAAATCGTTGAATCGTAATATACCTTCCGTTTGTGCATCATGGATTGATTTGTCAACGACCTTTCCATACCACAATGTGTTGTCTGCTATGATGAACCCTCCCGGTCTTACAAGAGGAAATACCATCTTGTAATAATCGAGATAATGTCGCTTGTTGGCATCGATAAAGACAAGATCCCATTGTATATTGAGCGAAGGAAGAATCTGCGAGGCATCTCCAACGTGAAGGATGATACGGTCGGCATATGGTGATTCGTTGAGATGCTGACGGATAAAGTCTTCCATTTCGTCATTAATCTCAATGGTGTGGACAATTCCGTTTTCAGGGAGTCCTTCTGCAAAACACTGTGCCGAATATCCTGTGAATGTGCCAAGTTCAAGCACATTGACCGGCCGTATCATTCTCACGAGCATTTTGAGCAAACGTCCCTGCTCGTGGCCTGAGCACATATTGGCATACAGGCACATTACATGGGTGTCACGGTTGAGTTTTCGCAGATGAGGCGGCTCCTCGTCTATGTGGACGGCGATATAGTTTTCGAGCTGGTTGTCGGTCATTTTGCCTCTTCGAGATTTGGCAGACAGAAATTGTTATAGTTGTCAAGAATGTCTCCGACGCTGTTTACTTCAAGGAATGTGGTACCGTGACCCTCTCCGAATGATCCTCCAAGGTATGCTATGCGGTCGTTGCGCGTGAGTCTCCCTATCTCCATAAGATATGTGAGAGCGGCGCTGATGTAACTTCTTGACGATCCCGTCTTTTCCTGATAAATGGGCAATACGCCATATGACAATGCAAGCATACGCACTACATTGGAGTGATAGCAAATTGCGAGGACCGGGTCGTTGCCACGGTAGGAGGAGATATAACGTGCGGTGCGGCCGGTATAACTGTCAGTTAGAATGGCTTTTGTGCCGAGAATGTTGGATGATGCCACAGCCTGGCGAGCGAGAAATGAGGTAGTTTCCGGTTCGACTGTGGGTATGATACGGGAATGTTCAAGTGATTTCTCGACTTCGGCCGCCACTTTCGACATTGTCGAGATGGCTTCCACCGGATATTTGCCGTAAGCGGTTTCGCCGCTTAGCATCAGCGCGTCGGTGTGCTGATTGACTGCGTTGGCTATGTCGCTGACTTCCGCGCGGGTCGGACGCGGATTGTTTATCATCGAATGGAGCATCTGGGTAGCCACGATTACCGGTTTGTGATGAAGCACGCATCGGTTGATTAATGAGCTTTGGATTACCGGGATGCGTTCGGCCGCCACTTCGATACCGAGGTCGCCGCGCGCAATCATTATGCCGTAGGAGGCTTCAAGTATTTCATCGAAATTGTCGATACCATCCTGATTTTCAATTTTGGAGATTATTTTTATAGGACTATTGTTAGCATCGAGAATTTCCTGAATATCTTCCACGTCGCGAGCTGACCTTACGAATGAGTGGGCAATAAAGTCGATGCCGAATTCCATGGCGATGTTTATGTTTATCTTATCGCGTTCGGTCAGGGACGGAAGCGGAATCTTCACGCCTGGAATGTTGACGCTCTTACGGGAGCCGAGCGAGCCTCCGTTAAGCGCGGTCGCGTGAATCGTCTTGCCTTCAACGCTGTCGATAAGGAAATCGATTTCTCCGTCATCAATAAGGAAATGTATTCCGGGAGTGGCATATTCAGCAATATCGAGATATGACAGACAGATGCAGTCATGAGAGGTTTTTCCGTCGGGATTCCCTTCAAATGCAACCTTGTCGCCGATGTTGAATGTTATCGCTGAGTCAGAGATATTTGTTGTGGTGCGTATTTCGGCTCCTTTGGTGTCCATAAGTATGCCGATTGAAGAAGAGACCGCACGCACATTGGTCACGATTTTCTTGAATCCTTCATAAGAAAGATGAGCAGAGTTCATTCTTACCACGTTCAATCCGTTGTCATAAAGGTCACGGATAAAACCAACATCACATCTTTTATCCGAAATAGTCGCTACGATTTTGGTAAATTTCTTCATATTATAAGTGAATAACAGGTAATCCCTGAATTTAAATAAACGCTTCTACCGCGAGCCGATAACTATTCAGCCCGAAACCGGCGATCACTCCCTTGCACACTCCGGAAATCATTGAGCGGTGACGTATCTCCTCACGCACATGCACATTGCTGATGTGGACTTCGATTACCGGTGTTTTTATCGCTGAGATTGCATCAGCAATCGCAAGTGAGGTGTGCGTATAAGCTCCGGCATTAAGCACAATCCCGTCAACTATTCCAAAACCTACACGATGAAGCTCGTCGATTATTGCTCCCTCGCTATTGCTTTGGAAATATGATATCTCTATGTCGGGATAATGTTCCGCCAGATCCTGAAGGCATTTGTCAAAACTGTCATTCCCATAAATGCCGGGCTCGCGCGTTCCCAGCAAGTTAAGATTGGGGCCGTTGATGATAGCTATTTTCTTTGCCATATTATTTTATGATGCATATCATTGTTTGCACTGTGCAAAATTACAAAAAAAATCAGTAATTTTACCGACAAATCATTTATTACACTAAACTTATTTGCTATGCGTAAAGGTTTATGGCTATCAATTATAGCGTTGTTTATAGGGTTCCATCTTCATGCTCAGGAGCAGGGCAAGGATAAAAAATATCTTATTGCCGGAATTGCATTCTATAACTTGGAAAATTTGTTTGATACGATAAATAACAACGGAAAATATGATTATGAGTTTTCTCCGGAAGGGCCGCGTATGTGGGATTCCGAGAAATATTGGAAAAAACTCAGCAATCTTTCACGGGCTATAACCGCTCTGGCTACACCTGAAACTCCGCTGGGGCCGGCTATTATAGGCATAAGCGAGGTTGAAAACCGTAGTGTGGTTGAGGATCTGGTGAAAAAAGTTGATGAGACGCTGACTGCTGAGGGCAAAGACCCGTGGAATCTTCAGATTGTACATCACGACTCTCCCGATTTGCGCGGTATCGACGTGGCGTTGCTTTATAATCCGATTTATTTCCAGCTATATGAGATGTGATATAATCAGAAAGG
>CAZYXN010000078.1:0-13239 GCA_964651105.1 uncultured Muribaculum sp. | reverse complement strand
AACATCCCTATTATGGTTCATTTGGATACCATGTGTCGAGTTTTTACGCCGCCTCAAGCCGATTCGGCACTCCCGAGGAGCTGAAAGCCCTTATTGATGCCGCTCATGAAATGGGAATCGCTGTCATCATGGACATTGTGCATTCTCATGCAGTGAAGAATGAGGTGGAAGGTCTTGGTCGTCTTGACGGAAGCTATAATCAATATTTTTATGGCGACGGACGGCGTGAGCATCCGGCATGGGATTCGTTATGCTTCGATTACGGCAAGAACGAGGTGTTGCATTTTCTTTTGTCCAATTGTAAGTTCTGGCTTGATGAATATAAGTTCGACGGATTCCGCTTTGACGGTGTGACATCAATGCTGTATTACAACCATGGTCTGGGACAGGCTTTTGGTTCATATGGCGATTACTACAATGGCGGCCAGGATACTAATGCGATTACCTATCTCACTCTTGCCAACAAGCTCATTCATGAGGTCAACCGCAAGGCAATCACTATCGCTGAGGAGATGAGCGGTATGCCGGGGCTTGCCTTGCCGTTTAAAGCCGGCGGTATCGGGTTTGACTATCGTATGGCGATGGGTATTCCCGACTATTGGATTAAGATGCTTAAGGAGAAGAAAGATGAGGACTGGCATCCTACTTCGATTTATTGGGAACTGACCAACCGCCGTGCCGATGAAAAGACGATCAGCTACGTGGAAAGCCATGATCAGGCGCTTGTGGGCGATAAGACTGTCATTTTCCGTCTTATTGATGACCAGATGTACTGGCACATGACAAAAGGCGATGACAATGCTGCCGTAAACCGTGGAATAGCCATGCATAAGATGATACGCCTTGTGACGTTGGCTACTATCAATGGAGGATATCTGAATTTTATGGGAAATGAGTTCGGACATCCGGAATGGATTGATTTCCCGCGCGAAGGCAACGGATGGAGCTATAAATATGCCCGTCGCCAATGGGATCTGGTCGACCGTAAGGAATTGCGTTATTGCGAGCTAAATGCTTTTGATAATGCGATGATAGAGTTGATCAGCGATGTTTATGATTTCCAGGCTTTGCCTGTTGTGAAATTGTGGGACAAGGACTCCGATCAAGTGCTTGCTTTCATGCGTGGCGATTTGATTTTCGTGTTTAACTGGGCGCCGTTCAAAAGCTATCAGGGATATGGCTTCCTCGCCCCTGCCGGTGAATATGAAGTGGTTTTGTCCAGTGATGACGCACGCTTTGGCGGATTTGGAAATATCGATGATTCAGTTCATCATTTTACAAATCCCGACCCGCTATATGATGACCAAGGCAAAGGCTGGTTGAAATTGTATCTGCCGGCACGTACATGCCAGGTGTTGCGTTACGTCCGCAAATGACATTCATTAATGTAACGAGATGAATAAGAGGATGCCGGATTCGGGCAGCCTCTTATCTTTACGCTTTTACTTTCTTCCGATTGCCTTTTTTATGTTAAAATGTAAACTTTAATATGATGAGGATTGTTTGACATTAGAAAATCAGAATTCTAAAATTAAAGAAGTTATGAGCGAGACTAAAAGTGTAAAGGGAACAAAAACAGAGCAATATCTGGTCAATTCCTTCGCTGCCGAGACGCAGGCTTATGCACGTTATACATTCTATGCGCAACAAGCTGATAAGGAATTGTATTTCCCGATTGGCGTGATATTCCGTGAAACCGCTACCAATGAGCTCCGTCATGCAAAAGTATTTTTGAAATTCTTGCCGGATGTGGAAGCTACATGCACAGGCGGTGTTGATGCCGGATTTCTTGGGGATACAGCGTCCAACCTTGCAATTGCTATAAAAGAGGAATCGGTTGACGGTTACGAATATTATGAAGAAGCGGCTAAGGTTGCCGCCGCTGAAGGTTTTGATGAGATTGCAAGCCACTTCCTTGCCATCGCTTCTGTTGAAAAATTTCACCATGACCGTTTCCAGCGTTATTTGAAACAGGTGCAGGACGGTACGGTATGGAAACGCGAAACGCCTATCAACTGGCAGTGCCTTGTATGCGGATATGTGCATTATGGCACCGAGCCGCCTAAAGTATGTCCGGGATGTGACCATCCTTATCAGCATTATATGGCGATGGATGACAAATAATCGGATATTCTTATAGATTGTAATTAATTCCTTATTGTGAAAATATCAAGACCGGCTAATCGTAGGATTACCCGGTCTTGCTTTTATTCGAGCATTTTATTTATCTGAGCTTTAAGCTTGGGATCTGACGGACGTTTGGCGTATGCGTCGACTATCTTGCCCTCTTTGTCGATGAGCATTATACGCGGCACTCCGGTTATATGCAGCTTCGGTAGCAGGTCGGAGTTGAATCCTCCCGGCAGATTGAGGCTCAAGACTTTTGAATCGGCGGGTTTTGCTTTCATTACTCGTCGCCATTCTGCCATAAGTTCATCGCCGGTGTCAAGAGATACGGATAGAAACTGCACGTCTTTTCCATCCATTTCTTTGGCGAGCGCTTCATAAAATGGGACTTCAGCCTTGCATGGCACACAGCCCGTGTACCAGAAATCTATTACAGTGACTTTGCCTTTGAAATCTGAGATGGAATATTCCTTTCCGTCGATTGTGTTGGCAGTGAAGTCGGAAATCTGTTGGCCGCGTGCGATAGCGGCTGTAAGGGTTGAGAAACTTGAACACGAATCGGTAATTTCTGATAACGAGGCTGTGTCAGCGGGAAGGATCAATTGCCGGATGTCATTCAGTTGTCCCGCGATGTCATTGGTATATCCTTTTTTCAGGGTTAAGTCAAGTAGTTTTACGAGATATTGCGATTTGACCTCATCATTTGAAATCCGCTTGGCATAGATGCTCATATAGTTGTCATTGTCAGCAGGCAGATAGCCGTGACGCTCCATCTCTTCAAGTGAGCGGTTGATGATGGTGAACCAGTTGGGAACAGATAGGAGCGCGGGATCGTCAAATTCCAGTTTATCCAAAAAATCGTAATAATCATCGTCCAGCTGAACCGGTTGTCCGGGAGTCTGGAACATGGCATCGCGTTCGGGTCCTGTCAGCCGCTGATTCAGGAAAATATTGTTGTAATATAATTTTTGTGAGGTTGTAAACTCATCGCTTAGGTGTGAATTGTCAAGCAGCGTTGCAAGACGTTCCATTTCGGCGGAATGATATCGCGCCCATTCTTTTGAATAAGTCTTTATAGAGTCTGGTGTGCGGCACAGGTATGTATTTGCCTTTATGAATTCGTTTTCGGCCGAAAGATCGCCTGTGACGTTGATTCCGCTGTCGGTTATTGCTATATGGCTGGATGTTCCTGGCTCGATATAGACAACCCGGTGGTTGTTGCCTCCCAATATAGAATAGTAGGCCGGACGGGCCACATCAAGAATGATTGTGGTGTCGGATGCGTTTATCTTATTATAGCCCAGGCTTCTTTCCGGTTGGAAAAAGAATGCGTTGGCTGTTTTGTTCTCAATTGTCACGGAAGTCTTTTTGCTTTGTGTAGAGCATCCGATGAGCGTCAGTGAGAGAAAAATTATGGGAAGTTTCATTTCGGTTATTTGCTGTTTTGTGTTAATTTGCTCGTTTGCATTGCTTTTAACGGGAATGGATAGGTCAATAGATGTGACTTCGGCCCTATTGAATATGTTTTGCCGCCAATCTCTTTGGTGACAGTTTCGTTAAATTCCGTGCAGAATCGGCGCATGTCGAAAAAACCGTTGCAGGTGAGAAATAATTCTCGTTTGCGTTCTTCTCTTACATAGCACAAAGCTTCTTCGTCAGTAGAGGCTGCAAGGATGTTGTATCGACCTGCTATAAGTCTTTTTGAACGTAACTCTCCGAGATATTGCATCGAAAGGGCAATATTCTGAGGTCCTCCTTTACGGGCATAACATTCGGCGAGCATCAGATAGACTTCTGATAATCTCATTCCTCCCGGATTCCATTTTATGCCGAGCGTTGCAAATTCGCGGTCGCCTTCGGGCGCTGTTTCATGTGAGCGGTTGTAACGAATGCAACAACGGTAACGCATATCGGCATTCGGTTCAAACAGGTCGATGACACGTTTGGTGACATACATTGGGAATGGGTCGGTATAGGTGGTGCCAAATTGATAAATAAGGTTTTCTGTTCCATCATAAGGAGATGTGACGGCGTTTTTCCATATGTTCTCAATCGTAGGGTTGACTCCGTAATACCTTGGTTCGTCGATGGCGATATCTGTTCCGTAAGCGCTTTGAAGCATAGGGCCGTAACGGTTGTAAAATTGTGTCATATCCCATAGCTCGTGTCCGCCGGCAGGCGCTTCGGCAAGGGCGTTTTCGCAAGCAGTGACACAATCTTCAAATTCTCTCATGAAAAGATGCGCCTTGGCTTTCAGAGCGTAGCCAAAAGTTTTGTCCGGCCTGAATGTGTTGATGGCACGGTGAGGCAGATATGGTATCGCATCTTCGATATCCTGCATGATGAAGCGATAGGTGTAGGCTACGCTTTGTTGTATGCCCTCCTCTTCAATGCTTTCAAACATTTTTTCGCGTACAATCACTCCTGGTTCGTTCTCGGCTGTCGCCGGATCATAAGGCCGCGCGAATGTGTTGACGAGAAAAAAATAGTTGTAGGCTCTCATGACTTTGGCCTGCGCCAAGGCAAGTTCCTTGTCGCTTTCCGGGCCGTCAGCTTTATCGATGTTTGATATGATGGCGTTATAATTTGTTATGCGGCTGTAGCAGGAGTTATAAAGTTCGCTTTCGATTGTATATGAAACACGGTCGACTGATTCATCCCAGAAATAGGCCGCCGAGCGCAACGGATTTGTGTATAATTCCAGTTCGCTCATTCTATACCATGATGCCTCGTCGCACATATTCCAGCTGTTGGCATGGTCGTATGACGGCGACACTTCTTCAAGCAGTCCGAGATAGTCGTCGGTTGTAGTGAGTTGGGTGCGTCCTTTGGGCTCGATGTCAAGATAGCTGTCGCAAGAGACAAAGAGCATTGAGCCGGCAAGAATCGCTCCGATATATTTTTTAGAATTCATAGTCGGGAGAATATTATAGATTTATATTTAATCCGAAGATATATGTGGGTTCCTGCGCGTCGGTACGACTTCCGTAATTGGCGTTGAACGCCTCAGGGTCGATGTCATATTTGTTGGCTGTCCAGCGACACAGATTGTCAATCTGGAAACGCAAAGTGGCTCCTTTCAGGAATTTGGTGCGGGAGAGGATATTCTTCGGGAATGTGTAGGCTATGCCGATATTACGAAGCTTGGCAAATGAAGCGTCGCAGATATTCGTATCGGCATATTTCCAGTGATAGTTGCTTTCTCCGGTGTCGCCGTGAAGTCCCATTGCGGGGATGCGGGTGTCTGTGTTGTCCGGTGTCCAACGGTCTGCGATATCCTTATGCACGTCTCCGCCGGTAATCCGGTTGGCGTTGTCGTAAAGAGTCGGGACATCGCGGCGCAGTGAATGTCCGGTGTAATAAACTATCTTCGCGTACAGATTCAGTCCTTTCCAACGGAAATCGAGATTAAGCGCTCCGTTCCATTTCGGAGTAAGCTGTCCGGCACAGACTACGGCGCCTATGTTTCTGACAGATTTTACCGATGTCACTTCGCCGTTTTCATCATATACCGAGGGGCGGCCGTCTTCGGTAAGACCGGCATATTTATAGGCATACAATGAATTATATGTGTCGCCGATACGATAATTGGATTCCGGATAGCGCATCATGTCAAGAGCGTCAGTCGGCTCATAATCGATTTTTTCAATACGGTTGCTGTTGTAGGCGGCCGATATGGATGTCGTGAACAACAGGTCGCGTGTGCTTATCCAGTCATATGAAAGATTGAGTTCAACACCCATGTTTTTCATTTCGCCGTTATTGGCGCGGGCCATTCCGTTGAAACCGAGCGACGGGTCGATGCTCTTGTTGACCAGCAGGTCGGAACTGTATTTGCGATAAGCGTCAATACTTCCCGATAGCCGGTTGAACATACGGAAATCAATACCGGCGTTAAAAGTCGATGTGCGTTCCCAACGGAGCGAGCTGTTTGGAGGAGTGATAATCATGCTTATAAGCTCGTTAGTGTATAACGATGTGCTGAATGCAGCCAACAGGTAAGGGGATGAAGACTGGTCCACATTGCCCGTGATACCGTAGGTGCATCTAAGTTTCAGCATATTCAGCCAGGTTATGTCTTTCATGAAAGATTCGTTGGACACATTCCAGCTTCCACCTACCGACCATAGCGGACGATAACGGTATTTGGGGTCTGACCCGAAGAGGTCGGCTTGCTCCACTCTGACGCTTGCGTTCAGGGCGTAACGCGCGTCATAGATATATCCCAAATTGAAGTAGGCCGACACATACCGGTGTTTTACCTCGCTGAGTGTCAGAAATTCCGAACGTCGGCGCGTAGTGGAATACAATTGGCCTATCACTCCGTCGACCGATAAGGTTTTCCAGTCGACTTGAGCATAAGTGAGTTTCTGGTTGTCATATCCGAACCGTTCACTCACATGGCTGCTTGTGTGGTCCTGGCGTATTTCGCCGCCCAATAAGGCGGTCACATCATGCATGTCGGCAAAAGTCCGGCTGTAGTTTGCCTGGGCGCGCAGGTTATAGTAATCATAGTTGGAATTGTTGGTATAAAGTCTTCCTCCCTGCGGAATGTTGTAAACAAAACTGTTATTGGAATTGAGGGTGGTGAATTCGTTGACAAGGGTACGCATCATGTATGAATCAGCCTCGTCATATTCCTTTCCGTCAAGCTTGCGCTTCTCATATTGGAATTTTACTTCAAAGTCAAGATTTTTTGTAATGTCAAATCCGGCTTGCAGGAAGTATTTCATGTAAAGATTGTCGGTCTTGTACATGTTGTGTCTCGCCTCTTCGGCGGCATTATAGCCCATGAACTGGAGGCCTGAGGTGTTATTTACGGTTTCCGCAAGCAGTTGGTTGTAGGGATAACGGTAGGATGGAGTTCCGTCTTCGTTATAAAGACGGTCATAGGCCATTGCGTCGGTAGTTCCGAGATAGTCGGCCTGGGAATAAGCGGCTTTGCTGAATGAGATATCGGCTCCAATGGTGATGTTGAACCATTTTGTGACTTTCAGGTCATTTTTGAGATAAAGAGAGAACCGGTCGTCGCTGTCATACTTTTCATATAATCCCAGACTGCGGTAACGGGCTGCGGCGTAGAACCCATAGTTTTCTCCTCCCTTTGACAGAGAAATGTTGTAATCCTGGGTGAGACTGTTGCGTAGCATTTTGTCATGGTATTCCTTGCGGTAATCGTTGCCGCGCAATGCGTTTAGGCCGTTGGTCACATCCTGTTGTGATATCTCGCCTTGCGCCATCCGGTAATACAGCAGGTCTACCTGCGACATGTATTTGGCATTGTTCTTTCCGGTGATTGTGGAGAAATATGCCGACGGATTCTTTATGTAATCAGGGTTGGTGGTCAGGAATTCGCTCTCGAAATCGATGATGTCGCTTGTCGAGGCGTATTTCTGATAGTCGAGCGATGGCGCCGGAGAAAGATAGAAGCTGGCCGACGCGCTGACATCCAGTTTTGAGTTGTTGCCGTTTTTGGTCGTCACCACGATAACGCCGTTGGATGCGCGCACACCGTACAGTGATGTCGCGGCAGCATCCTTGAGCACGGTCACATTTGCGATGATATCGGGATTGATGTCATTGAGCGAGGTTCCTGTCGCAGGCTGACCGTCGATCACCAGCAGCGGAGTGCTGTCGATTGCAAAGGATGAAGAGCCGCGTATGCTCATCTGATTGTTATACATCGTCAATCCCGGCGTGATTCCTTCAAGTTTAGAACTGAGATCGGGAGCCTGGATTTTCTGGAGCTTCTCTCCGTTCAATACAATTGCGGAACCAGTCGAACGCTCCCGTGAAATTGTTTGATATCCCGACACAATAACTTCGTCCAGAATATTTTCATCAGGATGCATGGTGATGGTAACGTTCTCGTTTGGTTTTACTGTATATTCCACCGGTTTCATGCCGATGTATTTAACTGAAAGCACGATTTTGGAGCCGGACGGAGCGGTAAATCTGAATTCCCCGTCGAGATCGGAACTTGTTCCGAAGGCGGTGCCTTTCAGCATGACGGAAGCTCCCATTATCGGTTCGCCCTCGTCATCGATGATTCGTCCTTTTATTACCGTATTGGCTGAGGCGGCTGCCGGTGCCGGAGACTCGGTTGCCGAGATGTTTTCAGCGGCTATGGCCGGCAATAGAAAGACACCGGCCACACAGGCTATCTTCCTGATGTTATTAATAGTGATATGCATGGTTTATAGTATGATTTTTCGCACTGCTTGGTTGTTGTCTTTTCCGATTACGCGGATTATATATGCTCCGCGTGAGATTCCGGATATGTCTATATTTGCAGAGTCTCCGCAATTGTCACGGCTTATTATGCATCGGCCGTTGATGTTGGTCAGTATTATTTGCTCTATTCCTCCGCGACATGCTATGCTGATGTTTTCCGTGCTTGTCGATATGTCAATGGGTGAGGAATCGGTTATCTCTATGATTGACGACAGGGCTCCCTTTCCATATGTGATGTTGTCGCCGGCGACTTTCATCGCGGCTTCATACGGGGTGCCGTTTTTTGCGAGTATCAGGTGCCAGCGGTCCTCTCCCGGCAAGCGGTAGTGGAAACGCGTTGTGTATGATCCGTCGGCGAGCGATGAGGGCATGTAGAATGTCTGGATTTTATATGAACCGGCGGCGATCCCGCTTGCGCCTGTGGCGATGGCGGTTATGGCTCCGTCTTTCATTATTGTCGCGCAAATCTCCCCTTCAAACGGTTTATGTCCGAAATTCCAGCAATAAAAGATAAAGCCGGATGAGTCCTTGGTTCCCTCATAGGTGTCTTCCGGGTCATAAACGGCAGTCGCGGAAGTGAAAACATGCAGGCAGTCTATGCCCAGAAGATGATCGGTCTGCGGAACGCTTCCTTCAGCTCCTGACGGCATGATGTGGCATTCCATCGCTTGATTTCCGGTATAGGCGTTGTTGCCGGGAGTCAATGCTGAAAGAGCGAAATATCCGTCGCTAAGGCCGCCCCAGCCCCAGTTGAAATGGAAAAGGCCGTTACCGTCATATCCGTCGCATACGAATGCGTGTCCTCCCGATTCGGCGCTGCGTCCGTCATAGAGCACCGGGCGTTTTGCCGATAATTCGCCGACAAGCGTTTCCACCCAATCCTTTTCGGTCATATAGTCGCGTTCATAACGGTGGATATTGGCATCGTAACCGAAATTCTCGATGAGGGCGGTTGCGGCGTTACGGTGTATGGCGATGCTTACGGAGGAGGAATATTGCATTTTCACGGCATAGCCTGTCTGAATCATGAGGTCGGCCACGGCTTTTTTCTCTCGTTCGTTTAATGGAATCATAGACATGTTGGCCCAGTCGATATCGCCATATGAAGACAGGTCAATGGTGCGTGTCTCATTTTGCGCATGGTCTTCATAAGTCACTGTTCCGGTAGCCCGTGCGGGATACCGGTGATAATTCATGATTTGGGCAGTGGCGGTGGCCACGCATCCGGTGAGACATCTTTGTCCGGTGCTTCCGTCTATGGGACAATTGTTGTTGAATGGCTCCCTTTGATTCCATAATGTCGTTATGAGCGGTTCAACGACGTTTTTGGGATATATGTAGCTCTCCTCCTCTGACAATGATAAGTAAGCGTAGGAATCGAGCATCTCGATTTCTGTGGCATATTGGTTCAGCCATTCAATGCATGGCTGCGGCATTTTTTCTAAATTAAGATTGTTTTCATGGCTGTAGGCGAGAACTTGTCTGGCACGGTCGTCGCCGGCAATGACTATAAATCCTCCATCCGAAAGATTGAATATGTGCAACCGGCTGTTATAGGCCGCGCTTCTTGACAGCTGTGTGTTTTTCACTTGGATGGCGCTCAACGATTTGTTGCTGCCTTGACCGCGTAAAAACTCTTCTGCTATGCGGCTTGCTTCCGCTTCGTTTATAATACGGGCGTTAGCGGCGAGCGTGGTGAGCAATATTGCTAATGTTATGATCCGCTGCATAAACTTTTATTGAATAAGCGTGATTTAGGGAAAATATGGAACCGCTACCGGCTTTGTATGGCGGCGGTTCCATATATGTTAAGGTTAAATAATTATTCTACTATGACCTTTGCCGATGCGGAGCGGTTGCTGCCATACACGACGATAAGGTAAATGCCTGACGGAACGTCAAGAGTGACAGTCTGTGATTCAGCTCCTGCGGGTATTGCGATTTCCGATACCTTACGGGCGTTCATGTCATAGACCGATGCATTGGCTCCGCCTGCAAGAAGCACGTTGCTGATTGCGAAGCTTTTGCCTCCGAGAGCTTTGATCTCGATAGAGTTGTTGTCATTAGCCACGTTGTTGATTCCTCCCGTAGCGTTGCCCTTTACTACCTTAAGATAAGGAGTGCCTTCGCCAAGAGTGGTGAATGCATCGGATTGAACAGCTACAAGATCGCCTTTTGCAAGAGTTTTCACGATCATTGCGTCTTTGTCGCCGACAACAGCAGTCTCGCCGTTGCTGAAGTCGCATGAAAGTTTGTTGCCGAAAGGTGATGAATCGGCATCTCCTCTTACAATGGCGCCGATATTAAGCTCAGTTCCCTTTGCACCGTGATTGATAAAGGTGTATTCGCCGTCTTCAGGAGCTTCAAACACACGTTCTACCGTATAATATGCGTCGGGATATGTCTCTTCTGCTTCAAGATTCATTTTGGCGCTGCGACTCAGGTTGTTGTTGCAGTTCAGTGTGGCTAATGCGTTGAATCCAAGTTGGAATTTTACATTATCTGTAGCGGCTGCCGATGCAGTTATGCCAATCACGTTTACACCTGCTTTGTTATAGGCAGGCATGATGGCCGATCCTTCGTTCACGCCACCGGGGCATTCCTGATGCTTGACAACAATCTTTTCTACATCCATAACGGGCATCATCATGTAGTTGGTAGTCACGTTTGAAGGATAAGGCGCGGTGATTTTATACCACTGTGTTTTGCCGGGTTCTACTGATCTTGTCAATCCGAATTCGCCATCTTTGACCTCGATTGGGAAAAATTCTCTACCTTCAAAACTTGCCGGAAACTCCGTGGACATCAAAAAATCGGCGCCGGATGCTTTGGGAGTGACTTTCATGAGATATTCTTTATCTGATTCCAATGCATAGACTCCGGGAGAGTATAAAGGCGCTTCAAGGGTTTCAGGGCAAATATAGATTTTGTAATCGAACGTAGACACGGTTACAGACGGATACATCGCCGGACGGCCGTTTGTAGTTTTTACTTTAACTTTAAACCATGCCTCGGCAGGCGCTGTGGCCATGTCTACCGGCCATCCTGCAGCAGGGAAGTCCACTGCGGTTTCGGGCGATGTGCCATAATCGGCGGCATTTGCAGTCATAGCAACCGCAAGTGTTGAAATGAGTAAAAATTTTCTCATAATGATAAATTTAGTTAATTAAGGTTTTCCAATCCTTAATGAGTCGATTATTTGTCATATTTATTCATATATCTTCTAATGAGAAAAAGATGCATAGAATACAGTCAGCCTAAATCATAATTATATCATGGCAATAGCAAATTTCCAACAAAATCGAAGGACTATAAGTTAAAACCGCAAAAATGTTGTATATTTATAAATAAAAATGCTTATTTTTGTGAATTATTGAATTTGGCATTCTCAAAGTGCTATAAACCGAATTCATTATTGAATGTTTGACTATACAATTATCCAATCATTAATTAACTAAATTAATCATTGCCGGTCCTTAATTTTAAACTTGCGGATTGCAGGGTAACTGATAATCGAAAATTGGGGCGGATTGTGAGATTTTAATTAATTTTGCAACCTGAAAAATTTAAGGTCATATGATTCGTAAACCGGTTGTCACATTATTCTTGTTTCTGCTCGTTTCTTTGTCAGCCATAGCTGCCGATACGGAACTGGTAAATTATCTTCCAAAAATAAACGGTACTGTCAGGACGCGTTGGGAAATGGAGACGCCGACCGGGGAGAGCCGGTTTCAGGTGAGAAACGCCCGATTGTCGCTCGCCGGAAATATCGCTCCGGCGATAAGTTATTTTATTAATACTGATTTATGTGACCGTGGCAAGATGAAAATACTCGATGCGTGGGGACGAATCGAAATCGCCTCTGGCATCGGATTTCAGGCGGGACAGTTCAGAATGCCGTTTGGCGTTGACCCTTTCCGCGCCCCTCACACATATTTCTTTGCCAACCGATCTTTTATTGGAAAGCAAGTATGCAATTACCGTGCGGTAGGAGCGAAACTTGCTCTGAATTTCGCTCCGTTCACAATCGAAGGAGGAGTCTTTAATCCAACGCCGATTGGCGAGCATGAAACTTGGAGCAAAAAAGTTACGGCGGCAGGGCAGATTATATTGAAAGCCGCCGATTTTAAGTTTGTGACCGGCGTGCAGACTGTCATTGTCAATGGCATCCGGGCCAATCTGATTGACGGGGCGATAGGGTGGAGCCGCGACAGGTGGACGGTGGAGGGCGAATACATGCATGAACATTTCACGCATCGTGCCTATACCGAATGCCACGCTTACAATCTTTTCGCCGACTATCGCATGCCGGTAAAGGCCGGAATATTTAACCGTCTCTCATTTCAGGGGCGTTTCGACGGGATGACCCGCAATGTCGACGAGCCGTCGCGTAATCGTGTGACCGTAGGTTCGACTCTTACATATGCCCACGGAAAAATGTTTGCCGACCTACGCGCCAACTTTGAGAAATATCTCTATCATAACAATCAGCGCGGCCCTCAAGGTGAACGCGACAAAGTCGTTGTCGAGATGGTGATTCGTTTCTGACGCTATGCGTGTCAGCCGGTCTCTATTCGTGAAATCTGAGCTTTCTGCACGCCCATAAGCTCGCCGAGTTGTTGTTGGGTGAGATGGTTGTATTATTTTGTTCGGAAATGCGGCATAACGTTAAGGGGGTTAACATTTATTGGATTATGAATCGGCGGTGGTGCAATATTTTCTCCAGTTAGGTTGTTATATAGATATTGATAATTGAAAATTCAGGTATATATGAATGAAAATCATAAATCAGGATTTGTCAACATTGTTGGCAATCCTAATGTCGGCAAGTCTACTTTGATGAACGATTTAGTGGGCGAGCGCATAAGTATCATCACC
>CAZYXN010000077.1:0-13439 GCA_964651105.1 uncultured Muribaculum sp. | reverse complement strand
CCTTGATTTTTTATTCTGCCGGTGTAAAATCTCGTGGATTTTATCTAAATTTGTGAATCCAAAATTTTAAAGACGTGGAAAACAAAATTCATACCTATGAAGAGGCTCTTGACGCCTCTCTTGAATATTTTGGTGGTGACGAGCTTGCCGCACGAGTGTGGGTAACGAAATATGCTTTGAAGGATTCCGCCGGAAATATTTACGAACTTACGCCGGATGACATGCACTCTCGCATCGCTAATGAGATTGTGCGTATAGAAAATAAATATCCCAATCCGATGGGCTATGACGAAGTGATGGGGTTGCTCAGAAACTTCCGTTATATTGTGCCTCAGGGATCTCCGATGTCTGGTATCGGTAATAATCTGCAAGTCGGTTCATTAAGCAATTGTTTCGTAATCGGGGTTGATGGCGCTCCTGATTCCTATGGAGGTATCATGAAGATTGATGAGGAGCAGGTGCAGTTGATGAAGCGTCGCGGAGGAGTAGGGCATGATTTGAGCCATATCCGTCCTAAAGGCATCCCTGTCAAGAACTCTGCGCTGACATCTACCGGGCTGGCTCCGTTTATGGAACGATATTCCAATTCGACGCGTGAAGTTGCACAAGATGGCCGACGTGGCGCATTGATGATGACAGTAAGCATCAAGCATCCTGATAGCGAGGCTTTTATTGATGCCAAGATGACCGAAGGAAAAGTTACAGGAGCCAATGTGTCGGTGCGTATTGATGATGATTTTATGCGTGCTGCGATTGACGGTGCTCCGTATCGTCAGACATTTCCTGTTGATGCTGTTGATAATCCGACTGTAGAAAAGGAGGTTGATGCGTCTGCTATATGGAACAAGATTGTTCACAATGCATGGAAATCGGCTGAGCCGGGTGTGCTTTTTTGGGATACAATCACTCGTGAGTCTGTACCGGATTGCTATGCTGATCTTGGGTTCAGGACTATTTCCACTAATCCTTGTGGCGAAATTCCGTTATGTCCTTATGATAGCTGTCGTCTGTTGGCGATTAATCTTTATAGTTATGTGAAAAATCCGTTCACTCCGCAGGCTGAGTTCGACTTTGAACTTTTTAAGGAACATGTAGGCAAGGCACAGCGTATCATGGATGATATCATCGACCTTGAAATGGAAAAAATCGATACTATTCTTGAGAAAATTGATGAAGATCCGGAATTCCCTGAAGTGAAACAGACTGAACGTCATCTATGGGAGAAAATCAAGGCAAAAACTCTTAAAGGCCGTCGTACAGGAGTGGGTACTACTGCCGAAGGAGATATGATTGCGTCCCTTGGATTGCGTTACGGAACTTCTGAGGCAACTGATTTTTCGGAAAAAGTGCATAAAGCTCTTGCTCTTGCCGCCTATCGTTCATCGGTGCAGCTTGCAAAGGAGCGTGGCGCTTTCGAAATATATGATGCCGAGAGAGAAAAAAATAATCCATACATAAACCGTTTGCGAGAGGCTGATCCGGAGCTGTATGATTTGATGGTTAGGAACGGTCGTAGAAATATCGCATGTCTTACCATTGCCCCTACCGGAACCACAAGTCTGATGACTCAGACGACTTCCGGTATTGAACCTGTGTTCTTGCCGGTTTATAAACGCCGTCGTAAAGTCAATCCTAATGATCCGGCGGTACATATTGACTTTGTCGATGAAACCGGGGATGCCTTTGAGGAATATATTGTTTATCATCCGAAATTCGTGACCTGGATGGAGGTAAACGGTATTCCTGTAAAAAAAGATTATACTCAGGAAGAACTCGACGGAATACTTGCCCGGTCTCCTTATTATAAGGCGACCTCCAATGATGTGGATTGGCTTGAAAAAGTCAAGATGCAAGGACGGGTACAAAAGTGGGTAGACCATTCTATATCGGTGACTATAAATCTTCCGTCGGATGTGACTGAAGAGCTTGTGAACCGTCTTTATGTGGAGGCATGGAAGTCGGGATGTAAAGGATGTACCGTATACCGCGACGGTTCACGGTCAGGTGTGCTTGTTTCGGTGGAAAAGAAACAGCCTTCTGTTCCTATTAAGATTTCTGAAGCCCATGTGTTGAAGCGCCCGATTGAGTTAGAGGCGGATGTGGTTCGTTTTCAGAATAATAAGGAGAAATGGATTGCTTTTGTCGGACTTGTTGACGGGCAGCCTTATGAGATTTTCACTGGTCTTGCCGATGATGATGATGGTATTTTCTGTCCGAAGAGCGTGACTAAAGGTAAGATTATCAAGGCTGTGGACGAGCAGGGTAATAAACGCTATGACTTCCAGTTTATCAATAAGCGAGGATATAAAACAACTATTGAGGGTCTGTCAGACAAATTTAATCCCGAGTATTGGAACTACGCCAAACTTATTTCTGGAGTTCTGCGTTATGGAATGCCTATAGATCAGGTGTTGAAACTTGTAGGAGGATTGGAACTTGACAGCCAGTCTATCAACACATGGAAAATGGGAGTTGAACGAGCATTGAAAAAATATTTGCCCAACGGAATGAAAGCGAGCGGACAACGATGCCCGAACTGTGGCAACGAGACTCTCATTTATCAAGAGGGATGTTTGATCTGCACTTCCTGCGGCACTTCAAAATGCGGCTGACAATGATGTAGTCTCAGCTATTTTTTACCAATCAGGGCGTGTCAAATTATGATATGCCCTATTTGGTTATAATAACACAGTTCTGACGGGAATGGTGGGATAACAACTTGTATCAGGCGATGAGCATTGTCATAAGCGGAGATTAAAAACTTTTAATTATTAAGGGATATTGGGAGTAAAATCCAAATAAATGGTACAATTGTGAAATTGGAAATCGAAAGAGTATTTTAAATTTGCTTATTATAAATCAATAAGAATAACCTTAGACTTTATGCATTATCCTGATTGCAGAACAGCGTTACTATTATTGGGCGCGGTATTGTCCTCTTGTGCAGCATCCATTAATGAAGAATTATCAAACGATGCCGTTGAATTCAATCGCTATAAGGCGGTGCTGACAGCTCCGCCGTCGTTGGTGCCGACAACGAAGACTCCGGATGCGGCATTGGCCGGCAATGGAGATTTGGGTATAACATTGGGCGGCTCCCCGGACAGTCTTTGTTTTTATATAGGGAAAAATGATTTTTGGAGGGCTTATCCCGTATATCCCGGCGGAATAGCATTGCCCGGCGGATTGAATCTCTTTTCCGAATCGCTTTCGGGTGCAGATTATAATGTTGAGCAATTGCCGGGAACAGCTGAAATAAAAGGTCGTTTTGCCAAAGGCGATACCGTAGTTGAAATGACAGCTTGGGTTCCTGCCACACGTAATCTGGCTGTCATAGAACTTGAATCAAATAGATCCATTGATATGATTGCGTCGTTATGGGCGGCGGAAGGAAACACTTCGGTAACATCTTGCGGCAGAGACAACGGTGTAAGTTGGGTGACGCGTTCGTTTGAGAACACTCCGAGATTGAGTTGGCCGTCACATATCGCTCTTGCTGCAAAAGTGGTCGGTAGCCAGTGGCCTGATTCCGGGAAAATAGAATTGATCCCGGGTGAAAAGAAATATATAGCTGTCGTGTCATATACGAATCATGATGACGAACAGTGGAAAGAAAAGACGCTTAAGTATGCCGAAAATATTTCGGTAGAAACTCTTGAGCAAGCGAAAAAAGATCATAGAGACTGGTGGAACAGTTTCTGGAATCAATCATCTGTGTCAATTGGCGACGAAGAACTTGAACGTTATTATTATATGTCGCAGTATTTATTTGCGTGTTCTTCCAGAGCCGGAAAGTTCGCTCCGGGCATATGGGGACCGTTTGTCACTCGCGATGAAGCTGCATGGGGTGGCGATTATCACTTGAATTATAATTATCAGGCTCCGTATTGGGCTTGCTATTCATCCAATCACATTGAGCTGACTGACAATTTTGATCAGCCATTATTTGACTATATGGATGAAGGACGTAGACTTGCTTCTGAATTGCTTGGCTGCCGGGGCATATATTATCCTGTCGGAGTCGGGCCTAAAGGATTGTGTACTTCCATGTGGCCTCTTACCCCTGAAGAGATGATGGCAAAATACTCCACAAGAGAAAATACCATTGACGGCGGATATAAATTTTTGGGGCAGAAGATAAATGCCGTGTTTAGTGTAGGAAATATGTTGATGCGTCATTATAGCACGTATGATGTCGATTATGCCCGTAAAGTATATCCGTATATATTGGCTTGTGCTGATTTTTGGGAAGATTATCTGAAGTTTGAGGATGGCCGTTACGTGATTCATATGGATCATTTTAATGAAGTGATGCCTAATCATCGCAATAACGGACAATGGCGGCATCGTCTTGGCGATTTTAATTCGACACTTTCACTTGGATTGGTGAGAATGCTCTTTCAAGGAGTCTCTGACATGAGTGTGTTTCTTGGCAGAGATACCGACAGACTTCAGAAATGGAATGATATATTGTCAAACTTGAGCGCTTATCCTGTTGCGGAAAACGATGAAGGCCGTCTAAGTCTCAAAAACATGGAGCGTGGGCCAAAAGGAGTGGAGGTAAAACCTTCCGGGTTGAATCGGGTCTCTATTCATGGATTGATTTTGCCTAGCGGAGTAGCAGGCCCGGTCACAGATTCTGCTTTTAATGCGATTTTGCTGGAAGATGTCAATCATTGGGATGATAAAATGCGTATTGCCGACGATTGGGGCAACACACATAATAATGGTATTGAGACATGCTTTCCCGGAGCTGTAAGAGTAGGATACGATGCTGCCGGCTTATTGGAAAGGCTTAAGAAGCGTATTGCCTTGACGGTGTATCCGAATCTTTGGATAACACAAGGAGGGGGCGGTATTGAGACTTTGGCTGCTGTTCCTTTGACAATAAATGAAATGCTGCTCCAAAGCTATGAAGGTGTAATTCGTGTTTTCCCTAATTGGGAAATGTCGCGTGATGCTTCTTTCAGGCAGTTACGTGCGTATGGCGCGTTTCTTGTGAGTGGCAGTCTCAAGGACGGACTGGTTCAGCAAGTGGAACTTATAAGTGAGAAAGGCCGCCGTTGTAAGATGGAGAACCCATGGCTCGGAAATGATGTTCAATTATGGAGAAACGGAGAAAAAGCAGAGACAGTGTCGGGAAGATATTTTGAAATTCCGACAAAAGAAGGCGAAAAAATAAGAATGGTTAAAATCTAAAGCTTAGACATTATAATATAAAGAAAACGATTCCGGAAATACCATGGTGATTCCGGAATCGTAATTGTCTAATATACAGGGGTGATTTATTTATTTTCCATGTGCGGTGCGGATGGCCGAACGTATATTTTCAATAGGAGTGTCCGGCTTTATCGTGCATTCCGCGCCTACCACAAGCCGTCCGTTGAAATCTTCTTTAATCTTTAATACTGCTGCTTTTACATCTTCTGGCGTTCCATCATGTATTGTCTTTTTACGCTCCAGTCCGCCCATTACTATGCGGTTGAATATCTGTTCTCCGTCTTTTAATGTAAATGGCTTTCCGTTTACGATATTCGGTGTGTTTACAATCTGTCCAGGATAATCGGCAAATTTAGCCAAATCATCATAAGTTCCCTCATAATCGCATATATGCAATATATTGCATGATGTGCCTTTATTACATTCTTCCATAACTTTAAGATCGTATGGCTTCACGAAGCGGTTGAAAAAATCAGGTACGGAATAGAACTTTTCTTCACCACCTTGGGTCGGTGTGTAGAAGCCGTCGACTCCTAATGATTTGGCATCTTTTGCGAATTTTATAAGAGCATCGGAAAATATTTCCATAGCCTTGGTCACTCGTTGGGGCTCTTTTTTGGCGTACTTTGTCACATTGGCTGCTCCAACTGTCTGGACGAGCATCTGAAATGGAGAATATATAGTTGGCAAGACCATAGCCTCGTGGCCGGCGACTTTCACAATATCCTCGATTACGGCAAGCGTCGGAGCGAAGAAATCATCAGGCAATGGTTTTATTTGTTCCCAGTCATCTGGCTTTTCGATTTTGATACGTCCATATCCCTGTTCAAATTGGACTTTTAAAATATCCATTCCGGTGGATAGAAAATATCTGAGATGGCTGTTTACTGCGGGCGTGCCTGTTTTTGCGTCTTTACCAAAATGCATGAAAAATGCGGCCGGAGCATAATTCCCCTCTAATGTGCCGTTGAGGAAGTGTTCCATTATTTCTCGTTTAGTCAACATTGTTTGGGCTTGTCCGGACAGGGCGATGCATAATCCGAAAGCCAATAAAAATTTAGGTTTCATAGCTTATATTTAATTGATATGCAAAAATAATGAAAACCAGGTATTATTTTTAGGGATTTAATGCAATGGAATAAGTTTGAAATGGTTTCTTAAAAATTTGAAACAATTTTGCTATTTGAAAGGCCTTAATTGAGCCTTTCACTATAATTGATTGAACATATGCAGATTTTGTTATAATGATAATCATGGTAATCAAAAAAAGAAGTTAATATTTTAGTTTTTTGTGAAAAATCTGATTAACTTTACAAAACTGTGAAATGTTTATTCATATAGCGATTTAATAAATTTACAAATAGCATGAAGCTGAACTTTAACATTGACTATCGAACTGCCTGGGGTGAGTCGATATATCTTACCGGAGATATTCCTGCTCTTGGTAGTGGAGATGAATCTAAAGCTGTGAAAATGAATCTCGACCGTCTTGGATTCTGGACTCTCGTTCTTGAATTGCCTGATGGTGCCGGAGCATTTAACTACAATTATATCGTACGTAATGAGCATGATACGTTGAGGCGTGAATGGGGAGGAGCCCGTCGCTTTTCCCCGGGACATGATGTGGCCAGTTATGAAATATATGACAGTTGGCAAGATCAGCCTGCTGACAAGCCATATTATTCCGCTGTATTCACTGACTGCATCAATCGCCGTGACCATCGCGACGAACCGATTATGTTACATGGCGGACAGCTTGAACTGAGTGTTCTTGCTCCGATGGTTGGTTCTGATGAGGTGCTTGCCATATGCGGTGATGACGAGGCTCTTGGCGAATGGGACTCTTCAAAAGCGCTTGTGATGAATGATTGCAATTTCCCGGAATGGAAAATTGCGATTGATTTTAAAGAGATTCATATACCGTTCAGTTATAAATTTGTAATTCTTGATAAATCCACTCGCAAACTTCTTGCTTGGGAGAACGGGGATAACAGGATTGTGAATGTTGTTCCGGAGCACAAGCGGTCGCTTGTGTCGATTAGAGGAATGAGATTCATTAATTCACGGCCGGCATGGCATTGCGCCGGAGTTGCTATTCCGGTATTTTCTGTGCGAACTGAGGATGATTTTGGCGTGGGCGATTTCTTCGATTTGAAGAAAGTTGTTAATTGGGCTGTGGCTACCGGACAGAAATTTTTGCAGATTCTTCCGATTAATGATACTACGATGACCAATACGTGGACTGATTCATATCCTTATAACGCCAATTCCACGTTTGCTCTTCATCCGATGTATCTTAGATTGAGTGAACTTGGAGAGCTTGATGATGTTTATCGCCGTGAATATTATGAGCATCTCCGTCAGGAACTGAATGCGCTTCCGACTGTAGATTATGAGCGTGTCAATCAGGCAAAGAAAGAATATGTGCGTGAAATATATTCTCAAAACGGTAAAAAGACTTTAAATTCTCTTGATTTCAAGAACTTTGTATCAGAGAATGAATATTGGTTAAAACCTTATGCCGCATTCTGCGTGTTGCGTGATATTAACAATACTCCTGAGTTTGGAAAATGGGGTGAATACGCCGTGTATGATGCAGATAAGATAAACAGTTTTATAAATCAGCATCAAGAGGAAATAAACCTTGTTTACTATATACAATATCATCTGGATCGTCAGATGCGGCAAGTCCATAATTATGCCGGTGAACATGGTGTCGCCTTCAAAGGTGATATTCCAATTGGAATTTCTCGTGATTCGGCTGATGCATGGATTAATCCAAGACTGTTTAATATGGATTGTCAAGCAGGCGCGCCGCCGGATGATTTCTCTGTGCTTGGCCAGAACTGGGGCTTCCCGACATATAACTGGGAAGAGATGAATAAGGACGGATTTGCGTGGTGGAAATCGCGTTTCCGTAAAATGGCAGAATATTTTGACGCTTATCGCATTGACCATGTGCTTGGATTCTTCCGCATATGGCAGATTCCTATGGATGCCATTCACGGATTGCTTGGCGTATTTAATCCCGCGCTTCCGTTTACTTCAGATGAACTTCGCAATAGCTATGACTTTTGGATTGATGTCGACCTTCAGACTCGTCCATATATAATGGATTATTTCTTGTATGATTTCTTTGGAGAAGACACTGATGAAGCGAAACGCCGTTTTCTTATAGCCAAGGATAACGGACGTTATGAATTGCGTCCGGAGTTTGACACTCAACGGAAAGTTGCCGATTTCTTTGCTCTTGAAGCAAAAAATGAGAAGAATACGAAGTTCTGTAATGCTCTACTCGGTCTTATAGACGATGTTCTTTTCATTGAAGACCCATATGAGAAAGGAAAATATCATCCGCGCATATCGGCACAGTACACGTATATTTACCGTTCTCTGACTGATTATGAGAAATGGTGCTTCAATCGTCTTTATAATGACTTTTATTATCGTAGGCATAATGACTTCTGGTACGGCAAGGCTATGTGGAAACTGCCGCCTCTGATTGATTCGACCTCAATGTTAACCTGTGCGGAAGATCTCGGAATGATTCCCGACTGTGTTCCGGCAGTCATGAGTCGCCTGCAAATGCTTTCTCTTGAGATTCAACGCATGCCTAAAGATCCTCAAAGTGAATTTGGCAACACTTGGAGTTATCCGTATCTCTCGGTTTGCACAACTTCCACTCATGATATGGGCGGTATTCGTCAATGGTGGGAGGAAAATCGCGACGTGACGCAGAAATACTATAATAATGTGCTTCATGAACAGGGTGCGGCTCCTGTATATGCCGAACCCTGGATTTGTGATAAGATATTGACCCTTAACTTGCAGTCTCCGTCGATGCTGGCTATATTCCCGTTGCAGGATTGGCTTTCGATGAATGGAGCATTGCGTCGGCAGGATCCGCGTGAAGAGCTGATAAATATTCCGGCTAATCCTCGTCATTATTGGCGTTATCGCATGCATCTTACTGTCGAGGCTCTTCTTGATGCAGTTGAGTTTAATAAATACATGCGTGATAAAATACATTCTTGTGGTAGATAAGATATTACAACTGAGGAACTGAATAAAAAGGCTTGAAATCTTAGATTTCAAGCCTTTTTATTAGAATTAATGGATGTCTCGTCTGGATGAGGAACTTTGTTTCTATCCCAAGGATAAATTCTTTTAGGATTTTGTGGAAACCATCCTTTCCGAACACGCTCCTCTTGTTCAAGCACCTCTTTTATCGACCAAAATGATGAAAAACCGATTACGCCTAATAATGTGGACAATAGGATGTCTCCAACAATTGCAGACGCTATAAGACAGACTATGCCCAAGACCATGAACCACCATCGGCAACATGTGCCAAAATAATATTCCCCTTTGATGACAAGAGGATGAAATAGTCCTATAATAAGGAATGTCGACAGCCCGATTATTAGTCCGAGAACATGCCAGTCGTATAAGGCAGAGGTGATTTCGTCCATAATGCATTGGATAAAAAAGTGGGTCAAATAATTATTTGACCCACTTTAGTTATTTGAATTAAGAATTCGCGTTTTTATTATTTTCCTGAAAGCTTTTCTTTCAAAGCTGCGAGTTCCTCAAGGTCACCGAGGGTAGTGCGTTCAACAGGAGCATTAAGAGCCGGTTGCTCTTCTTTCTTTGTCTGACGGCGAGCCTTGCGTGCTTCATTCTTTTCAGCTTTAGCTTCGTCTTCAAAAATGCGGCTGTGTGAAAGGAAAATACGACGGTTGTCTTTGTTGAATTCGATTACTTTGAAGTCAAGTTTTTCGTTAACTTGAGCTTGGCTTCCGTCTTCCTTAACAAGGTGTTTCGGTGTTGCGAAACCTTCAACGCCATGTTCAAGAGCGACTACTCCGCCTTTATCTTGCATTTCGATGATGGTTCCCGGATGGATGCTTCCTACAGTAAATACTGATTCAAGCTCATCCCATGGATTGTCCTCGAGCTGTTTGTGGCCAAGACTCAAGCGACGGTTTTCTTTGTCGATTTCAAGTACCTGAACCTCAATATCCGCTCCAACCTGAGTGAATTCCGACGGATGTTTGATTTTCTTGGTCCAAGAAAGGTCGCTGATGTGGATAAGACCGTCTACACCCTCTTCGATTTCAACGAATACGCCAAAGTTGGTGAAGTTGCGAACTTTTGCAGTATGACGGCTTCCAATAGGATATTTAGAGTCGATATTTTCCCAAGGATCGTTCTTGAGTTGCTTGATGCCGAGTGACATTTTGCGTTCGTCACGGTCAAGAGTAAGGATGACAGCTTCAACTTCGTCACCGACTTTCATGAAATCCTGAGCTGAACGAAGATGCTGTGACCATGACATTTCAGATACGTGGATAAGGCCTTCTACGCCCGGAGCGATTTCAACAAATGCGCCGTAATCAGCCATGACAACAACTTTACCTGTAACTTTGTCGCCAACTTTGAGGTCGGGATTAAGAGCATCCCATGGATGGGGTTGAAGTTGTTTAAGACCGAGTGCGATACGCTTGCGTTCGTCATCGAAGTCAAGGATAACGACATCAAGTTCCTGGTCGAGTTGAACCACTTCTTCGGGATGGCTGACGCGGCCCCAGGAAAGGTCGGTGATATGGATAAGACCGTCTACGCCGCCAAGATCGATGAACACGCCGTAGGTAGTGATGTTTTTAACAACACCCTTGAGCACTTGACCGCGTTCGAGCTTGGAAATAATATCTTTCTTCTGCTGTTCAAGTTCTGCTTCAATAAGAGCCTTGTGGGAAACAACGACATTCTTGTATTCCTGGTTGATTTTTACAACCTTGAATTCCATAGTCTTGCCGACGAAAATATCATAGTCGCGGATAGGCTTTACATCAATTTGTGAGCCGGGGAGGAATGCTTCGATGCCGAATACATCCACAATCATACCGCCCTTGGTGCGGCATTTGATGTAACCCTTGATGATTTCATCGTTTTCAAGAGCCTGATTGACGCGCTCCCAAGAGCGTGACATGCGGGCCTTGCGGTGAGAGAGGATTAGCTGGCCTTTTTTATCTTCTTGATTCTCAATGAATACTTCAACCACGTCACCAATTTTGATGTCAGGGTTGTAGCGGAATTCATTAAGAGGGATAATGCCGTCGCTTTTGTAGCCGATGTTAACCACAGCTTCGCGCTTGTTAAGAGCGATGATGGTACCTTCGATTACTTCTTTGTCTTTTACGGTGTTGAGCGACTCATCGTAAGTTTTGGTGAGTTCTTCGCGGCTCTTTTCACCGGCGGTCTCGCCTTTTTCATAGGCATCCCAATCGAAATCTGCGATTGGAGAATTTTTTAATTCTTCGTTCATTAAATGGTTAGTAAATAAAGTTTATTAATCCCGCAAGGCAGTTTTCGTTCACTCCCTTGCATTGTGCAAAGGTACAACTTAATTTTTACTTAACAAACACTTTTCTGCCAATAAATTAATTTTTGCACGTCAACCGTGTGTCTGCCGGGTATTGTTAAATGGCAATAAGATCTTACGAGGATAAAGATTAGTATTGGACAGTAGCATTTGTATCCAGGTATTGTAAAAAGTGGCTTTTCAACTATAGGATTTAAAGATGTAAAAAAGTCAGTCTTTTATTTTAGGCAATCTCTATTTTTCGTAACTTTGTCGCTGATATGGAATTTGAATTACAAGCAACCGACTCGCAATCAAATGCCCGTGCCGGTGTAATCACCACTGACCACGGTCGCATTGAGACTCCTATATTTATGCCGGTGGGAACCGTCGGCACTGTGAAAGCGGTTCATCAGCGTGAACTGAAGGATGATGTGAAAGCTCAGATTATTTTGGGTAATACATACCATTTGTATTTGCGTCCGGGAACTGAAATATTGCGTCAGGCGGGAGGGTTACATAAATTCAATAGTTGGGATAGGCCGATTTTGACCGATAGCGGCGGATTTCAGGTGTTTTCTCTTTCAGCAAATAGAAAGTTGAAAGAGGAGGGAGCGTATTTCCGAAGTCATATTGACGGGTCGAAGCATCTTTTCACACCTGAAGGGGTCGTTGATATACAGCGTATCATCGGAGCGGACATAATGATGGCTTTGGATGAGTGTCCCTCCGGCAAAGCTGAATATGATTATGCAAAAAAATCTCTCGGGTTGACGCTTCGTTGGCTGAAACGCGGATGGGAGCGATTTAATTCCACAGAGGGCCTTTATGGGCATAGGCAGGCTTTTTTCCCTATTGTCCAGGGCTGTACATATCCTGATTTGAGACGTGAGTCGGCGAAATTTGTGGCTGATCTTGGGGCTGAAGGAAATGCTATCGGCGGTCTTGCCGTGGGAGAGCCGGCTGAAGTCATGTATGAAATGATTGAGGTTGTGAACGAAATATTGCCGACCGACCGTCCGCGCTATCTTATGGGTGTCGGCACTCCGGCAAATATCCTTGAGGCGATTGAACGCGGGGTTGATATGATGGATTGTGTCATGCCTACCAGAAATGGCCGAAACGGAATGCTGTTTACCGCCAACGGCATAATGAACATGCGAAATAAAAAATGGGAAAATGATTTCTCCCCCCTGCAAGAGGACGGTCCCAGTTATGTGGATAGGTTTTATAGCAAGGCATATGTGCGGCACCTGTTTGTCGCGCAGGAGATTCTTGCGATGCAGATTGCTTCGATTCATAACCTGGCATTTTATCTTTGGCTGGTAGGGGAGGCTCGTAAGCACATTATCGCAGGTGATTTCAAACCTTGGAAAGACGAGATGGTGGAACGGGTTACCCGAAGATTATAATCAGTTAAAACAATGTTCAAGATTCTTGACCGGTATATAATCAAAAAGTTCCTCGGGACTTATCTCTTTGCAATCGCATTGATTCTTGCGATTACAGTGATGTTTGATGTTAATGAAAAACTTGATTCATTTTTAAAAGCTCCGATAAAAGAGACTATTTTTGATTACTTCCTGAATTTCTTGCCATATTTCGCCAATCAGTTCAGTCCGTTGTTTACCTTTATCGCCTGTATCTTCTTTACTTCAAAGCTGGCCGATAATTCTGAAATCATCGCGATGCTGTCTTCTGGCGTAAGCTTTCGGCGTCTGATGCGTCCTTATTTAGTTTCTGCCGCAGTTATTGCCTCTTTTTCATGGGTGCTTAGCGCCTATATTATTCCTCCGGCCAATGTAAAACGTATCGAATACACCAATACCTATGTGAGGAATAAGAGAGTGGATTA
>CAZYXN010000076.1:0-13533 GCA_964651105.1 uncultured Muribaculum sp. | reverse complement strand
ATGGAATCGACCCTATTTTTTCTTGCACTAAAAAGTTTTATCGGACAGCAATATATGTTTTTATGTTATGTTGAAACGAGCCATCGCCTCGGCCTTCGTTTTGTCGGCAATGGCGATATACGGCATCATTGATTTGTAGCTGCGGTGTCCAGTCCACTTCATTATCACATCCGGTGGGATGTTCAGTGACAATGCCGTGCAAATGAAAGTACGACGTCCGGCGTGGGTGCCGATGAGCTGATGCTTGGGGTATACTTCATCCACACGTTCATTACCTTTGTAATATGTTATGCGGACTGGCGTGTCGATTTCAGCCATCTTGCAAAGCTCTTTGATATAGTCGTTCATCTTCTGGTTGGTCAGAACCGGGAGTGCCTTATCGTCCTTGAACGGTATATCCTTGTACTTATCAAGAATGGCGCGTGTCATATCGTTCAGTTCGATACGAAGCGAGTGGGCTGTCTTTACAGTCGTGATTGAAATATGGTCATCATGAACATCGCTCCGTTTCAGATTGAACAGGTCGGAATGCCTCAGTCCGGAGTAACAACAGAACAGGAAGGCATCGCGCACACGGTCGAGATGTCCTTTCTTCGCCGGAATTTCGTATGCCATGAGCTTTTTCAGTTCATCGGCAGTGAGAAAAATCACCTCCTTGTCGGTCGATTTGAGCTTAGCCTTGAAACCCATATAGGTAGGGTCAGAGAAATGTTTCTTCTGAAATGCCCATTTGAGTAACCATTTCAGATAGCCGAGCTGTTTGCCGATGGTGGAGTTGCGCATATTCTTGGTATTGCGGAAGAAATCCACAAGGTCATTCAGACCGTTCTCGCTCATATCGTCGAAGGTGAGGTTCGCGTTATGCTCGGTCAGATGATTTTTGAGAGCCGCGAATTTCTGATACGTGGCTTTGGTCCAGTCGTTCATTCTGCCACGCTCCTTTACGAACTCATCGTATGATTCCCAGAACGATACTCCCGGTGACACTTCTGCCTCTTCTTCCTTGGCGGTTGGCTCTGGCTTTCCTGCGAGATACCACTCGAAACGCTCTTTGAGCTGTTCGGGTGTAGGCATCACATCCTGAACCTCGAAATCCTTGAACACTTCCTGAATAGTAAGTTCGTAGTTGCCGAGATTCGCGTTGATGTCGGCAGCGGTGATTTTCTGCCGATTGGTGTATTTCGGTTTCACCCTCTGTTTGGAAGCATCCCACTTGTCGGCATCAATACGATAGCCGGTGGAGAACTCTATGCGGTTGCCGTCAAACGTGAGCCTCATGCGGATAGGCACGTTCTCTGTTACGGCAACGCCTTTCTTTTTTCGCTGTTCGAGTTTGAAATTTACGGTTCTTTTTATGTTCATATTCAATGGCGTATAAAATTAGTTGCACCCAAAAGTACACCCAATTTTGGTGACGTCAAAATAGCGTTAACGATTGTTTACATTTCATCCGCAATCGCTAAAACGCACAAATACAAACACATGAACCTTTATGATTGTTCACTTGCCCAATAATTTGCTTCTCGTCCTCTCCGCAATAAAGCCTGATTATCAGGCTTTTGTTGTATTTGCACATAGAGAATTCGCACGATTTTTGGCAATAAGCGGGCGAGGGACGAAAATACCATGATTGCCTGCTGTAATTGCGGGACGCGTCTCGCAATCTTCAAGATATAACGCATTGACTATGATTGAGACCCTTTTAATCCGACCGGAACAGGAACGTGATTTCGATGAGATTCGATCGGTTGTAAAAACGGCGTTTGCCGGAGTGCGGCATACCGACAGTGACGAGCACAACCTGGTTGATAGACTGCGCCTTACCGATGAATATATTCCCGAACTTTCCTTTATAGCCGAAGTCAATGACAGGATTGTGGGATATGCAATGTTCTCACTAATAAATATAGGGAGTGCTAAAGCGATAGCGCTGGCTCCGTTAGCTGTGCTTCCTGAATTTCAGAACTGCGGAATTGGCAACGCCCTGATAGATGCTGGACATCGGAAGGCGGCTGAGGGCGACTATTGTTGTTCGGTCGTATTGGGGTCTCCTGAGTATTATTCCAAAAGCGGTTATATTCCCGCATTGCCATTTGGAATAATAGCGCCGTTTGATTTGCCGCCTCAATTCTATATGGTCTTTCCGTTTACGCCACAGCTGCCGCACGGTACTGTCAGATATTCACCGGCATTTGGGATTTGATTTTTGTGAACATAAATCCAGACACGTTGCCATGGAATTATTTAATGTCATTTAACATTGCAGTGCGGCATCCCTCATCGGTTCGGCATTCGTTGGCATTGTTTCCATTTACCATATGCCGTTATTCTCCTTGTGATTCTTTCAGGCGATAATGCTCTTTCGCAACAGCAATCGCCCGTTGCAATTTTTCAGACAATAATTTTTTATCAGGCAGTTTGGTGTAATATTGAGCTACTTTGATGGGGGAGTCCTCGTCAAGCATGAGATATTCGATATGTTCGGTATTGCCTTCCGAACATAGAATAAGACCTATGGGCGATTCTTCTCCTTCCCTGCGGTCATGCCGATTCAGATAGCGTAGATACAACAGCATCTGTCCTTCATATGCCGGTTTGAATTTACCCAATTTGAGGTCAATTGCTACCAGCCTCTTTAACCCTCGGTGGTAAAACAGTAAGTCCAGTTTATAATCCACTCCGTCAACAGGTATCCGTTTTTGCCGGTCTACAAATGCGAAATCAGAACCGAACTCTTTCAGGAACAACTGAATCTGATTCAGTATGGCAGTCTCAAGTTCGCTTTCGCTGAATACATCCGGCAACCCAAGCATATCAAGGAAATAACTGCTTCTGAAAACCATATCCGGCTGTATCTCGTTTTTCTCCTTGGATTTCTCCAATTCAGCCTTTATCACTTCATCGGGTTTGCGACTGATGGCTGTACGCTCGAACAACTGCGCATCAATTTTATCGTCAAGTGTGCGTGTTGACCAGTGTTCTATGCGACACATTTCCATGTAGAACTGACGTGCAAGAGCATTCGGCACAGCCATCAAGGATCTTAAATGCGTCCAACTTAATTGTGTACGCACTGCGTACATTATTTCCTCCTCACTGAAAGTGTACGCAGCGCGTACACAGTGTTGGAGTTTCTGATAACCCCAGCCATTTCCATATTTGGCCTTCAATCTTTGAGCCAAACGTTTAAGAACCTGTTCTCCATAATCTGCTCGTTTGTTGAGTAGTATATCTTCCTTGATTCGTTTGCCGACATTCCAGTTCATCATGGATGCCTCAGAATTTACGTACACGGCAACCCGGTAACGGGCTTGCTCTATGATGTTGCAGACATCATCATAAAGCTTATTTTCGAAATTGGGGTTTATTTCCTGTGCCATCGTAATGGTTTTATCTATGCAAATTTACGAATTTTCTGCTACGTATACCCCTGATTTCGGAAATATTAGCTAACTTTGCTGTCGCAAGACTTTGGTCTGCACGACATTTTGAAATAATAAGAAGCGTTATGCTTATCTTGTTGTTGAAAACGTAGGAAAAGTCAGAAAGGGTTTATTGAGCATTTTGCAGAATTTTATTTTATCTGTTAATCAGGCTGTTGGCTAATTTTGCGTTTGCTTGGATTTGGGGTAATTTGAGGGAATTTTCGCATTCAGTACACATTTTGTACGATTCAGTTGTTAATAGTTGTATAGGGTGATTTTTGCGAATGATGAGTTCGTACTAACTTTGCGTATATCCACAAAATTAGTCACTTATGGCAAAAGTCGAATCAAAGAACAAACAGAATCCGAAACTTGTGCAGACCGTCCTTAAAGACGGTCGGGCGAGCCTCGCGCTGGAGTATTATCTCGGACGCTCCGAAACTCCCGTTTTGGATGACGATGGCAATCCCGTACTCTATGCTGATGGTGCGATGGCCGGAAGACCTAAATACAAAATCAAGCATAACCGCAAACGGGAAAATCTCAATCTATACATCTGGCTGCATCCACGTTCGCAACAGGAGAGGACACAGAACCGCAACACTCTTTCCCTCGCTGAAAAAATCAGATTCGAGCGGGAACAGGAGTTTCTGGAGGATAGAGAAGGATACCGTCTCAAAAAGGAAAAAGAGGTGGATCTGCTCCGCTATTTCCGCAAGCATCGGGACGATGAGATTTATTCACGTCCCATCCAAGTGGGCTTCGGCACGGCATATCGCCGTTTCATAGCTTTCCTTGAAAGTGTACCCAAATATAAGAGGTATGCCGATTTCCTGCGGATGGACTTGCTGACACCGGAGATTGTCGGCGGTTATGTCGATTATCTGAAAAAGGTGTCAGTCGGAGAAGGCGGCGCACGTTGTTACGGTCTTTTCAAGAAAGTCGTCACCACCGCTGTCGAGGAGGGGCTGATGAAAAAGAATCCGTGCAAAGGGATAGCCATGCACAAAGATTTCCATGCAATCAAGAAGCCTATTCTTACCCTCGACGAGATAAAGCAGCTTGCCGACACTCCCTTTACGGGGAGTTATCCCGACATCCGAAGGGCGTTTCTGTTCAGTCTTTATACTGGAATCAGATGGTGCGATGTCAATCAACTAACTTATGAGAATGTGGATTTCGCATCCGGCGTGTTGAAATTCGAGCAGAGCAAGATTGCCGGAAGAAGTAAAAGCAGTAATGTCGTGACTCCATTGAGTCCGATGTTACTGCGTATTATCGGGGAGCCGGAAACCGCAGGTGATTACCGACAGCAAATTTTCAATTTGCCGACATGGGCAACCTGCGTGAAACAACTCAAGGCTTGGGTGAAGGCAGCGGAAATCGGCAAAAATATCACATGGCACTGCGCCCGGCACAGCTTTGCTGTAAATATCCTTAACGGAGGTGCAAATATCAAGACCGTGCAGTCGCTGATGGGCCACGCCAGCATTGAGATGACGGAAAAATATCTCCGTGTAGTCGACGAACTGAAGCACAAGGCAATCAACAGCCTCCAGGATGTAGTTGTGTAGCGTATCATGGAGCGGCATTATTATGGCTGATATCTGACATGATATTGACAGGGCATTGATTTTCCCTTGTTGTTATATCTCAGAAATCGCCCTAAAAAAATTACAAACTCCGTTCAATCTTCATTTTCAACAATGAGGGTTGGGCGGTTATTTTTCTCCTTTTCGCAAATCTCAATGAAGAACAGAAAGAAAAAATCGGAGTGTGGAATCGGCAACGGGGATTACGACTTTGGAGTAAGACCAACCGAACAGACGGCAAGGGTTTTGAGGCGCAAATCTAATTTCGTGCGCCTCAAAACATACCTTATCTTATTTTATAGAGGTTAACTATACTGTACATGGTTAGTTATATAAATGATGGTGTACTCGTGGTGTACTAATTAGTTGGAGAAATCGAAAATCAGATGTCCGATTTTAGGATTTTTAAGGGGCGTTAGTTATATTTAATTCGATTCTTTTTCTTGTTGTCGCGGTAGATTTGAGGCTCTCAACTGCTATTCATTGAGAAAAAATCGTTAATTTTGCGATTGAATTGGCACAAACTAGTTCAGACATTTTGGAAAAATAAGAAGCGTTATGCTTATCTTGTAGTTTGAGAACCTGAGAAATTCATAAACCGAGCAAGGAAGAGCATAGTGGTTCTCACGCGTATAGCGTGGGCTGCTATTGTTACATCTGCTCACAGGTTTTCTCAGGACCTTCAAACTACGACGTGGCATAGTTGGCTCACGTTTTTCTATGTGAAAAATTCGTCAAGAGCCACGGCGAAAAATAATAATCAACATTTGTTGAGAAATATATTGTAACAATCCGCTATCTTTGGCGTCATATAATAAACGGCTGTATGAAGCATCGACTCCTTATATCATTAGTTTGTGCCATTGGCACATTTACGGCTATGGCGCAAAACGAAACGCCTGACACCATCAAGACTCAAAATCTTGACGAAATTGTTGTCGAAGCGCAGTTACAGAGGACAAATGCGCAGAAATCGACATACATCCCGACAACCAAACAGAAGAATGCCTCTCAATCGGGCGCAGATTTGATTGACCAGATGGGCATACCTCAGCTTAAGGTAACTCTCGGTAATAGTGTCGAGACGAACTCCGGCAAGCCGGTGGCGGTATTTATTGATTTTATTCCGGCTTCGGAGAATGACTTGAAGGCAATGCGTATGTCTGATGTCAGGAAGGTGGAATATTACGAGTATCCATCTGACCCTCGTTTGCAGGGCAACCCGTATGTTGTCAACTATATCATGGCGAAATATGAATATGGCGGCTACGTCAAGGGGTTTAACCATACAAATCTGTTGAGTTATTCAGAACAACTGCTCGGCAATGTCAGACTGCAATACAAGAAGATGACATACGACATCATGGGATATGGCTGGGGCATGACAAACGACCACTATGGTTCTGAACTTACCGAGACCTATAGACTTCCGCAGCCAGACGGTTCGGTAAAAGTGTTTGACAGGTATTCCAACACCACATCATCAAAAGAAAGACGTCAGCAATACTTTGCGGCTTTCAAGGCTACTTATAATTCCGACAAAATACAGGCGTCCACGCAGATTAACGGCAGCATAAACCGCAAGCCTCATTCCGACCGTAATGGTGAAGTCGTTTATTATCCCACAGATTTCCCTTCTTCGGAATATGCGTCAACTTTAAGAAATACGTCGAAATTTATTTCATATAACGGGTACTATTTTTTTGCGCTCTCTAAGAATAACTCCGTAACATTCACACCATCATATGTTTATTCGCATACCGACCAGAATTCTTCATACATGGAAAATGGATATGCGCCAATACTGAATGGAGCGTCTGACAATACAAACCAGTTCAAGGGTGATTTGAAATTCAACCACGATTTTGGCAAGTATGGCAATCTGCTCGGATTCGTGCGTGGTTCATACGAGTACAATCGTACCCGATATACAGGCTCGGCAAACTCTTTAGACAAAGCCAAATCCTCACGTTTCGGCATCGGAGCAAATTATAATATAACTGTCGGGAATTTTTATGGAACGACCGGGTTCGGCTGGGATTGGGACCGGCTGCAATTCGGAGATATGACAGACCGACCGTCCTCCCCGTGGTTCGACCTCTCATTGCAATATGGATTCAAGGAAAAACATTCCATTTCTACAACCTTCCATTACAGCACATGGCAACCCTCCCCAAGTTTCAAGAGCGACAATATAATACAGGCTACCCCATTAATGAGCTATACCGGCAACCCTAACCTTGTTCCATCTAAAAGCTATGACATTGATCTCAGATATACATGGCTTCCGAACAATAATTACAGCTTCAGCGCTTTTGCATGGGCGTGGATTGTAGGCGACAGATACGCTTACGACTATGAGGCAGCATCAACGGGCGTATTGCGAACTATAAAGCAGCCTATGGGAAGCTATGCACAAGGGAAATATGGTATAAACGGAACTTTGAGATTTCTTGACCGCAAACTTATGTTTACAGGACAGGTAGGGCAAGTCCTTAATCATAATGGAAAACCATACAATGTCAACCATTCATATATAGATTGGTATGCAAGGGTTCGCTATTATCTTGGGAATTGGAATTTCACCGCTACATACATATCAGACAACGGGAGTGCCGACGGATGCATGAATGGTATCTGGAATTACGGCAAGAGCGACTGGTATATCACTATCGGTTGGTCTAATACCGATTGGAATGTAAGAGCCGATTTTATTGATTTCACGCGATGGAACTGGCGCAGTGCTAAACAAGTGATGCGCAGCAAATATTATGATACAACAGAGATAATGCTCAACGGCCAAAGCCATGCCTTGATTCAGTTGTCTGCCACATATACTTTTGGCTTTGGTAAAAAGGTGAGCCGTGATAACGAACCTGGAGTTTCAGGCAGTGCATCGTCAGGAATCCTTCAATAAAAAATTATTGGTAGGTAAGTATCTATCAATGGTACTTACCTACCAATAAGTTATTTGATTCCGAAGCCTTTCTTGACAGTCTGCTTCAAGGACTGCCATTTCTCTCGGAACCATTGAAACACTCTTTTGCCTCCGAGATGAAGACGGAAACGGTTGTCATCGGTTGGGTCACGTTTGATTTGAACCTCTACATTGCTGACATCGACTTCCTTATTCTCGTTGGGGTCATAGAGCGTGAATACGGATTTGAACGACCTCGGTTTGCCATCGAGCAATGCGAGTGTCACATTGTCCGGCAACTTCACCCGCTGACAGTCTCTGATAGCCGGCAGTGTTTCAATTACGCCGGGATAGAAACGTTGAATCAAATCTTCGCTATCCTTATATCCTCTGACGATGCTGTCATGCTGCTCTTTCTGCCGGTCAAGTTGCTGGCGCAGATTCCACATTTGGTCGCTGTGGGTCTTGGCGGTCTGCTCGGACTGTTCCTTCAAAGTCCTGACCTCCTCCCGACTCTGGGCGAGTTCGGTTTCAAGCCTCTTGGTCTTGCTCCCGGTGAATATATTTGCGAGATTGCTGAGGGCATCCTTACGGTTGGCATCGCGCTGCGATTTTGCCTCTGCCGCTTCTCTCAACGCCGTCTCTTTCTCCTTTCTCGCAGTCTCCGCTTCTTCGTCACAAGTCTTGCGCTCGTCTATCAGCCTCGACCTTTCGGACTCAATTTTGGCAATCTCAGCAGCCATTTCCTTTTTATCAGACTCCAATGTCTTTTTCTCATCGGCCAGTGATGTGTTGGTGGCGATGAGATAAGAATTTGACTTTTCAAGTTCACTGTTCCGCTTTTTCAGCTCGCTGTTCTGCCGGGTCATGCGCGCGTTGACAGCCTTAGTCTCAATAATGGTTTTCTCTATCCATCGGTTGCCGAATTCAAGTTCCTTCTTCCGTTTCTCCAGAGATTGAGTTTCAGTGCCGAGTTGTTCTTTCTCTGTGGAGAGATTTCCGATTTCCTCTTCAAGACCTTTCTTCTTCACCATGCAGTCGCGGTAATATTCGTGCTGCCCGATGTGGCGCGCCTCGGAACCACGGATACCACGCTCCAGACCGTATTTCACCATAGCCTCGGCATAGATGTCCTGATAGCGGCTCATCTTTCCGCGCTCCATTATGTTGTCGGCGCACAGCCTCGGACGGTTTGCGGCTTTAGTGCGGTAACGCTTCTTTGCTGTCGCCTCCCTCGCTTTCTTCTTTCTCTCGGCGGTCACTATCGGAACGACGGCGATATGAAGATGCGGAGTGCGCTCGTCCATGTGCAGTGCGGCTCCGACAACATTGTCGCCGCCGAATGTGTCGCGCGCCCATTTTATGTTGTCGGCAATCCACTCGTCGAGTTTCCCGCTGTCGATGATTCTCTGCATACCCTCGTTGTCGGAGGTCATAACCAGGTTGAGGCTCCGGACCTGCCTGTCGGAGATTTTGCGGGTAATCCCGGCATTGGCTATGCGGTGTTCGACTGCCGCCGCAAGCTCGGATATCCCGTCGGGATATCCGACCAGATTATAGCGGTTGAGATGCGTCCTCGCCGGGTTCGCGTTTTCGGGATGGGCGGTGCGCTCGATATGCTTGGCTATCGAGTTCAGTGACGAGTTCGCCTTGATGATATGTAATACTGCGTAGCTCATAGGCGGACGAGTTCCAGTTGCGGAGCAATCGGAGTGTACGGCTTTCTGTTAAGCCGTTCCGGGAAATCCAAAGGGGTTGACCTCTTTGGCATATTGGGGACATTTTCAGCGTATCGGAACGATATGCGGCTCGGAAATGTTGAGCAAGGTGAGAGCAGAACCAAGCTCGCTTGGGTTATGCCGAACCGCAGCCAACATTGCGCGATGCGAAAATTCCCTAATATGCTAAGGAATTTCCGGATGGCGTTCCGGATGGCGTAATTTCCGTGCCGCCACTGCACGGATGGTACTGCATTGCCATAGCAGTGATGCACCGGTATAACCGTTGCACTGACTGCAATGGTTATGGCGATGAAAAAAGGATGTTTCACGGGATTTCTGTTTTGGATTTACCCCCTGGCACTTTCGTCATTTTGGCACAAACGTGATGCGTAGGCATCTCCGTTGAAAATGCCAAAGTGACGATAATGCCAAGGGTGAATGTTTATAATTTGATGTAGTTTCCGTGGGAAGAATGGGCGAATAACACGCCCTTTCTGTCCCGGAGGAACCTCTTGAAGCTGCGCTCCGACATGCCGCATTTTCCAGCTATCGCCACACCTTCACCGGTGGTGAAGCTGTCGGGTAGCTCCGAGAGAACGGCAAGCTGCAACTCGGTAAGAGTGTCCTCGCTGATGATGCCCTGCACCTTCGAGGCGGTCAAGCGGAAATATTCCGTCAGGCGGATAGACCTCTCCACCGTTTCTACATCTATCTGTTTCTTTTCACTGCCACACGCCCATTCGGCAAGGGCAAGCAAAAGAGAAAGCCGGATGGCGTAGATCTCCAGTTTGCTTGCGATGGAGGTAAGGGTATCGCTGCCGTCGGCGTTGCAACGGTCGGTCTGCTCGTTCTGCCACTGATAAAGGCGGTCGAGTGCGTCCGATGAGAAAGGGACGTCCTCGGATATTATCTCGCCGTCAGCGTCGACAGCAGGGACAATACCGATGAGCCAGGAAAGGATGCCGCGCCATTCGGCGGCGATGTCGAAGGAGGGCATCCGGCGGCTACGGTTCCATTTCGGTTTTGTCTGGTCGGAAGGGAACACATAGAGTATGCGCTCCATAAATCCGTTGGCGTTGCGGTTCCCGGCGGAAAGGTCAGTCAGCACCTTCGGCTGAATGGTGCCGATGACGCATAGGAACGGATTGCGGATGAACACGCCGCTCTGACTGCCCTTGCGGTCGGACATGGCAACCTTGTGGTTGAACACCGACATCCAGAACTCCGATTCTGAGCCGTTGTTGTAGCGGTTGAAGTTCTTGACCAATCCGGCAAGCTCGTCATACATCAGAATCAGTCCACGACAGTTTTCCGACAATATGCGGTGAACCGCCTCGTTGGTCACATCCTGCATCATGAAGCGGATGCGGTGCGGCTCGACGGGATTGAGGTCGTAGCCGTTTGGAACACGTTCTTTCGGCGGCAGCTCCATCGCAGCATTGTAGCGTTTCAACGCCTCTGCGAACTGTGCCGCTTTCTCCGCGTCGTGGTCGATGAGCGGTTGCATGACATAACTCAGCGGATGGCTCTTGCACACTCCGGGACATCCGACAAGGGCAACGAAAAGAATAGCATATTCTTTCCATCCTGCCATTGCCTCGGCAGAATGGGTATTGCCGATTACCGCCGCCATTGCCGAAAGCATCGCTCCAGCCATGTAGTCAATAGGGAAACCGAGAGTGGCGTTTGCCTCCTTGATGATTTCCTGTAATCTTGACGGCAGGACATCAATCGGGAACTGATTGGTTTTCTTGCTGTTGTCTGTGTCTGCAATCAAGCACTCGGAGGTTGACGGAGGTACAGACTGACTGTTCAGTCGGTCAGGAGCATGATTTGTCACTTCCTCATTTTTGTGACAAGTCACTTGTGTATCTGTGATTGCAGGTGTATCACTGACATCATTGTTTTTCTTTTTGACGGAGGTTTTCTTCTCATTGCCTTTTGGCTTTGAGGCTGTCTTTACTGATGATTCGGTTTCTTTTTTCATCGGCTACCTCCTTTCTTCTTCGGTCTGTCTTCCGCATTCAGCACGCCTACGGCTTTGCCGTTGACAAGTCTGCTTTCAGCCCAGCTCAGCAACTCTGATTCCTTGAAGTGAAGCTTATTGTTGAATTTCCAGTGCGGTATGGTGCCGTTGCTTGTTTCCTTGTAGAGCTGTCCGATTTTCATGGGATAGCCGTTTTCGTTGAGGAATTCGAGGGCTTCGGTCACGTTAAGCCCTTCCGGGTCTCGCTTTTTGGATTTCGCGGAAGCGTTGACGAGGTTCGCCAGCACTCCCGATTCGGCAAGGCAGTCCTTGACCGCTTCCTTCATGAGGTGCTTCAGGACCTCGATGAGAGGAAGATTCAGATAATCAGAAATTGTGTTCATTTGGATAACGGGATTAGTGGTTTGGGAATCTGTTTGTTTCTCACACATCAGTTTCGGGATGATAAGTGATATGCTGTATGCTCAACATACGGGTAGGCGGGTGTCGTCAGGTCATAGTTATTGCGTCGCGTCAGCCCGATGACTACACCCGGAGGATTAAAGGCTGGCGGACAATGCAATTGAAAAATCGCGAGTCGGCTTGAAGCGCGAGTCGGCTTGAAAAGCCGGTGCGCGGTGGCAAAGCCATCAAGACCGACCGCAAAGATAAAATCGGACTTGTGTCCTTGAATGGCGCGAAAAAGCGAATATCATAGAATTGTTGACCGTTACTGCCCTTCCGGACGGACAATAAAAAAGCGGGGCCTTGCCGATACGTCTGTGCAGACGTGCCTTTGGCGAGGTCTCGTTACGGGTATTCAATCATGATATGTCGCCCTTTCGCAAGGGATGTGGCAGGGATGCGACAACAGTCACTGCTCCATGAGGGTTAGTGCTTCGCGTCGTCGCGAGGGGTTAGGGCTACTGCCACCTAACCGCTTAGATAATTTTCAAACAAGAGTGAAAACGGAATTGTTCAGCGATGTCCGGCTTTTGCCGATGCTGGCCGACGTGTGTCTTTCTTCTCTCGGTGGGTTATGTTTCTTCTTGGGTCGCGAAGTTACAAAACAGTTACGGAATATCCAAATTTTTGGAGCCTCCGAGTGCAGATTTGCGTTATGGAGCTGTTTTTGAGGGATTCCGGAGCGCTCATTTCAGCAGTTTTCTGTCGTTCTCTCCGCTTTCGAGTACACTCATCTGGTGGATGGCTATCTGATTCAGTTTTACAAGTCGCTCGGATTGCGAAATTCCCTGCTCAATGAAAACGGCATTAAGGTTCTCCATGTTGGAAAGGCATATAAGCTCGTTGATGGAGGCGTAATCGCGGATGTTCCCTTTGAGGTCAGGATTGGCATCGCGCCATTGCTTTGCCGTCATGCCGAACATCGCCACGTTCAACACATCAGCCTCATTCGCATAGATGATGCTCGCCTGAGCTTTTGTTATCTCAGCGGGAATAAGATTGTGCTTGATGGCATCGGTATGGATGCGGTAGTTTATCTTGGACAGCTCGCGCTTGGCAGACCAGCCGATAAGACGCTGCTCTTCCTCTTTGAGACGCTGAAACTCCTTGACGATATAAACCTTGAACTCCGGACTTATCCACATTGCAAACTCAAACGCGATGTCTTTATGTGCATATGTTCCGCCATATCGCCCGGCTTTTGCCTGTAAGGAGACTGCGTTGGTTCGGGCAACAAATTCCTTTACGCTTATCTTGAAGTTGTTAAGACCTGCCTGATTTCTAATTGTGGCGAATTCGCCATAATTAAAATTCGGATTATACACTTTCTCCCAGATTCCGATAAACTCCAATGTATTGCGGTTGCGCAGCCAGTCAGTGATGAAGAAGTCTCCATCTTTGGCACGCATCATGTCAGTAAGACAGATATAATCTTCGCCGTTGACTT
>CAZYXN010000075.1:0-13659 GCA_964651105.1 uncultured Muribaculum sp. | reverse complement strand
GTTTTGATGAGTCGGGCTGCTACGTCAACGGCAGACTCAACTGGTCATGGATAGCCCAGACAACGTATCTGACGCTCGTGTTCCGTGGAGTGGGACGTGGAGCCAGAGTCCTGGAAGAACGCTTTGGCGAGTCGCTGAGAAACATGGTGGCCGTCACCGACCGCCACAGCGCATACTTTGCCATCGACTTCCTTGACAACCAGGTATGCCTGGCACACCTTTTGCGGAATCTCGAATATCTCAACGATATAGACAAGGAGCAGACATGGGCAAAGGAAGCGCAGGAACTTATGCGTGAGGCAATCCATTTGAGAAACGAAAGACCAACGGAGATAATCCCCAAAGAGAACTGGCTCACCCGGCTTGATGACCTGCTCAAAAAGAATCTCGATAATCTGCGCAAAGAGTTCAATGAGCTGAAACGGGGAATAATAAAATGCCGGGAATACATCTTTAACTTCCTTGAAAATCCGGTAATACCATCGGACAACAACGGTTCAGAACGAGGGATACGCAAACTCAAGGTCAAACAGAAAATATCAGGCTGCTTCCGATCGTATACCGGCGCTGATGCCTTCCACGCACTTCACTCCATCGCAGACACAGCCTGGAAAAACGGACAATCCCCTCTTGATGCAATATTGGCACTCGTCTAATCAGACGAGGCGACTCTTTATGGCTTTTGTTTTGGCTGAATAGTTACTATTGTTGTTATAAAAGATAAAAATACTTATTAACTGTTAATATTTAGTTAAATCTTTTACCCAAAACACATACCTTTTCTAATCCTTTCACTTCCTCAAAGCAACTTTTTCACTCCCTCTTTTCCCTTAACGGATAGTTGTACCGTTATTTTCTTATATGGTTGGTTATCAGTAATAAACCTCCTCATGTATGGATTTCATATGAAAAAAATATTAGGGTTGCGATAATTTGTACATACTTTGTGACGATTTATGTATTATATTTGCAAAAAAATAATCTAATACTATTTCAGCTATGTTATGTGATGTTATTAAGTTTCCGGGTAATTCATCCTGTATGAAAGTGTGCGGAGCATTAGTCCGTGTAAAGTGTGAGATTAAAAAGCGTCAGGACTTCAGCAATTTGCTCTTTGATGTTATGGTATTTTCAAAAATAAAAAACCGGATAAACCTTAATAGATTTATCCGGGTGTGGTTGACATTGTTGTTTTGGCTATTGGCGGTTTATGGTCAGAATGTCGCCGGCGGAATGGGCTGTCAATGCAGGAGCATATTGGTTTTGCAAAGTTGCTATTCCCGATGAATAATAGCCCGCATTGTTCACGTTTAGCTCATATCTTATCCGATAGACTCCCTTTGGTAAATGATTGACAAAAATATTAGTCGCCGCATCGCGGTTTTCGCGATAGAAACAGATGCCTTCGGAGTATATCGGGGAAGGAAGTTGTTCTATCGGCTCGAAGCATGCTCCGCGGTCGTCAATGATAGTCACATAGTCCATGTCGCGTTTTGTCTCAACGGTGATATTGACCTGTACGACATCGCCCACTGTAAGTGAATCGGCAGGGAGCCATTTTATCCCTGAGTTATCGGTGACTTTTTTGAACAGTTGCTTGTTCACGCTTACGTCATCGCATCCCGCAGCCTTTATTTCCGATATTTCACTCTTGTATTTTATGAATATTGCTCCCCATGACGGAATGGAATCGTGTGTGGTTATGGTCAGGTTGTTTTTTGAGGGGCGCAGTTCGGAAATATCTGTGCGGAAGTATCCTAGCCGGGAATCTGTTTCAGTTGCGTTGATTTGCTTTTTGCCGATTTTGATTGAAGGAGTTCCTGATTCGCGTACCCATGAGGATCCGCATGATAGGATGGAGTAGATTGCATCGGAGGTTGAAACTGAGGTGCCCCAGTCTTTTGCCTCTTTTTGTAATATAAGCCACTGACGTATTAAGTCGACATCCGGTGAGTTTGGTTCGACGGCTGCGAATGCGTCCAGAACCAATGAAGTTGCTGATATCTTTCCGATACTCCATGCGGTCATATTGTCGAGCGAAGGCCACCACATCCCTTTTTCCGGAGAGGTGGCGGAAAATTCTTTTAATGACTCGATTATCTGTCGGGCGATAGCTTTTTCGTTGTGGTTGAACATGACGATTGCTGCTATTGCCTTATTGGGGATATCATATGTTTTCCAGTTTTTGCGTACCGATGAGAGAGTGTTGTTGATGAGGCGTTGGGCGTTTGACGGTACTGGTATATTCATATAATAGTCTCTTATTAACAGATAAGCGATGTCTGTTGCGTCAGGATTGTGCTTTAGAGCTTGGGTGGCTTCTCTGTCAAGGTAGCTTATTGCGCGAGTGGACATATTGTCGAGGCTGGCGTTCTTGGGGTCGAATCCTAATTGTTTCAGCCGTCCGAGATTGGCAAGTATGTTTTGTGTAATCCACATTGAAGGCTCTTCGTATTGTTCTGCCCATGCCCATCCTCCGCCGGCGCATTCAAGGGTTGAAAGCCGCTTGGTTGCTGACGCATAGGTGGATTCGATTATTGAGCGGTCAAATAATAACGCGAGTCTTTCCATGCGTGCGGTCTGATTTTTGGCATCCATCATCCATGGAGTTGCATTGAGCAATATTATTTTTAGGTCATTGTTCCGTTGAAGCATGGAGGTCAAAGTCGAATCTTTGGGATTGGCTCTCCACTCTTTGATTGCTGATGCGATGTCGGAATCTTTGGTGATTATTCCGTCGGCTATGGCGGCCGAGAAAATGGCTGCGCTTTGTGACAGTGCGTCCTTTGCTCCGTCGTTACGCAATCCGGGCAGAGCGGTTACGACATACCATGCCGGATTGTTGCAGTATTGCAGTGTGACATTGGCGTCTTTCGTTATTTCCGGCAATTTTAATTCAAATGCGCTTTCATTTGCCGGGATGTAGAATGGCGTGGTGTCAATTACCGGAGCGATGGACGGCAGGATGGGCAGAATGCTCTGTTCTCCGTCGGCATAATTTTCGATTGATGACTTGATTCGGTAGCCTATCATGGCTGCGTCAACTGGCGCATTGACTTCGGAATTTATTGTGGCGGAGATTCCTGCGGCGATTGTGTCGCAATATGAGAATCTGTCTATGATTGAGCCGTTTAGCGGATTGAATATTTCAACAACGGTCTCGATTCGTTGCAATGTGTCGGAATTATTCATCACCATCGCGCTTATGACCGCTTTATCTCCTGTCCGCAGGAATCGCGGAAGATTGGGTTGTGCCATAATCGGTTTTGACGAGATGATTTCACGGGACAGTGACGATGTTAGCACATCTTTTGTGAAAGCGAGGGCGCATAGCTGCCATGTAGTATTGGCATTCGGCGCGGTAAATGAAAATTCCATCGTACCGTCTTCATCAGTGGTTAATGACGGGCGGAAGAACGCTAGCGGTGTCTCCGCTGGTCGATACTGGAAATCCTGTTCTTTTTTTGACTCGCTGTTTCCTGCATCGGCATTTACGGCTCCCATTGCAGGAGCTGCGTCATCCATAGCCTCCTCGGTCTCCATGTCAGCGCTTTCCGCCTTGGCCATAGTGTTCATCGTCATCTTGTATTCGTCTACAGCACGTAAGGAACTTCCGTATAACATTTTTGAGGTTGTCCTTACCGTGTTGAGTATCTCTTCAAGATAATAAGGCTGATGCCAACGCCTGATGGCGGGTGATAAGAGCTCTTGACATTTCAGGTATCTGAATCCGTGTGCCGAACAATAGCTATGCATGTCTCCGAATGCCGATGGCGTGGACATGCGATAGAAGTTGCCTTCGGCCGGCAGTTGATGCAACTGCATGGAGTAGGGCATAAGTTCATCGAGAGCTTTGCAATACATGTCAAGCATGAGAGCGGCTCGGGCTCCGTTGCCGGAACGGTCTGTAACTTTGAATTTCCAGGTTTCGTTTTCTCCAGGAATCATCTTGTCGCGGAAACTTTCAATGGATAGTTTGATGTCTCTGATTGATTCGTCAAGAGTTATATCGATCGTATGCAATGATGACTTATAGTTGTACACTGACGATAAAGTTAATGTCGCTTTGGCGATTCCTTCCGGAAGTTCGTATTGGAACATGTGCATGTCCGGAGCGACTTTGATCCATCCTTGCTGCAGCAACGTGTCGGGTGTGGATATGGCGTAAAATATATGGCATGTGTCAGCTCGTGTTCCGTAAAGAACCGACAGATTGCGCGAAGATGCTGTGATACGGGTTTCCGGTAGCCATATGGGGCTGTCGGTTAATGGAGGAAGTGCGTCGTCAGGGCGGTAAATATTGACTTGCTGTGCCGTGTAAGGATCTGCCAGCGATGCATCGACGGTTTGGAATGTGATGCTGTAAGTACCGGAGGGGACATTATCCAGATTTACCGGGGCGGCAGTATCATTGATTGTTCCGGATGCGATAGTGTCATTGCCTTTTGCGATGAGGTACTCAATCGGTTTTTCAATCTTTTCCGACATTAGATCGGTAAGCTCAACAGTGAATTTTACCGGTTTCGATGCATCGATATTTGCCGGAATTGAAGCATTAAGAATATACGGTTTTCCTAATGAAAATGTTTTCTTTGCCGACTGATTTTCTCCTGAAGGGGATGTAGCGGTTAATCCGATTTCGTAAATACCGCCTTCGAGAGGTGACGAAGCGAGCAGTTCCGACGGGAAAGTGATGCTCAATTTGCCTTGTTCATCTGTTTTAATATCTGTAGAATAAAATGAACGTTGGATAGAAGGCATCCACCATGAATACCTGACACCCGAAAGATTTACGGCCACCGAGCAATTGGCAATAGGGAAGCCGGAATATGATTCTGTCTCTCCCTCGACTGTCACGTCGCCCTTATTCGGATAATCACGGCGTATATCGGTTATCTTGAGTTTGTATGTCGGCAATTTGTAGTCCGAGACCATGAAGTTTTTTGAACCGTAAGTTGAGGGTTTTCCGTCGGAGGTGATATGGCGGAACTGGATTGAGTAATATCCTGTAAGTCCGTCAGCAGGAAGACGGAATATTCCGGTTGCCCGGCCAAATTCGTCGGTCGTGCATCTTATGGTGTCGATGAGCTCGTAATTGGCGCTGCGTAGTGTGGCCTCTATTTCAGTGCCCGGGACTGTTTTTGCTCCATCGTTCAACGACTGGCTTTGAACGACTGCACTCCATTGCACGGTATCTCCGGGATGATATATGGCAAGGTCGGTAAATGCGGTGATATTATATATCGTTTTGCCGGTGTCAGGTTGCGAGCGGAGTATATATGAATCAGCTGAACGGTCAGTGCCTGAAGTGGCATATAGAAAATTGCCGTTTATATTAACGGGTGTTATATTGTTGTCGGCAATTGGTAAACGACCCTTGACCACGCCACGGTTTCCGACAACGGTAAGCGTTACGTTTTTTGAATGTGGTTCACCCGTCAGGGGATTTGTTACGTATGCCCATGTCTTGCCTGCATATGTACCTGTGGTCGCTGTAAGATTGGTGCATTGTACGACTTCGTGATATGCCGAGAAATCAGGCTTGCCGTTTATGGCCGGCACTATCGCGTAAGTTCCCGGTGCGGGCAATGTAAGGGATTCCTCGCATTTACGGGAGAATGGAGCTTTTTCAGTAAATGCTCGTGATATGCGTTTTATCGGGGTCCTGTTTGCATTTACTTTTGCTGAGTAGGAAGAGTACGGCACTTTGTACACAAATATATCATATTTTGCCGTGTTAAATGCTGTAACTGAAATCTTCATCTCCTTGCCTGGAACTGTTGTCCTTTGGAAGACGAGTCTTATTGTCGGCTGAGTAATAGAAGCGATGTTGTTTTTCAGACAGTTCGTGCGGAAATATGTAGGATGTTTCGAGATGAATTTCTTGAGTGTATTGAAATATCTGGTGATTGCTGTTGAATCGGTTTCTTCAGGTTGATTCAACGCGATGAGAGCCTCGCCTGAATAGGGCGATGATTCAAATTTGTCGTACAGGAAGTATAGCAATTCTGCCCTGCGTGATTCGGAATCACTATTGTCACCGGGATTGAATACGTTGCGTGATATGAAGTCTATTCGCTCTATGTCTGCTTGAATGAACGGCGCGATGTCTCCCTGATGGAAATCAAGCAAATCACTGTAAAGTTTCAGAATACGTTTTGCTGCAGGTGACTGGTAATTAAATGATAACTTTGTGTAGAAATCATATCGGCATAACAGATTTATGGAAAAGTCATGTTGGACCGGTGACAGTCCGTTGGTCAATTGGATAGCCTTGGTTGCAACAAAGTCATATACCGTTGGATAAAATTCAAGAGTTCTTTTGTCGGCTATAATCGATAGCGGGTATTTGTTAAGTTTTGTCGCTTGCAGCTTTTCCGGTGATATAAGGGCTGAGTCAATCAACGAGTTTATTTTTAGTTTGAACTGGTCGCCGCTCCACAATAGGAAATTGTCAGGCAGATCGGAAAGGGGCTGCTCGCGATTGTCATATTTATAGCGGGCCGAATTATATATTTCGGAATAAATATCGGCAAGCAATATGTTTAATATGGCGGCAGTCGGAGCATCGCTTGTTTTTATTGTTTCTGAAATCAACAGAATCGGCTTGCTTACACTGTCTCGGTCTATGGCGGCAGTCGCGAGTTCATATGCGACAAGCGAGTTTATGATTTTATCTCCGTCATTGGTTTTGACGGCTTTATCATAGTCGGAAAGAGCTTCGCTGATGACTTTTTTGGGAAAAGCGAAATCGGGTTGTTGTAGGTGTGTTTGAGCAGTCATTATGAAGGAATAGAGTATGGTGAATGCGAGAATGAGTTTTTTCATATCAGTTTTGGTTATGTGTGTATAAAATAAAAGCAGATACCTCCGTCGGGAAAGTACCTGCATTAGAGGTTGGATATCTTACATTATACTTTGCGGTCTTCGCAAGGAACAAAAGCTGTTTTTGGAGTTTTCTTGTTTGATTTGGCCTTGTTGTGCTGACGCATCAACTGGCGAGTGAATTTTTTCTCTGCTTTGGGCAATAAATATAACTGTTTAGGCGTGAGAATCTGCTTGAATTTTGGATAATATTCATTTTCAATTTTCGCCTCTTTGGCCTTTAATTCAAACAAGGCTTCGGCTCCTTTCTCATATTCCAAATCGGATACGTCGGTTTTGCTTCTGTCAATCCTGCCTTCCATAGCGCGGGTGTCATCGTTTAGCCTCATTATCTTTTTGGTCATCTCGGAATAGATCGGGAAAAATTTGGATTGCTGATCTTTCGTCAAACCAAGTTCTTTCGCCAGAAACTCATGTTTATATTGACGCAGCTCTTTAAACCACTTGGCGCGGTTGTCAGTGGCATGCATACTCATTGCCGAAAATAAAAGCATGAGCAAAGAGAAAATTGTTATCCGCCTCATATATATCATAATTGTTGAAAACTGGTAAGTGTTACTCCGTCATTGTACATGTCCTCAAGGAGGTCGTATTGGTCAATGTCGTTGGATATGTAGGTGTCATAGAACTGATCGCTGGAGAATCCTTCCGCCAATATAGGGTTATTCTCCATTGATGAATCGTTCACACGTCCGCTGATATCATTGAACAACCACATCATTAGCCATACTCCGCAGAACATGGCCGCCAGATAAACGTAGGGACGTACGCGCTGCCATATTGAACGGGGCAATACTTTGGCGTTCTGTTCAAATGTTTTTTCCGGAAGCTTTGACATCATTTCAGCCGAAAAATCAGCGAAATAGTGTTCCGGGACCGTCATCCCAGAATGGCGGTCTATCCGATCCAGTATATCTTGTTTTCCCTTCATCATTGATGCGATTTTATAGTTAGTTCAATACTTTGACTCGTAAAGTGATATTTAGTTTAATCATTGTCAGCAAAAAATTGTTCAATTTTTTTTGCGGCTATATGATACGATGCTTTTAATGCCCCGACCGACGTGCCAAGTATTTCGGACATATCTTCATATTTCATCTCGTCGTAATAACGCATGTTAAATACTATGCGTTGTTTTTCCGGAAGAGATGCGATTGCTTTGCGAAGTTTTAGCGCCAACTGGTCGCCATCTACAAATGTGTCAGCTTCGATAAGATTAATAAGATGGGATTCTTCATCGTCAATTGAGATGTGAAGACGCTTGCGTTCTTTGGCGAGAAACGTGATGCTCTCATTTATGGCTATCTTATACAACCATGTAGATAGTTTTGCATCGCCACGGAAATTCTCTATCGAGCTCCATGCTTTGAGAAATGTGTTTTGGAGCAAATCATTGGTATCGTCGTGATTTTCGACAATGCGTCTGATCTGCCAATATAAAGGCTCGCTGTATTTTTTGATGACTTCACCAAAAGCCTCGCGACAGGTGGCGCTGTCGCGTAAACGTTCTATCAGTTGCGGGTCATCTTTAATAACATCCGTGCTCATTTATATTGACTCGATTTAGTTTCTTTGCCAAATTTACTTATTTACGCCGAATTGACAAAAATCAATTCGGATTATTCACTTTCGTTAAGAATTAATTCCGGAGTCGGGGACCTCTGATGCCGACGGTTCCTTTGATGAATTGGACGTTTCCTCGCCATCTGTCACGCTTATGTTTTTGAAAGCGTTACTTTTGTAGATGGGCTGCGGCATGCCATAAATTTTTAACGGATCCTGAGATGTGACGAATCCTTCGAGAATTGTGTCGCGTCCAGATGCTGCCTGATAAGCGATAAGCTGGAAGGGGATCATCATAGAAGATATATGTTCAAATATCGTGTCCATCATAGCTTCGTATGGAAGCCATGATGATGTCGACGTAAAGCAATATACTTGCAGAGGTATGCCGTTTTCGGTTTGTTGCAAGGTTGAGACAAAACAGGTGTCGTCATGTGAGACATATGGAGATGCGTCAAGCCACATTTTCACGTATGCTCTGAACAGTCCGAGGTTGGTATCGATGGTTCCGTCGACCAGACCTTCGGAATTGTTAACATCTTCCACTTTTCCTGCCGCTTTCTGAGCCAGTTTTTTTGTGATGAACTCATCCATAAAAGGAATCCGGCGTAAAGATTGAAGCATCTCGGGAGTCGCCGGAAGGATGCTGTCGTAATCTATGACATAACTCCTCTGTATGCGGCGTGTATTGCTCATTTGCATTGAACGATAGTTGGTGAAACTGCCGCTTACAAGGCTATATGGCGGGACGCTTGTCGTGGTTTTGTCCCAGTTAAGCACTTTTACCGCAGTAAGAGACACCTCTATGACAGTACCGTTGGCATCAGTACCGTTGATCTTGATCCAGTCTCCTACATGGAGGCTGTCGTTGCCTGACAGTTGCACTCCTGCGACAAGACCGAGGATGCTGTCTTTGAAAATCAACATCAATACCGATGCGAAAACGCCAAGGCCTGCCAGTAGTGAGCCAGGCGATTTATTTATGAGGATTGCGACTGAAATAATAAGAATTATAATCCAGATTATGCCTTTTATCAACTGAATAAGCCCGTTTAACGGTAGATGTCTGGTATTGCGTTTGGCGTCTACATGTTTCCATGTGGCACTCACAAGAGCGGTAATAGCGATACCGGTCACATACATTACATATAATAATGTGAGTTTTGTGAGGATGCCTGCTATTTTTGTATGGGTAGTTAAAAGTGTGAATTGGATGAGGATAAGAAATACCAGCGCGGGTATCATGCGGCAAAGTTTTGTGAAAAACCGTTCGTCGGTAAGGTATGAATACAAATCGCTGGTAAGTTTGGGCCCGAACCGGTGAAGTAATCCCAATATAATCCATTTTGTGATATACCCGGCAACCAAGGCTATAGATAACACTACTATCGCATATGTCCATGTTTCGGCAGTCTCATTGCCGGCAAGTCCAATAAGTCCGAGTATCCGATTGGATATTTCCAATAAGAACTTCGCTACCGCGTAAGTCGTGTCGTGAGCGGTTGGATTCATCGTTTGTAACGTTAAATCGGTTTGTTGGGAGGGCTGAGTTGATGATATTGTTGCTAGCAGGCTAATCATAATGTAATGAATTTAAGATATACTTTGAATAAATGACAAATTTGGACTGCGAATTGTTCGGTCGGAATTCACTACAAATAGTGATTGCGCGGACTGTTGTGAGATTGTAACTTTGCATTGATATGAAGAGTATAATATTTGTCGCATCGTTTTGCGTCTTTTCCGGTCAACTTTTTGCTGATGAAGCTACTGATACATTGATTGCGTTGAATGAAGTGTCAGTTACTGCTATTAAAGGGTCTTCAACTGTTGAAGAGATGCCAGTGGCCTCGACGGTCGTATCCGCTCCGTTGATTGAGCGGCTGAATGTAAAAAGTGTGAAAAATATCAGTGAAGTGTCGCCTAACTTTTATATTCCTGATTATGGTTCCAGGATGACTTCTTCCATATATGTGAGAGGGATGGGGGCGAGAATAGACCAGCCGGTCGTCGGCCTTAATGTTGACAATGTGCCTTTCTTGAATAAGGACAGCTATGATTTCGACCTTGAGGATGTTGACCGTATTGAAGTCCTTCGCGGGCCGCAGAGTACTCTTTACGGGCGAAACACGATGGCGGGGCTTGTAAACATATATACTTTATCGCCAATGAAATATCAGGGAGAGCGATCGTTGTTTGAGTACGGCTCATACGGCGCTTTCCGAGGCTCAGTCGGATATTACGGTAAGATATCATCGGGACTGGCAATGTCGGTGACGGGATTTTATAGCAGGAATAGCGGATATTTCACTAATAAAAATAACGGAGAAGACTGTGGAAAGGAACAGCAGGCTTCAGCTCGCTGGAAGACAGTGTATTATCTGTCTCCCAATCTCAAAATAGAGAATTCGGCTTCTTTCTCTTGGACTGAACAGAGCGGCTATCCATATGCAAGCGTCGCGTCCAATGAAATAAATTATAATGATACATGTTTCTATCGCCGAGCCGGAGTCAATGACGGTTTGACCTTAAAGTGGAATTTGGGAAATGTGGAACTTTCGAGCATTACAAGCTTTCAATATGTTGACGACAACATGACTCTTGACCAGGATTTCCTGCCGTTGTCTTATTTCACGCTTACTCAAAAGCGTCATGAATGGGCGTTGACTCAAGACTTTATAGTGAGAGGGTCGGCCGGTTCTTATGATTGGCTTGTCGGAGTTTTCGGATTTTATAAGAAAACGAGAATGGAAGCTCCTGTCGATTTTAAGTCTGACGGAATCGAGCGGCTTATATTGGATAAGGCTAACAAAGCCATGATTCCCAGAGGAATGATGCTTTCGTGTGATGATGACAATATCTTGCTTGGAAGCCGTTTCCGAAATAATGTGAGAGGCCTGGCCTTGTATCATCAGAGTTCTTATAATATCGGAAACTGGACGCTGTCGGCCGGTGTCAGATTTGATGTGGAAAAGAATACTTTGCGATATTTCAGCGATTGTGAAACAGCGTTCTCTGTGTCAAGAAAAATGGGGGAGATGTGGATTCCTGTGTCATCGGTTCCGATTGATTTGAATGAGAGAGGTCGGCTTCATAAGACATTTTTTGAATTTCTTCCTAAAATTTCAGTCACCTATAAATTGCCGTCATTGTATGGATCAAATATATATATGTCTGTTGCCAGAGGCTACAAGGCGGGCGGATACAATACGCAGATGTTCAGTGAGGTGCTTCAGCAGAAGTTGATGAGCTCGATGGGTTCTCCGGAAAAATATGACCCGTCGGATGTCGTTTCGTACAAGCCGGAATACAGCTGGAATTATGAGGCCGGCATGCATCTGTCTACGTATGACGGCAGACTTAGCGGTCAGGCTGCGGTATTTTATATTGATTGCAGAGACCAACAGTTGACTTCCTTTCCTGAGGGAACAACCACGGGAAGAATGATGTCCAATGCCGGCAAGACCAGAAGCTGTGGAGTGGAGGTGTCGGCCTTGTATTCACCGATAGACAAACTTGATATTACAGTTGCATATGGTTATACAAATGCAAAATTCGTTAAATATAATGACGGCATAGAAAATTACAGAAACAAATTTATTCCATATTCGCCGAAAAACACTATATTTGCAGATGTAATGTATACACAACCTGTCAGAGGATGGGTGGACGAGATAAAATTAGATGTGAATTGCCGTGGAGTCGGCGAGATTATGTGGAATGAAGCCAATACTGAAAAACAACCGTTTTATGATACGTTAGGAGCTTCTGTTTCAGTGTGTCATAAAAATTGTTCGCTTACGGTGTGGGGCGAGAATATTACAGGCACGCAGTATGACACGTTTTATTTCGTTAGTGTGGGAAATGCTTTTTTACAAAAAGGGAGGCCGGCCCGTATGGGTGTTGCCCTCCGGTTGAATTTTTAAATAAAAAATTGAAATGAAAATATTGAAATATTTTACATTGGCGGCCTTGACAGTCGCTTTGATGACATCTTGCGATAGCAATAACTCGAACTCGCAGACGTTTAATATGAGCATGCTCTATTATACGACTTCTGCATCGGGAGAGGCTTATTCATTGGGCGCTACCGAGTTTAAGTTGGATTATTCCAATGTGTCGAAGTGTGCGATCACTTCAAATAATGTGATGCTGCCAGGAAGCAATAATTCAATGTCGTTTAAATTTGAAGATTTGATTCTGACAGGAACAAATTCAGGATTTAAGCTTGTGAGCGGTTCTGCCGCTTCGGATAAAGTGACTTGTTCTATTGACGGCCCATGGATGAATACGATGTACACCATGGATGACGGTTCAATTAGCATGTTGGCCATGAACCGCGCGCCTATATTTTATAGTATTACAAATGTCGTGTCTTCTGATTCTGAAGAAAGTCCTTTCACGACCTCTCAGGGGGATAAGAACCTCTATATGATTTCAATAAATGAGGCTGATATTAATACGGACAGGCGTTCTCTTGACTTTATGATTGATAATGCCCAGTTTAAGACTGACATGAACGAGTCGATTCAACTTAAGGGCATCAATTTTAAGATTGTTGGCGACAGACTGTCATTTTCAGCCAATGAACTTCCGGTATATCTGAAAACTTCCTCGACGGCTTCTCCGCTTCATAAGGTTTTGAATTTGAGAGCCAGTGGGAAAATAGGGGGTGATTATTCTGTCTCATTCGTGTGGCAGGAAACCGATGCTGAGGGAGCGACAACCGATTATAACGTGTCAGCTACGCTTAAAACGTTGCTGTCATCGCAAACAACTCCAAACAATTAGCAAGCGAATTGCTTAAAGATATCTCTTTCCTCAATTTTCATAGGATTGATTGTGGTCCGATACGCCGTGAGGCGTGTCGGACCCGTTTTTTATTCAATTTGGAGCATGCGTAGGCAGAGTTGGGAAATACGGATAAAATTCCTTAATTTTTAGTTGTCGGTTAATTGCTATTCCTGAAAAATTTGGTATATTTGCAAAAGATTACACAAGAAATCAGTGCAATGTTGCATGGATGATGCAACTATACAAGAACAGATAACTAAATTATGGTATCATTAATCTTTGGTATTCAGAATTCTACCCTTGCCGTTGTAGCGGCATTGACCGGCGTGGCTCTTGTCGCGCTGGCATTGATTGTAGCAGGGTTGATTTCACCCAAATCCTACAATCCGCAGAAAGGTGAGGCCTATGAATGCGGTA
>CAZYXN010000074.1:0-13700 GCA_964651105.1 uncultured Muribaculum sp. | reverse complement strand
ATTGTTTTCAAGATGAGGAGGTTGGTATATTCCGTTGTATACGGTTGATACATTTTGCGTTATGCCCTCGTTTTTCAAATTATTCTCGTCGTATTTGCTGACCCCGATGATAGCTGCGCATCTGTTTTGCAATAGTCTTTCAAGTGGGAGAAATTTTCTATATGCCAATCTGATTGAATCAAATCCATGGACAGTGTAGATTGTCTTCCCTTTAGGGAACGCAAATCTGCCGAGCAATCCGGCTTTTGATGAATGAAGATGAATAATGTCGGGCTTGTATTCTCGATATATTCTTTTCATTGCGAAAACAGTCTTTATTTCGTCCAGTGGAGACAGTTTTCTGACCAGACTTGGAATGCGACCTTTCTTTATTCGTGGATCAAGCGACTCAAACATTTTTCCGTCTCCATCTCCGGCAACAACCATAACTTCGTGATCCTCACAGAGTTTATTGGCAAGATTGATTACGACCGACTGCGCTCCGCCAAGTTCGCAGAGCGTAATGACTTGAAGTATACGCATATTTGAATTATTTATTGAAGAAGAGTTTCTTCAGAGCATTTTTTAATTTTACTCCTCCTAACGCAAGAATCAGCTTGCGCCCATACTTGCGCGTCGGAGATTGCCATGTTTGATCATAGTGGTGGATGGAGCGCGTGTTGCTTGTGATTCTGAGCTTGCCGTCTTTAGTGGATATGGGACAAAAATAATCGGACGGATATATATTCAATCCGTCAATGGATTGTATTTCGCCTGTGTTCGCAAGACCTTTCGAAATCAGTAGTCGGGTGACGTAGGTTACCACGGTTTCAGGATTGGATTTCCCGTCAGGATTCTCAAAATTGATAGAATTGTAAAAATCGAGGATTTCTTTATATAATTTGAAGCCAGGTTCGGCTCCGATTCCTAATCCTGCGTTCACTGCCAATTTCATGGCATCACATTCAGGTATATAGGGGTTTTCACATCCGATAAAGGCTCCGTCGGCAATAATGTCGTCAAATGTTTTTATTGCTTCGACATCGGTGTCGAAGTATAAACCTCCATGTTTATGGATAATCCAAAAGCGAGCATAATCGCTGACAAATGCATATTTTTTTGACTGATAAGCCTGACTGGTATATGGAGTCATGTTTACATCAAAATTTGATTCATCCCATCTTTTTATTTCATAATCAGGGAAAATTTTTTTCCAACTGTTGATACATTTTTCAGCTGATTTTGGCAATGGTTTTCCTCCAAACCAGCAATAATGAATTGTTTTAGGAATCATTATTTTCAAATGTTGTCTATGATATTTTTCCACTCGTTAATAATTCTTGCAGATTTGAATTGCTTTGCTTTTTCAATGGCATTCAACTGCATTTTTGAACGACTCTCAAAATCGGATGTCAGTTCTATAAGTTTCTCGATAAATCGAGTATTGTCATTTTGAGGAATGAGATAACCGTTTTGTCCGTCGTCAACGATATCAGCGGGTCCTGTCACGCAGTCAAAACTTATGATGGGGAGCCCATGCCACAAAGCTTCAATGAGTACCATAGGCAAGCCCTCAAATCGTGAAGTCATTAGATAGATTGACGAGTTTAGATAGTAACTTGACACGTCCTTCTTGGCTCCGACGAAACACACTGAATCCAAGATATGGAGCTTTTCGGCTTGCTGTAATAATTTGTCCTTATTCTCTCCATCGCCGACGATATATAGTTTCCATTCACGGTCTTTCATCTTGGAACGAGCTTCAGCCCATATATTGAGAAGAATGTCAAATCCCTTTTGATAGGTTAGCCTGCCGACAGCCACAATGTTTTTATTGCCAATAGCTGCAAGATCCACATTTTCCGAATCTAAGAAGTTGGGAATATTAACGATGGGGAATTTACGAGTCAAATTCTCGCAATAGTAGTTTTTATCTTGTAAAGTGAGAGTGACAATCGCATCGGCATAACGCTTTGACAGGTTCCTCGCCCAATCCCGTCGGCGCACTCCTAAATCTGTCTTGTAATTGAAGTGTTCCCAGGAAATTATTTTTAAATCTGGAATCCATAGTTTCAGCGGTAAACTAAAAGTGGCAAGAATAACATCGACATTTATGAGTAAATCAATCTTTTCCCGTCGTACAATTTTCGACAATCGTCTGCAGGTTTTACAAAAATGCATGGTGGCGTTCTTTTCAGGAATAAGCAGACTATGCAGTTTAATTCCTTTTTCAAGCGAGAAGAATGGTTTTTCTCCTTTATAAAGCGATATTATCGAAACAGGATAGCCGACAAGACTCAGTTTGTTGGCAAGAGAAGTGGTCATCCTTTCGGTTCCGGCTCCTCTAGAAATTGAACCCATGAAGAAGGCAACATGCTTTTTCATAACTTAAACGATGTATTTTTTTACCTTTAGAACTACTTGCGCTAAAATGTATGCCACCAAGAACATTGCGATACTCCAAAACGTGTTGTTGAGGAAAATATTTATATCTGTAACGATGCTTAGGAGGTTGATATAAAAGATAGTTATGATGAAAAATGTGAATAGACGGTGCTTGTATTTTCCGTAAGCCTCCCGAATAGCCCTGATAAAAGCACCGAATAGAAAGGAGAGGATAGGGGCAATCGCGGTGCCGAAAAAGAAAAACAGTAGATAGTTTAATCGAGTATTGGGGCCGGCATCATATACGTGATAGTATTGCCTGAATATGTTTACTCCGACTCCCTCAGGGGGCACAATATCAACCCCGATAGTTTTGAGGATAGTTCCCCACCCAGGATAAAGAATATATTTCAGAAAAGAGTCATCAGTGACATGTTGTATTACAGAATCATTGTAACCTAACACATATATATCGCCAGTGGCGGCAAAACGGCCAAATAATAGAGTCAGCGATTTTGTTAGATTTCCACCGTCTCGTATTGCGATGACTGCAACCGGAAAGCTTATCACCACCAGTAGAAACACTGCTTTTATTTTAGCAATTTTTGAGCCGGTATATCGATTAAAATAAAAATCTACGATAAAGAATATTGTTATCGGCTGAAGGATGGCTGACTTTGAACCGGCGGAAATGACCCCGATGAAAGCAATGATAAATACAATCCAGTCAAATGGACTTAGGGTCGTGATTTTACGTTTATAGAAGAAATAGATGAAAAATATGAGTCGTGTACCTAACAGGAAAGCCCTAAGGGGTCCGAGACCGTCGTAGACCGAAACATGATTGACTTCCTCATTAAAAATAACCAGTCCAGTTGTCTTGAATCCGTAGAACTGGATGAGCAGTGTCATGATTTCTAAAATAGCTCCGAAGGTGGCTGTAAGGCTGTTGTATTTTGGTGGAGCGTGGTTCTGTCTTGGATGAATTCCTCGGTGAAACTTTATCTTAAATCCTAAAATGAAGCATACCTCAATTAAGATAAAAGAAATGATGAATTTTGTTGGAACGTAATTATTTATCAAAAGTACAAATACTGCAAATGCTGCACATCCCATTGTTAATGCCCCCATAAAGAGCGGGTCAAAAATGCTCCATATCTGTTTTTTAAATATCAACAGATATCCGCAGGCGAATAGGAGCATTATAGGGAGGTAATAGGTCCAGTTATGGAATAGTTCAGTTGCGAATATTGTGAAATCCATGGAATAATCCGCTTAGGGCATACCTTAATCTCATTATTATCGCCACTTTATAGCCAAACAAATTTTTTATCAAGTTAGTACGGGTCTCCATAAATTTTCTGTCGACAGAGACTGAGCCGGCTCCAGAAAGATTAAAGATTGCGATGAGACGGTTCATATAGGTAAACTTGTGGTTGGCATATAATTCTAAATTGTAGACATAATCAGCCCACAGTTTATAGCTTGTGTCGTAATTTTTATTTTTGTAAATCTCTTTGGGATAAAATAGAGCCTGATGGGAAAAATTTCTCAAACACAATTGATAAACTGATTTTATTTCTTTTGGATAAACTACGTTGGTACCTTTAAATTGTACATTCCCGTAATATATCGCATTGGGATCATTATGAAAGATGTCGGAGCATCGTTGAATGGTGTCGGGCTGGATTAAAGTGTCGTCGGCACCAAGGAAATAGATGTAGTCGCCGGTGGCGGCGACGATACCTTTGTTCATGGCATCATATATACCTTTGTCTGGCTCGGAAATCCAATAGGCAACGGTGTTGGGGTGCTTGCCATATTCGCTTCCGCCGGGGGTGTAGCGTTTAATGATGTCGACGGTGCCGTCAGTTGAACCACCGTCAATGATAATATATTCGATATTGTCATACGATTGATTGACAACCGATTTTATGGTTTCTTCAATTGTCGCTGCGGCATTATATGACACCGTAACGACCGAAATCTTCAAATTCCCGGACATACAAATTGAATTGAGATATAGTGTAAAGACAAGAAGTTCTGTTTAGATGTCAAAACAGAACGCAGAATAATTAATGCTCGGTTTTAGGAAAGAAAAATGCGTAGGCGAGAATTATTAATCTATGCCTCACTATTCACTTTTTGAACTTCGTCATTGAATCTTCACTATTTATTAAGTTTGTTTAGATAGTAATGCTTCAATTCTCTGAAATTATTGAGTAGTTCCCAGTTTTGTTTGAACCAGTCCTCTGAATTGCTCCACCATTGTATTTTGAGGAGAAAATCAATATCCTCTTTAGAATAGCGATACCCGATAATTTTTGCAGGCACACCTCCAACAATAGCATATGGCGGGACATCTTTTGTCACAACAGCATGGGCGAGAACCACAGCGCCATCCTCTATTTTGATTCCCCCAACTATAAATGCCCCTTCTCCAATCCAGCAATCATTACCTATTTTAACGGCTAATTTACTATCGTTATCATAATAAGAGAACTCGTCAAAACACTGGCGGTGTGCAAATGTCCTTCCGTTTTGATACTTAAACGATTCGGCCGAAAAGAAACACGGGGCTGTTGTTGCAAATGGATAGGTATAAGGATGTCTGCCCGCATTGCATCTGACGTAGGGACCAACGGAAGTAAATCGGCCAATTAGCCCATTAATACTTGAATTTGAAGCAACGTAAGAGCCATACCCGAGCTGACCCTGAAAATCGGTGTAAGGATGTATTTGGTTCATTCCTTCAAATGTTGATTTCAATCCAATATTGCAACTGAAATCGAACTTCAGTTTACTTCTCCATTTCCATTTAAGGATGATATATTTTATAAGATGCTTTATCATCGAGAATTGAATAATTATCTCACATCACGTTCAAATGCGTCAATAAAAGAATCATTAGTTTTGTTGATTATACGGCATCCCATTGAATCAGCATATTCACGAAGAACATGATACCCATCAAACATCCAAGCTAAATCCCTTAATATCTCATGCATTTTATAGACTGGTTGTCCAAGGCCTTTATGCCAAGGTTTTAATTCAGGTGTTTTGTTGTCAAAAAAATGACTGTTAATCAAACAGACTTGATTGTCCTTGTTTACCCTAATTTCTTTTGTCCAAGAATGATCTACTCCGTATAAATCAATTTGTTTATATCCTTCATTTATCCCAATAAAAATTGATGGAATTACAACATTTTGAATTCTGGGCATTGATAATCCCTTTCGATAAAGTAATTTGCGTATTGAATTCCATCCATTATACGGCATGTGATGGTATGGGCATACTTTAATGTTTGAGTTTGAGATTCGGTTTGATATTTTCGAGAATGTGAAATATGGAATAAATAGCGTCATTTCCCAGTCAACATTAGCAAATGCCTCCCATATCTGCCGATGTCTCTCCGTTATTTCATCGCTAAAAAAAAATGGATCAGCAAATACATAGGATGCCGGTTTTATTGCGAAAAAAAATTCAGATTTACAGAAATCATTAACAACTCTTATATCTGAACATTCGATATCTTGGATGCCATTTCTAATAGACTCTTTTAAATTGGGCCCATTTGCTAGAATTAGCAATTTCTTAGTGGGATTCTTTTTGGGGATATAATTTTTAAAATTTTCATGCCTGAGCATATAAAAAATCCAAATACAAGATTTAGATAAATAGCTGAGTGATGAATGACATGAATTAATAAAACATTTAATTAGCTTCGTTATTGTCATTATCTTGCAAAAGTAAATCAATGAATTCTCTAACGACACCTTCGCCTCCACGGAGAGAAAGAATCTTAATGCCGGGAATTTCTTTAACTGCGTTTTGAGCATCTATTGGACAAGCTGCATATCCCACATTCTTTAGGAGTTCAATACAATTGATATCATCTCCAATGTAGGCAACTTTTTCAAGTGAGATATTCTCTTTCTTGCAGAGTACTTTTATCGCATCCAATTTTCCGTTGAACTTTTTGCCTTGTATTAAAAAGTCAATATTCAGTTTTTCCGCTCTGCGCTCTACGATTGAAGTATTTTCAGATGTTATTATTCCGGTCTTAATTCCTGCATTATGGAGCATTTGAAATCCCATGCCATCCCGAGTATTGAATTTTTTTAGTTCTTCTCCAGATTCAGAATAATACATTCCTCCATCGGTTAATGTGCCATCGACATCAGAAACGAATAATTCTATTGAGTTGCTTTTTTTTGCCGGATTGCTTAATACATGGCGTTTCATTAAGCTTTCTAATATAATCCAATCATCAGGTTCGTCTATTTCTGCCGCAGTGTATTCAGGCATTATATATATGCCGATTTTCCCACAGAGACGATTTTGGAAATTTAGAATGTTACTTACGGAATTAATATAAAATGCCCCATTTTCCATTAATTCCCCATTAAAGTCTTGTCTTCTAGGCCTATTTTTGTAATCGTAATTTTTGCTTGTTCCATCTTTATTCCAAAAGAATCTGAAATTTCGCACACATGATAATAAAGAATCGATATTTTCAGTATTGTATTGTGTAAGAGCTTCAGTAAAATGCTCTGTTCTAGTCATTGGAGATGTAGCCTGGGCTAATATGAAAGTGCAATTTGGCGGAGTTGGATTTTTTTTGAGATACTCTAACATAACACTTTCTGTACTTGCAGTGTCAATTGCATTTTCAGCTGAACGCCAATATATATGGGTCTTTTTATAGTTTTGAGAGCTGACAACTTTTGCAATTTCAGGGGAATCTGTTGCAATAATTATTTTATCAACTAATTTACACTTCTCTAATGCTTCGATGTTCCAACAAACAAGAGGTTTGCCGCAAAAATCCTTAATGTTTTTTAGAGGAATTGATTTGCTGCCTCCCCTTACCGGGATAAATGCGATTACCATTTGACTTGATTACGTTTTAATTTATCACGTTGTATTTTTTCAATATCAAGAATATCCTCTTTTTTATATTCCAATGATTTTGCTACAGCTTTGGCATCTCGGACTAACTTTCTTACGCCATCAGGTTCTAATGAAGCTGCATGATCAGTTCCTTTCCATGTTCGATCTAAAGTATAGTGTCGTTCAATCCATTCCGCACCTAATGCAACTGCTGCGGAATCTACGGCTATACCCAAATGGTGGCCTGAAAAGCCAATTGCTTTTACTCTGTCGTTATATAATTCCTTCAGCCTTATTATTTCAAGTAAGCAGATGTCTTCGAATGGAACAGGATATCCAGAAGTGCAATCATAGATTACAAGATCTTTATTGCGGCCTTTATATTCAAATAGCGAAATGATCTGCTCTTCTTCTTCTCGTGTCGTCATTCCAAATGACAGGTGAATTTCTCCCTCAAAATTGTCGCATAGAAATTCTAATAAGGGCTTATTTAAATTACATGCAGAAGGTACTTTGATTAATTTCGGATTTAATGAGCAAATCTCTTTAGCTGAAGTTAAATCCCATACTGAAGTCGAATACTCGATTCCGAATTCCTCACACCAAGTCTTTAATTGACGGTGTTGGTCAAGCGAAAACTCCAAAAACTCTCTGTGTTCACCATAAGTCTTTCCATAGGAATTTTCTGGATGAGGATGAGGAGCATTATATTCTTCGGGTGTAAGTAATTCTCGATTGCATCTTTTTTGGAACTTGACTACGTCTGCTTTGCAATATGTTGCGGCCGTCATGATTAATTCTTTTGCAATTGACATGTCTCCTTTATGGTTGCAACCTATCTCTGCAATAACTTTTGGTGCGTTCATTTTAATTTAGACTTTATTATATGTAGTAATTTATTTTTTTCGTCTTTTGTTAATCCTAAAAACCAAGTGGTTATAACCATACTTATAATTGTACCTAAAATCGTTATTGCACAATCAATCCACCCATTTTGAATTGAATGAGAATGATGGATGATAAACGGAATTATAGGTGCGGATAGAAGCACAAATAAGGAGGGTAAAAATAATTTTCTGAGAAATAATTGTAAGGACATTTGTAAATCTATCTTTGCTATTATTATTATGGATATAGAATATATAATCGATAGAACAATAATTACCATGTACGGAATGGATACTTTAGCATTAAATGTTAATATTAAATAAGAAACAGGAAGATTCAGTAACATAATGCTACTGGAAATTCCTTGAACTCTTTTTAATCGGTTTGCGGCTTGAAATCCACCAAAAAGTTGGTTTGTAAACGTTTCAATGCAAAGGGAAATTAACAATAACCTACAAATCACCACCGTATACTCTGGCACGTGGCCTAACCATTGTTTTAGAATGAAATCCATGCAGATGAATAGAGGAATGATAATCACTAATAAAAGAAAATAGGCTATTTTACCGCTAAAAAAGATTAGATTCCACATATTATTCAACTCGTTAATGCTATATTGTTTTGTAATTTGTGGCCTAGAGGCTAGATATACGTTGGCAATTAATTGGTTTATAACTCCATATATTTGCTGTGCAATTGTCTGTGCCGCATTTATAATCGGATTGAAGAATAGATTTAATAATATTATAATTCCTTGGTTGCGGAATATTATTGCCGAAGTTCCAATCATGTTCCAACAAGAATATTTCAATAAATCTTTAGCTAATGAAAAATCATGAACCTTTATTAAGGAGCAACCTTTTAGATTGGTTTTAACGTATATAATATAGATGATTAATATGGAGAATGATACAATACAAAGTAATACTGCGTATAGTATTAGTTTATTAGATGGAATGAGAACTAACGAGAACGCAACAAGTAATTTAGCAATAGCTTCGACACTTCCTAATATTGCAAAAAAATACATTTTTTCAAATGCTATAACCGCAGCATTATATGGGATTGTAAAAATGCTGCTGAGAAATGTTAAAATGGCAAATTGAAAAACAATATTTGCGTCAAAAAGTCTATTTTCTGGAATATTTAATTTAGTGTTTAAAAACCATGTGCCAATTGACTCAAGCAATAATATCGAAATTATTCCAATGCCCCAATAAATATATATAGTAAGACTGAACGTGATTTTAAGTTTGTCAAATTCATTTTTCCCAATATCTATTGCAAAAAATCTTGTAGCTCCTGATGCTAAGGATGTGCCAATGAATGTAAAGAATGTGACAGTTCCAGCAACAACATTATAAATGCCATAATCTTCAGCTCCTAATGTATTTAATATAACTCTAACAACAAACAGATTTACTATCATAATCAAAGCCATTCGGAGGTATAAGTAGATAGTATTTTTTGCTATTCTTTTGTTGCTTGATATAGAAGTTGGCATAATTTAATGTATAGTCAAAACTCTAATTTGAATTTGCTATAAAGATATTTTTGTTATTAATTGACATGTAACGATGAATTATCTTTGCCTACTTAGTATATATTGAGATTAAATATATAGTCCGAAACGGGGTTAGGAGAGGATGGCGGCGAGGGAGGTGTGTTGGCGAGGGGTGAGGGAGGGGAGGGTTTCGAGGAAGGTTGCTTCGTCGATTATGAAGTCGCGGTATTGGGTCATGTCGTAGACCCACGCGGAGTAGTTGAGCGTCCGGAGGATGAGAATGAGTTCGTCGACATCGGTTGTCAGCCAGTAGCGTTCATGCAGCAGCCGGCTTATTTCGGCGAGCGGTCCGATGCGTGGCGGTATCTCGGGGGTACCGGTATCGGAGAGGGCTGTGCGGGAGGCGATATCGCGGTATATTTCGACCAGCGTCGCAGTGGAGAGTGTCGCGGAAATATGTGGCGGCGGTGTGTCGCGCATTTTTATCGTTATGATGGCGGTTTAGTCTTCGGGGCGGCCGATACGCAGAAAGTGGGGCGGAATATGGGCCGACACGCCAATTCCGAGGTTTTGCAAGGTGACCTGGACAATCACGAGCAACGGGTATTTTTTCGACGGGCCGAGGAGGATGCCTCTTGCTCCTTTCCATTCGCCTTCGGTGACGGTTACTTCCGTGCCTTTCTTTAATGTCGCAGCTGACGATTCATCGGGGAAAAAGTACAGTATCTCTTTTGCTGGGATGTTGTTGATGTACATGAACATTTTCATTTCTTCGGCAGGTATTATGGCGAGCTGACGGCGGTTGCCGCCCTGGTAGTCGTAGATGTAGGCGGAATCGTGAAACGCTTTTTTTGCCGCATTTGCCTGCGGAAGTGTAGTGTTGAAGAAGAGAATGTCGCGAATTACTGACCGGCGGTTTTTCTTGATTCCTTTTTTGGTGCATTCATAATTGTCGTTTTCGGCGATGAATGTTTTTGTTTCCGGGAATTGGGAATATAAAGCGTGACGCATGGTTTCTAGCGAAACTTTCATACACCGCATTGCAAACCAGTATTTGCGATACGGGTCGACGGCGGCCGCGACATTTTCAAGCCGGCTGTGGAATAGCGAAGTGTCAGCTGCGAAGTGCCTGAACCGGCTTTTTTTGATATTTGCGAGATTGAGCCACGTCGCATGCACGTTGGTGATGGTCAGCGGCTTTTCCAATTTTGCACGTTCGGTGATGACCGACAATAGGGAGTCAAGCTTTTCTGAGCGTCTCGTTAAGTCATCGGATGAGAGGGGCGTAGGAGCTTGATGAAATGTGTATTTTGTCTGTCGGTCGAAAATCATGTCAAGCTGGCTGATTGCGGCTTCAGTTACCGGTATATTGATATCGCCCAAAGATAAAATGCGGGCGGAGAGCATGCAGTTGGTTACGCTCATCAAGTCGTTTATAGACAGTCCCCCGCATAGCAAGCTGAATAGCCATATGGCTCGTGCTCGAGCAAGCATCGGGCTTTCGGAGAGGTTGAGCGATATAAGGGATTGTATTTCCTTGGCGTTCAATAGGGTGCGAAGCGACTCGCTATTGCCCATCTCTTTGGTTTCAAAGGCTGATGTGTCGATTTTCTGTCCTTTGGCGGCTGCGGAGCGGCATATGGTGTAAATTAATCTCAAATAGGTGGCCTTGGTGTTTTCGGAGAGTTTTTCCGAATCAATCATCCATGAAGAGAATCGGTCAACCCATTCCTTGTTTATGGATGAAAGGGGCAAGTCCATGCCACATAGATATGTCTCTACTTTTTTTAAACAATACGATAATTTGCGGGCTGTAGTAGCTTTGCCGCAATTTATTTGCTCATCGATGGATGTGCGAATAGCGTAGAGCAGTGTGTCGGTCTGAGCCGCTTGAACCATTATTGAAAAAGGAACTGGCTAAATTTTTGACAATTCTCTAACTCCCCTAATCTTAAGTGTATCCTTAGATAAAGGGTGGGGTGCTTGCCGTAATGTGCTGATAAAATTGTGATTACCAGCAATGATATGTCTTTTACGCCGAAAATGGACCGGCATAATCCAACTATAATAGCGAGTATCTCCTATGTAAGAGATACTCGCTAATGATAAATCACAGTATAATCGCATATTAGCCATTAGCTTATTGAGGATTACTAAACAAACCGATAAATCATAAATCAAAAAGTATACATTCATAGGCATTTTTCAAAAACAAAAATTCCCGGCAGACACAGGCTATTTTTAAAATATAATGCTTATTATCACAAAGTTACCCCATCAATAAGCATCTTAATTTGCTTAATCCACAATTATTTTATAATTTTGCGGACTATAGAGACGTATCTCTTACATAGGAGATATGTATATAAAAGGTGATTGCGAAGATATAGGTTATTGCAATATTTATCGCATGTTTGCATATTTATTACTGGCTTTCATTCCATCTTATGAATAATACTGAGGATGTGTTTTCGGTTATCGGATAATGCCGGGAGGTGCGAAGTCCGATCACCCAAAGAATTTTGCCGTTTGCTTCAAGCACTTTTATTTTGTGTTTCTCATTCAATGGGATTTTTGCATCAGTCAATATGTCGCTGACCAGTCGTGATCCTCGCATTCCAAACGGATGGATTCTGTCGCCTGCTTTCCATTCGCGCAATGTGAAAAGGGGAGAGTCGGCAAGTATCGAGCCGTCAAGGTATAACGACAATCCGCTGCGGTCGGGCTGCATGTCTTCTTTATCGATAAACCGGATTGATAATTGTAGCGGAATTGATTCGTAGGATTCACCGATATGAAATTCGATGCATTCGGGGTGGTCGTCGGTCTTCGGCATTATGATTAACTTTCCTCTATTGAGCAACGCATGGTAATCTCTGGAGTAAAATGTTCGTCCTGACCCGCATGGATGTTCTATCATGTCACATGCCTGGGAAAATGTAAATCCTTTCTCCCTGATCATCTCGTATAATAGCATGGATGCGTTCTTTATTTCTTTTGACAATGACAATACGTCTATTTCATTTCGTCCATCGACAAATTTAGCTGCCATCATCTGTACGGCCTCATGGTATAATCCGTAATTGCGGCCGATGTCAGAAATCGTATGCAAAATCCCGATATCTGCATTGGGAAATTGGGCACGCAGAGAGGGGAGGATGATATTTCTGAGTTTGTTTCTTTTAACGTCGTTCTCCAGATTGGATGAGTCGGTGATATAGTTGATTGAGTGATGGGATAAAAAAGAAATAATCTCGTTGCGGCTTGTGCCTAAAAGAGGACGAATAAAAATCCCATTGCGCCGTTTCATTCCGCACAGCCCGGATATGCCGGTCCCTCGCAGAATGTTTAGAAAAAAGGTTTCTTCGTTGTCGTCGCGGTGATGGGCAATGGCAACCGGAATTCCTCCATATTCTGCCGACAATTTCCGAAACCAATCATATCTTAAATCACGGCAGGCCATTTCTATGGAAACTCCATGTTTTTTTTTGTAATCTTCTACATTAAAATGGATGCATTTGAATTCAATGGCGTATAAAGAAGCTGTCTCTTTTGAGAAATTCATATCACGATTGGATTCTTCTCCTCTTAAATGAAAATTGCAATGAGCCGCTACGCACTTATATCCTAAATTATTAAGACTGACAAGCAATGCGACTGAATCGGCACCGCCGCTAAGCGCTACTATCACATCTGCAGTCCCGGACTCAGAACGTTTTATCAGTGCTCCGGAAACGATTTCATTATCTACTTTTAAAATAAATTCATCCATGCTGACAAAAATACTCAAAAAAATTTGGACAATATAAAAAAAGTCTCTAAATTTGCACTCGCAAAACAGAAACAAACTGCCTTGTGGTGTAATGGTAGCACGTCGGATTCTGGTTCCGCCTGTGAGGGTTCGAATCCTTCCAAGGCAACACAAAGAAAGAGTTAAATCGTTAAGATTTAGCTCTTTCTTCTTTTCTCACCTCCCCGCGAAGCGTTAAAAAATGGGTCAGCGGATTTTCCCGGTGGGTGGGGATAATCTCGGAGTATAGTGCTATCT
>CAZYXN010000073.1:0-13930 GCA_964651105.1 uncultured Muribaculum sp. | reverse complement strand
TATACGTGAAAACGCCGACAATACCCAGTCGCTGACTCTCGCCTATCAGCTTCACTCCATCTCGGGCAACAAGACCACGACAGATATTCCTGCGGGGAGCTATATCACAGTGAAAATCGATGGAAAAGATGACCGCTACACATTCAGCTATTCGCTTGACGGAAAAGAATTCAAGACTCTCGGCGCTCTTGACACCCGATTCCTGTCGACAGAGACTGCCGGCGGTTTTACAGGCATAACAATAGGCATGTTCGCTACCGGCAAAGGCAAAGGCGTTTTCCGTAATTTCACCTACACTCCGCAATAAATCATGACAAAGTCAATCGAAACCTCGCTGGAACATAAAGGGATACGGCCGACACCCAACAGAGTGTTGATTGCACGATGTCTTGACAGTTTCACACATCCGGTCAGTATGACCGAGATAGAAAACACGCTTGACTCAATTGAAAAATCAAGCGTGTTCCGTGTACTTATGCTCTTCGCCGAAAAAGACTTTGTCCATGTCATCGACGATGGAAGCGGTTCGCTCAAATATGAATTGTGCAGAGGCGAAAAAGGACACACTCTGGATGATATGCACATACATTTCAAATGCGAGAGCTGCGGCAAAATCTTCTGTTTTGAATCGGAACATATTCCGGCCATAAAACTGCCCGAAGGTTTCACCCCGCTCCACGCAAACTTTGTCATCAAAGGCTTGTGCAAGGACTGCTCGGAGTCCTGAAAGCCAGGAATTCTTTATAAGAGGCGAAAGAAATAACCGATTAACCGGCAAGATTATAAATAAATCTGAAAGAACCGGCATCATCAATTGTTATTGCAATTACAGGATACCGATTCTTTCAGAATCGCGGTTATATATTTATTCCCAAGGAATCAGTTTCTCCAACGAGGGTCGCCAATTTTTTTGGTGTAAATCTCATGGTTAAACACCTCGGAGGTCTGCTTGTATTTCAGAGCTTCCAGAATATTTTCCGGAGCGGCATGATCCAAAGGATTATTGACTTCGGAAACCTGATTGTAAGGCGGATTGGGAGAAACGAACAAATCGGTTGTCAACAAAGGAACAGAGCCGACTTTCACAATCAGGTCTTCGGCAGTCCCCTTGTTGCCGACGGCAACATTGGCCGAACCAAAAGAATTTCTTGTTGCAGAGAACGCGCCGGAAGTGAAAATACCGTCATCTTTCAAATGTACGTCAAGACAGCCGGTTGAATAGTTGTCCTTAATCTCAAATGTGAAATCTCCGCTTCTCACATCAGCACCGACATTATAAAGAGTTCTCGCATCGTCATCGCTACACTTGACAAGAGCGAACAGATTACGCTGAATCGAGAAATGAGAGCCGTCAGGCACATATCTAAGTTTAATCATGCTGCACCCATTATATCTTGTCGAAAAGTTAATGAACGTATTATTCTCTACGGTTATATTCCATTTCACATCCTCACCCCAGTTACAGTTTCTATCCGCATCATATACCAATGACTGAAAAGGAGAATCATATATGGTATTGTTCACAAAACGCAAATTGCAGAATATATTCACATTCTCCTTGCCGGGAGCGGCAAACCATCCGTAACCGCGACCGTTTTTATCATAATATCCGCAATCGTAGAACAAATTACCCTCGCAGTTGATTGCATTAATCTGTAAACCATCGCTTTGAGCTCTCACGAATCCTCGTATACAATGGCGGAATGTACATGATTCAATGTTAATGGCTTCAATCTTTACTCCGGAAACCGAAGAAATTGTATTTATAAAGTAATTTCCCGAAGCGCTTCCGGCTCCAAAATTAGAGGCATGCGGAGTATCGAAATCTATGTTGCGGAAAGTTATCGCTGATATCTCTCCAGAAGCCGGGTTCAACATGAAATTGCATGTTTTCCCTTCTGACAATCCACCCATATATACAATCGCCCGTTTTCCGGCAGCTGCATCATCGGGAAGAGTCTCAAGAGTAAAGCCTTTAGTAATATTGATATTCTGCGATATGTAATAAGCTTTTCCGCCTTCGAGATAATACACCTGATCTTCATCGGCGCCGCTCATATAAGAAGAAAGCTCTTTGTCAAGACCACAGGCATTATAATCGGCCGCGCCGGCAACATCGTCGGAGGCATCGACAACATGAGAAATAAGTTTAGGAGCAGTAATCGACTTGGTTCTTACAGTCAACGTATTATAGGGGCGGTCTACTTCAGCCGCAACTCCGGTATTGAGAATATCGACTTTATAAAGCTTTCCCGGCTGAAGTCCGGTAATATCGATGTAGCCATTTTGGAAATCTTCGGAAGTGAGCTTATAGCTTCTCCATTTCTCATCGATTGTGGCATCGGGGTTTTCATCCATTGGGACGACACAAATTTCATCAGCGACAAAACAGCCGTCGACAATCTCGAAATGAGCGGCATAGCCATCATTCGCATCGCCGGAAGCATAGTTCAGGTCAAAATTAATCCTGATTCTGTCATAATCACGTTCTGCAACAGATAATACGGCAGGCAAATTATATCGCGGAAAAGTACTCAAACATAAATTAAGATTTGTGTTTATCGCCAAAGAGGTTCTTACGCTCCAGTCGGAATTGAACTCATCACCAAGAGGCGACAATGCCCTTATCGCAAACCAATATTGTGTATTATATCCAAGATGCTCAAAAACGCAAGAGTTTTCTTCCGCTCCCGCAACAATAGTTTTGCCGCAATAGACCGGAGATTTGGTTTCAAGCAATTGCAAGAAGTCGTCAGTACTCAATTTGTCTCTTTGCGCAAAATCACCTAAATAACGGATTTCATAACCCGACGCCCCGGCCGAAGCTTCCCAGTCAAGCATCACCGAATTAGCATTATCTCCAAATAATCCTCCATATAATTTGGGGGCATACTGTTTCCGAATGTCGCGGAAAGTAAAGTTAATGCCTTTTATGTCTGCGACAGGAAAACATGGCTGACGCTTATTATATCCGTTTCCATACACTTTAAGCATTTTATAGGTCTGACCCGGAACGCCAAAAGACCACGAACCGGTATAAAATACAATACTGTCTATATCGGCAGTATAAAAGGAAGTTCCTTCATAAGCATACGCATCAGTGTCAATATGCATCTCGTTCAATACTTGCTCCTGACCCTTCGCACCAAACGACATCAACGCCATCAAGGCGGCAATAAAGATAGTCTTTCTCATTTCGTGACGACTTTAATGGTTTTGCTTCTGTAATTGATCACGTAAATGCCGGCCGGCAATCTGTCGAGCGACACAACGGCTATATTTCCCGAAATCTCCGCCATAACATCAAGTTTACGGCCATTAAGGTCATAAAGCAGAATCTCCTCGGCTGATACGGTCTCAGGCGATGCAATCCGCACTGCATCGGTTCCGAACGGAGTGATGACAATACTGTTGTCCAGCACCGTATTCTGAATCGATGAAGTGCCCCCTATGTTGGAGCTTTCAAGATCTTTAATCTCGACAGAATGAACCTTCGGAGCCTCGCCGGTGGATTCTGACGGAATTGTAATTTCAATCGATTTTTCAGTGAATTTCATGGTTGGGAGCTCAGCTCCTTCTTCAGGGAACGGGACTTCAATCTGAGCCTTCGTACCATCAGCATATGAAAATGTGATATAAAAAGGCTCTTCAGCACCCTGCGCCGACAAGCCACAAGCGAAAGCCAAGGCGGCAATCAGTGATTTAATGTGATACATGAAAAGTTTTGATTTAAATAATTAAATTTTTAGTTTTCAAAGGTATGAAATTTTTAACGGCTTTTACCCCCCCCCGTTAATATATGTTAAATCACTGTTAAATCAACCGGTTATATGCAAAAAGCGAGACTGAAAAAAGATTCAGTCTCGCTTCGGTCTTATGACAGGTCAGGGATTATCTAACTACAATCTTCTTGCTCCGGCCTTCGACATTGACGATATAGATGCCTGATGTGAAATCAAGACGCAGAAACGCATCGTTGCTTATGGTCTCGCTCTTGACAAGGGCTCCGCTGACGGTATAGATATTTACCTTCACCGCACGGCTGACGCCAGTGACTTTCAGAGAGCGTACCGATGCATCATACAGAATCGACAGTTCATCGGGAGTGACGGTAGCATCAGAAATGCCGGAAGTGTAATTCACCGGAATATCCACCGTAGCCGTAACATTTGAACCGTCCTTAGCCTTAGCTTCTACTTTGACCGTTCCCGTGAAACTATTTCCGGTCAAAGAAACTGTACCGTCAGATGAAACTACGGCATAAGCGCCGCCTTCCACTACACGCCACTGAACTTCACCGAATGTAGCTCTTAGCGGAGTAATGCGGGCATAGAGATGGAGACGCTGTGAATTTTCATCAAGCTGCATCACAGGTTCAACCGACTTTATATCCAGCGACTCGACAAATGTCACCTCGGAAGCGTCACGACTGCACACCACATTTGAATGCGGGACATCGGCTCCGGCACGTGCGGCCCGGCCTTGCGGAACAAGGCTCACATAGCTCAACGCATAGTAGCATTCACCGGCAGGAACAGCCATATCGGTGAAACTGTTTTCATATCCGCCAAGGGTCTCAAGGACTTCAAGATTCTCCGGCGACGGGCCGCGAAGAATAACATACCGGTCAACGACACCGCCTTCATACGGATTCCACATGAGATTAAGCGAATTGCCGAGACCCCTGTTAATCATTAGATGAGTGCTTCCATGCACTTTGCCGCGTCCTGTCTCGCCTCCATAAGTGGTGCCGAGAGCAAGAACATAACGGTTTTTACGTACAGCGGGATTTGACTGCATATCAATAAAGTTGCCGTCGGCGATTTCAGCCTCTCCGATAAGTTCAAAATTATCGGTGCGGCCTGTCTCTTTGTATATTCTCATCTTAGTGAACAATCCAGTTTCGGCAGGAACTTGATATGCGTTCCACTCGATACGGTTCTTGCCTGTAACGCCATCGACCGCCACAATCGCAATTTCGGGAGTGAATTGGATGACCTCGGTCATATTCTGAGAGCCGATTGAACCGAATATCTCATCAGAATAATCAACTCCGACAAAATAGCGACCGGCCTCCGACGGGAACACAACCGACGCCTGAAGCTCGCCGGGGATTAGGGTTATTTCAACACCTTCGGAAGCCGTAAGCTCTGCTCCATTTGAAGCATTGGCAAAAATCTCCGGAAGAGAGACTATGACAGGGGCTCCGCCAAGAACTTTTTCCGGAAGAACGAAATCGAGGTCAGGACGCTCCTTGACGAGAATAGAAGTCTCGGCACGTCTTCCTGCGACAGTGCAAGCCACGGTCTTGACCCCGGGAGTGTCCCATACCACTTTGTACATGCCGGCATCAAGAGTCGCCTTACCGCCATCCCATTCCCAGGTCTGTTCTGTAATTTCAGTTCCTACATAGCGGAAATCAGTCGCCACTCCCTGGCCCGTAACAGCAGGACTCTCGATATCGACAATGCTTCCCACAGAGAATGTATGAGTTTCAGAGAATGGAGATGTCGCATTCCACAAGTCTATCGCCTGAACCTTCAATTCATATTCTGAAGTAGCGTCGAAACGGTCAATAGGCACAATTATACCGGTCGCCGAGCGAGGCATGCTTCCGGTGACAAGAGGAAGGATGGCGGCAGTTTCCTTACCGCAGTTCATCGGTGAGATTATATATGAGTCAGCGCCTTCGGCACCCTTCTTTTTCAGAGAGATATTATAACGGAGCTGATGAGCCGGAGTTTCCGTATCGGTCGACGCGTTCCATGAAAGCAGCACGCCTTTGCCGGAAGCTACAGCAGTGACAGCGGCAGGAGCAGTCGGGCGGTCATTCTTCATCGCAGGGCGTATCAGTCCCTTAGGATCGGGAGTGCCGTCGCCGTTAACGTCCACATAAAGACATTCGAAGTCGCTCCGCGAATCGGATCCGGAGAATTTACGGCTTTCATAGGGATGCGAATTGTCCTGGGAATATTCTTCAATCCAGAATGTATCATCAGACATCCAATAGTATAAATGTTTTGTCTCGGTATCGATAAGGTCAACATATCCGTCATTGTCGATATCTATTCCGGTTGTGGCAAGCACCGCATTGTCAACGCGCGTAGATCTGGCGTAAGCCATGTCCTTGTCGCCCCAGAAAATATCGGTATACCCCTGCATGTTTTCCTTAATAAGGATATCGACAAAACCGTCATTGTTCACATCAACAACACCGCCAAAATCAAGGCCGGTATAAGCAATCCCCACCTTAATATCGGAATTAACAGGTTTAATATCCCATTCAAAATTTCCACGATTCAAAGCTATGAACGGATTATTTATGCCGTCGCCTATCGAAAGAATGTCAAGCAGACCGTCATTGTTAAAATCGTAAACAGCTGAGGAAGCCATATAAATATCAGGGATAGGATTATATTTGAATGTGTTGTTTCCGAGATTACGATAAACACCCGGCTCAGAAGAACCGATGGAGCCTAATACATCGACACGTCCGTCATTGTCAAAGTCCATCAGCCATCCATTCCACTGCACCCCGTCATACGAGGCTGTGGAATTATCGGAGCCTATCACTGTGACAGCAGGAGTTTCCTTGGAAAAATCGATATCGCCTTCATTCACCAACATGTTGCCGTTCATCAATATATCGGGCATGCCGTCAAGATTCCAATCGACGACCTGCGAACCGTGGAGCCACAGATTTTCTGTATTGAACATCTTTCCGACCGGAGTGAAATTGCCATTCCCATCATTCACCTCAAGCATGACATTAAGCCTCTCGGCCATTCCGTCGCCGTCAAGATCGGCATAAGCAGAAAGAAGGTTGCCATTGTCGGCATTGGCATTGGCGAGAGTGGATGAAGCATACACTTTGATGTCGCGGGAAGCGGTAGTGACATTGCTGCCATCGGCTACGGTAAGTTTGATCGTTTTTTCGCCATGTGACGCAAAGGTTATCGTGCAATCGCCGTTCTCTCCCATTTTCACAACACTGCCTTCTCCGCCGTCATAGGAATAAGTAAATTCAGGATTGTAAGGAGAAAGCAGGGTGATATCAATCTCTTTGCCAACCGCTCCCAAGTTACTTCCGATAACAAAATCAGGCTGAGCGGCGATATGGGAATAAGCAGTCGAAGCGGAATATGCGCCAGTCATTCCGGCTCCGTCAACAGCACGCACTGCAACATAGTATTCACCCGGCGCCCAGCCAACGGTGCGGATAAGGGCGCTGTTTTCGCGTCCGGCATTGATGCGGGCATAAGAATAGTCACCTTTAGCAGTTCCCACACCCACTTCATACGTAATATCGGCAGGAGATGTCTCTCGGTCAGCAGCAGATTTCCACTCTACGCGGATGAATCCTTTGTCACTGTCTACGAGCACACTCGGCATCGCATCGGACACGGGCACAGTATTCGCCGACGGCGAATATTCCACGTTATGGTATCGATTAGTACCATTGTAAGTGCGATAAAGAAGCTCGGTTCTGCCGTCATTGTCATAGTCTATCGCAATAAAGTCGGAAAATCTCTCGGAAAGCAACACCTTAGGCTGTGGCTTCATCTCCGAGGGAATATTGAACAAAATGACACCGGGATTTTCATTATCGGAAGCAATAATGGAGAAAGAACCATCACCCTCCATATCAATACATTCATTGAACGAATAAGCGGCCTGATAAGAATTTTCAATCTTTTTAAAACTGCCTTTGCCGTCATTGGAGTAAAATATCAGGAACGAATATCCGGTAGCAGTGGAGTTCATCGCAAGGAGAATGTCAAGATCGCCGTCTTTGTCAAAGTCGTGTACAAACATCTTTGACAAAGCGTTGTTTTTCACAAGATTCTTTTCAGAATATCCCTCGGAAGAGCTCAGTCTAACTGACACCTGGCCACTTTCTGAATCGAAAATGACCAAATCCTGCAGACCGTCACCGTTGAAATCGCCCAACTCAATCTGACCGCCAAGTTCAGCGGCATAATAAGTGCATCCATCGCCTAACGACAAGAAAGCCCCGCCTTTCTGAGTGTCAATAAGGTCGGGATAACCGTCGAAATTGACATCTACCGACAGTGAGATATTGTCAAATTTGCTGACATGATGGGAATCACCTCCGGGCATTGAAAAACCCGACATATTGATTTTAGGTTTGGTAAACTTGTGGACATAACTGCCGCTGACCCCGAATTCGGCATCTCCGACAAGCTCGCTGTCGGCAGTCACCGCAAGCTCAGTATCAACAAAAGAATGGTCGGGCCGCTGCACCAACACATGATGCTTGCCGTCATTTCCGAGAAAATAATAATCGGGCCGTCCGTCAAGATTTATATCGGTCTCTACAAAATTATCGGAATAATAATTTCTCTGTGAAAACTTCTGCACTTCGCGGTATACATTATCTTCGCCTTTCTTAAGAAGCGCAATCGGCTTAATATCTGACGTATATTCCTTTTCATCTACAAAAATCTCAACAATTCCATCACCGTCTATATCCTTCAGGAAGTAGTTCAGATAGGTAAACGAATATTCATAGTATCCTTCGGGATATGACCAACCACCATAAAAGCCGTTGTCTATCAGTTCAACATCATAAACGGTAGCGACAGGATTGCCTTTCAAATCAACAAAGTACACACCTTCCGAAGTTCTGACCGTACCTGCTGAAGGGGCGGTAAATTTAGATGTCACGTCGACATAAAGGGCATTATCGTAAAACACCACGGCACAACCGCCATCACCTATCGAAGATGCGCCGTTAAGAGGCAACATCTCATGGTTGCTGTCGGAAATCCGGATGTATTTTCCTTCGGAACCCGGAAATGTTGTCGGAGCGATTCCATATTCATTTACACAGAATTCGCGAAACTCTTCATCAGACATTCCCTCAAAACGTTCCGGAGCAAGGAGAAAGTAAAACGCGTCACCCTCAACACGAATATTCGCAAGAGCATCCGCATTGACATACTCTTTTCCGGACTCAAACGGCAAGTAACACAACTTGTAGTCATCTCCACTGCCGCTTGCAGTTACACGGTCTACGAGAACAGCTTCCGCAGGGATTTCCGGCATTGTTGTCTTACTTAGCCTCATCTTCTGCAACGATTCCATAATACCGTCGCCGTTGACATCCGCCCAAAGGGAACGATCGGCCGACCAGTATATTCTGGAATCATCGGTATGCGCCGTCATTATCAACGGCAACAGAAATGATAACAATAAAACACTAATCTTTTCTTTCATCTTAATTGGTTTATAATAATTATTATTCAAGGTTATATAAGAGATTACGGTTTAAACAATAAGGTACAATCACAGAAACAGAGCTGCTCCGTTTATATCTCGCAATTTTTTACGTATGCGGTAACGTGCGGTATATACGCTATGGGTGTCGACATTAAACACGGTCGCAATCTCGTGAGGCGACATCTGTATATAGAAACATAGTATGTATTTAAGGTCGGTGGATGAGATACAATCACTAATTGAATCGACCAAGTTGATAAAATGCGGGTCGGCGGCGACAACAGACAATTTGTCTAAGAAAAAAACTTTCAGGTTATCGTCAAGTATGGCTGTGGCGATGTCGCTCGTGAGCTTCCCCACGAGCATGGCAATAATTGATGAGCGATGTTGATTGGCGTTCGGCATATCTTAAGCTTGTTTTCAGTTCAATCGTGAACAAGAGAAAATCAAGCACTAAATTAGCTACAACGCCAATTTTGTCATATAGACAAATATAGAAAAACGCTGTTAAAAGCCCCGAATTCGGGGCTTTTAACTACATTAGAAAGCGAAAAGCGGAATATTCTCTGAATTTTTTCTTCAACCGGTAACGCACAGTGTACACACTGGCTTGCTCCACATTCATCAGCGAAGCAATATCGGGGGTATCCATCGCTATGTAAAAACATACCGTGTATTTCAAATCCATCTGTGTCATTTTCTCCCGAGCCGGAGCAAACATATTGTCGAGGTCAGGAATATCAAGCTTATTAAGAGAGTCAAGATAACGCGTCTTGGACTCTTCATCTATCGAGGATGAAACGAGAAGCTCCCTTACCTTGTCGATACCGACAGCAAAGAAACCTTCGACAAGCGCCTTGTCGCGCTGCTCGACCAAAAGAGCGGCCTCGAAATATTTCTGTTCGGCAATCATTCTCCGTTGACGCATCACTATAATCGCCATTACAGCTCCGCCGAGAAGCACAACCGCGCCGCCGACAATCAACCACATTATTTTTCGATCCTGCCGGTTACGCTCGTTGAGATTGTCAATCTCCATCTCTTTTCGTTCCACGTCATATTTCACTTCGATATCTTTGATGGCGTTCATCTTGTCCAGGTCAAACTTCTCGTGAAGCACATCGCCCAGTTTTTTCTGATATTTCAAAGCATCGGCATACCGGCAGTTTGTCTCACACAGCTCAATCAGGAATTTATAAGCATTTTCCCTGTCGGGCAACATCGTGTTGTATACCATACTGTCCTGTTCCATCAAGCCGATAGCCTGCAACAAAGACGATTCGGCCTTAGGAAAACTTCCGAGTTTATTCCACATCTGACCACGTATAATCTCAACCGACACACGAGCTTCCAACTCCATTGCCGGACGATCGAAATGAGGAACACTCAACGCTTTTTTCAGATAGAATTCGACACTGTCCACATCAGGCCGGTCGAAATTAACGACATACATCGCAGCTCTGTTATAATAGTTCCATGTAGGGTCGATCGATGTTCCTTTCCAATCTATTTTATTCTCAAGCAGCCATATCGCATTAGATGACGCATTAAGAGCAGAATCAAGCAGTTCTTTCTTACGCCTTTTATCCGTTTCCTCCTCCATTAACGCACCATAATAGGCTTCCTGCACGGAATAAAAATCATACAGTATTGCATTTTTAAGCCGTTCCGGCGCGGAGTGTCCCACAGCTTCAAGCTGAGTTACAATTTTCGCAAGTCCATCATAATCTTCGTGATTCAGATAAGTGACCGCAAGCTGATATAAACACCGCGATATACGCCAATGGCAATCGCCTGCAGCTTCATAGCTCTTAATCGCCTCCATAGCGTAATTATGCGCATCGGAAATATCTCCATAGCGCAAGATATTGAATGCCTTGTGCTCAAGAATACGCCCCTTACAAAAATTGCGATCCGGATAGTCGGGTTCCACTTTCTCAATATAGCTCAAAGCGCTGTCTAAGACACGACATGCATCATCCAGCCTCGGGCCTTGCGAGATAATCACCAAATCTGCCCCATCATACAATTTTGCAATCTTCTGGGGATGGACATTGTGTTTTTTTGCATAGGGAATGAGAGTGTTGAGAAAAATATCCTCCTTTTCAGAATATGGAATTATGTCATAAGTCATACCGTCGAGATACCGATGAGCGCTGTCTACGGCATTGTCGGGACTCAACTTTTTCAATATTTCACTAATATGTCCGCGATAATTATCTGCGGCCGCCGACTGACACGCAGACACGTATATGACGGCAAATAAACAGAGAATGCATTTTTTCATCTGATTCAGGATTGGTTTATTCGGTTTCAAAGATATGAAAAATCTGAATCTTAGAAAAAATAAGAGCCGTAATCTTGATTGATTACGGCTCTTGTCTATATCGGTCTAAATCAAATCTTATATTACTTCTCTTCCTGAGCAACAATATCAGCTACTTCGGAAAAAACAGAGTCTATGTCATCTTTTCCGGCAACCACAAGGCTGTTGTATTCGCGAAGACCTGTTCCCGCAGGAATAAGGTGACCGCAAATCACATTTTCCTTCATACCCTCAAGAGTGTCAACCTTGCCGCTGATAGCAGCTTCGTTGAGCACCTTGGTGGTCTCCTGGAATGACGCGGCAGAGATAAAGCTTGAAGTCTGCAAAGCGGCACGCGTTATACCCTGAAGAATCTGTTCCGAAGTTGCCGGCACGGCATCACGGACAGTGACAATCTTAAGGTCACGACGCTTGAGGGCGGAGTTTTCGTCACGCAACTTGCGCGCTGTGATGATCTGTCCTGCCTTGACATTCTCGCTGTCACCGGCATCAACAACGACTTTCTTGCCCCAGATACGGTCATTCTCATCCATGAACTCACGTTTGTCGACAATCTGCTGTTCGAGGAAACATGTGTCGCCCGGATCAAGGATGTTGACTTTGCGCATCATCTGGCGTACGATAACTTCAAAGTGCTTGTCGTTGATCTTCACGCCCTGCATACGGTAGACATCCTGAACTTCGTTGACAATATATTCCTGTACGGCTGTCGGACCCATGATGTTAAGAATGTCGGTAGGAGTGATGGCGCCGTCGGAAAGCGGAGTGCCTGCACGCACATAGTCATTTTCCTGAACAAGAATCTGCTTGGACAGAGGCACGAGATATTTCTTAACCTCACCAAGTTTCGAAGTAACCGAGATTTCACGGTTACCGCGCTTAACCTTACCGAACTTAACCTCACCGTCAATCTCCGAAACAATGGCAGGGTTAGACGGGTTACGAGCCTCAAACAACTCGGTCACACGAGGAAGACCACCGGTGATGTCACCGGCATTACCGGCAGAACGAGGAATCTTGACAAACACATCGCCCGGCTTAACTTCATCGCCTTCATTCACCATCAAGTGAGCGCCCACAGGAAGAGCATATGTCTTAAGCACCTCGCCATTGGCATCAACGATATTGGCTTCAGGCACACGTGTACGATCCTTTGACTCGATGATAATCTTATCTTCAAGACCGGTCTGCTCGTCATAGTCGACACGATAAGTGATGTTGTCGATAAGATTCTGGAACTGAATCTTACCGCCTACTTCGGAGATGATTACAGCGTTGAACGGGTCCCATTCGCAAATCACATCGCCTTTCTTCACGGCAGCTCCATTAGAGAAATAGAGTTTTGAACCGTAAGGAATGTTGGCGTTTGTAAGCATCATCTTTGTGTTGGGGTCGATGATACGCATTTCTGCAAGACGGCCGATAACTACTTCAACGGGATTTCCGTCAGGAGTCTTCTCATCGGTCTTGACTGTACGCAATTCCTCGATTTCAAGGGTACCTTCATAACGGGAAGTAATTGTAGAAACGGCTGCGATATTAGAAGCCACACCACCGACGTGGAATGTACGAAGAGTAAGCTGGGTACCCGGCTCACCGATAGACTGGGCCGCGATAACGCCGACAGCCTCGCCTTTCTGGACAAGACGGTTGTTTGACAGGTTACGTCCGTAGCACTTGGCGCAAACACCTTTCTTGGATTCACAAGTAAGCACAGAACGAATTTCAACCGATTCAATCGGAGATTCATTGATGCGGTTGGCCGCAATCTCGTCAATCTCTTCGCCGGAAGCGACTATAAGCTCTCCGGTGATCGGATCGATGACATCATGCACGGAAACACGCCCGAGGATACGTTCGGCAAGCGAAGCGACAACCTCTTCATTGTTCTTTATCTCAGTGCATACAAGACCGCGCAATGTGCCGCAATCCTCTTCATTGATAATCACGTCATGAGCCACGTCGACAAGACGACGGGTCAAGTATCCTGCGTCGGCAGTCTTCAACGCGGTATCGGCAAGACCCTTACGGGCACCGTGAGTAGAGATGAAGTACTCCAACACCGAAAGTCCCTCCTTGAAGTTTGCCAAAATCGGGTTTTCGATAATCTGACCTCCTTCGGCTCCTGCCTTTTGCGGTTTCGCCATAAGGCCACGCATGCCGGCAAGCTGACGAATCTGGTCTTTAGAACCACGGGCACCGGAATCAAGCATCATGAAGACAGAATTGAAGCCCTGGTTGGCGGCAGTCATCTGCTTCATAAGAGTGTCGGTGAGTCGTGAGTTCACATGAGTCCAGATATCGATAATCTGGTTGTAACGTTCGTTATTGGTGATGAAACCCATCGCATAGTTGTTGAGG
>CAZYXN010000072.1:0-14215 GCA_964651105.1 uncultured Muribaculum sp. | reverse complement strand
ATTAGTCACGCGCATACGTGCGTAAATATAACAATTTAAGAATGTTTAATATCTATTAAATAAAATTCAATCAAATGAAAGAGATTAAATCAACAGAAATCAAAGAAAATATTATCGAATTAATATCCAAAACCTGGATGCTCGTCACTTCAGGAGACAAAAACGATTTCAACACAATGACAGCAAGCTGGGCATGGCCGGAGAAATGTGGGGCATGGATGTAGCGGAATGCGTAATAAGGCCTCAACGTTTCACTCACGAATATATTGAACGCGCCAATAAATACACTTTAAGTTTTTTCCCGGAAAACATGAGAAAAATACTTGGCGTAATGGGGACCAAATCGGGCAAGGAAATCGATAAGATGCATTATCCGGGACTTAATGCCGAAGAATTGCCATCCGGACAAATATCATTCAAAGAAGCGAAACTTATTATCGAGTGCGAAGTGATTTATTCTGACGCATTCACTCCGAGAATTTCAAAGATAAAGCCATTTTGGAAAAATGGTATGACAACGACCTCCATACACGTTATATAGGAAAAATCACCCATGTATGGGTTCGGGAATAATCTGACGATACCCGATCAGGAAATAGTCTCTCTCCAGTTCTTTAGGCCGCAATACCTCATCATTCCATATCACGACATCAACGTCGACGGGCACGATACCGCATTTTTTTGCAATTTCATCGCGTCCGTTTTTTCGTTCCCACTCTTTTGCCAAAGCCGAAACCGCGTCAAGCTCCATTTGCGTAGCGCCACTCAAAACACAGTTTGCATACATGCTCACGCCTCCACCCCACGGCAACGTCTCATAAACCGACGAGACCGACGAGACAGTGAAAACTTCTTTCAGATACCTTATTGCGGCAACAACATTTTCACGTCGTTCAGATGTGTTGCTACCGAGACTCAACACAAACCTGTTTTCTCTCATTGTTGCACACCTTTCATCGATAAAGATATACGTCCCCTCTTACGGTCAACTTCAATAACCTTCACTTTGACGTGCTGATGAAGGCTTACAACTTCAGACGGAGCCGACACAAATTTTTCTGACAACTGAGAGATATGCACAAGCCCGCTTTCATGCAATCCTATATCGACAAAACAACCAAAAGCGGTGACATTATTCACAATCCCGTTAAGAACCATCCCCTCCCGCAGGTCATCAATAGTTCTGACGTTTTCATCAAACTCAAGAACTTTAACCGACTTGCGCGGATCCCGTCCCGGTTTCTCAAGCTCATTTATTATATCATTGAATGTAGGCAATCCGACCGAATCAGTGACATACGGAGAAAAATCAAGCATGGCAAACGTTTTCGGATTTTTAATAAAATCATCGACATCATATCCGTTATCTGTCGCCATCTTTCCAATCAGAGCATAACGTTCAGGATGAACAGCGGTATTATCAAGAAGATTATCCCCGCCAGGAATGCGCAAAAAACCGGCACATTGCTGAAAAGCCTTCTCTCCCATCCGCGGAACATCCAACAGACTTAGACGGTCTTTAAAATTACCATGCTCATATCTATAATTTACAATATTGGCGGCAAGCACAGGCCCAATTCCAGAAATATAGGAAAGCAGCTCTTTTGAAGCCGTATTTACATCAACCCCGACCGAATTCACACAGCTTTCAACAGTATAATCCAAAGCCTCTTTCAATCGGCCTTGGTCAACATCGTGCTGATATTGACCTACACCAATAGACTTCGGCTCAATTTTAACGAGCTCGGCCAATGGGTCGATAAGACGGCGCCCTATTGACACGGCTCCACGAACCGTCACATCATAATCGGGAAATTCATCGCGAGCAACCTTTGACGCAGAGTAAACCGACGCCCCATTTTCATTTACAACAAATATCTTAATCTCCTTAGGATACCGTATCGAACTTAAGAACTTTTCAGTTTCCCGACTTGCCGTACCGCTCCCTACCGCAATGGCATCAATTTTATAAGACTCCACCAGTCGGCTTATTTTAGTCGCAGCCCCGCGATAATCATTTTGTGGCGGATTGGGATATATGACTTCAGTATGCAATAAATCGCCATGGTTATCGAGACAAACCACTTTACACCCTGTACGAAATCCAGGATCGATGGCAAGCACACGCTTATGGCCCAATGGTGGCGCAAGCAGAAGCTGCCGCACGTTATCGGCAAACATCGCAATAGCGCTATCATCGGCTTTTCTTTTAGCTGCGGCAAGAACCTCTGTCTCGATGGAGGGACGTATCAAACGACGGTAGCTGTCTTTCACCACATTCTTTATTATGTCAGCCACCTGACGAACGGCATGTGGTTTAATGAACATTGCCGACAACCGATCAATAATCTCATTATCGTCAATAGAAAGCGACATCTTTAAAAACCCTTCGGAAACGCCACGCATCACAGCGAGCAGCCGATGGGATGATATATATTTCAGAGGAGACTCGAATTCAAAATAATTTTCATATTTCGCACCCTCAGTTTCCTTGCCCGCCACAACTTTTGACGATAAAACAGCAGATCTGAAATATCGAGACCTGACTATCGCGCGAGCTCTTTCATTCTCGCTAATCCATTCCGCTATAATATCCCCGGCCCCTGCTATCGCCGCATCCACATCCGAAACATCCCCTTTCACAAATCCGGATGCAACTATATCAGGATTTGACAGATTTTGCGACATTATCATTTTGGCCAACGGCTCCAATCCGCGCTCTATCGCGATCTGCGCGCGTGTGCGGCGTTTAGGTCGAAACGGCATATATATGTCTTCCAAAACCACGGAATCAAGAGTTTCTTCAATACGCCGTTTCAATTCCGCCGTAAGCTTACCCTGCTGCTCAATGGCATCAAGAATTGTCGCTTTACGCTTTTCAAGCGCCACAAGAGCCTCATAGCGCAATTTCACATCATGGACTTTTACCTCATCAAGCCCACCGGTCGCCTCTTTTCTATATCGGCTTATGAAAGGTATGGTAGCGCCGTCTTCAAGCAGTTTTATAGTATTGGCGACATATTTAGCAGCCACATCAAGCTCCTCGGCTATAATATGAGAGAAATCGACATTCATAATATTCTTTATCCTGAAATCGTCAGGATTATTTCTGTTTTTTGAGAGTGATCAGAGTTATTTCCGGAGTTGCGCCTATACGCGCCGGAATGGCAACTGTGCCAAGCCCGATATTGACATACAATTTATGCTGTCCGGATTTATCTCCATAAAGCCCTCCCCAAGTCGGATAACGCCATTTCGACGGCGACCAGTTGCCAATCTGCATCTGCATGGCATGAGTATGCCCTGACAATGCCAAATCTATATTAACCGTGTCGACATCGGCAATCTTTTCTACCCAATGCATTGGATTATGCGTGAGCAGTATTTTAAAAGTGCTATCAGATTGAGCAGGATATGCCTTAGAAAGGTCGCCATAAACCTTAAATGGCGGCTCGCCCCAGTTTTCGACACCGACAAGAGCAATCGAATCAGAACCCGAATACAAATATGCGGTATTATTGTTCAGCATTTTCCACCCCATTTCGGACTGCAGATATTTCATCCGATCCAGATTATCAGCCTTATCCTGCGGCGTATCCCAGGCACTATAATCCCCATAATCATGATTGCCGAGAATAGAATATACCCCGGCCGGCGAATGCAATCGGCTGAGGGGCATCACAAACGGCAACAACTCGTCGGTACGTCGATTCACTATATCTCCGGTAAACACAATCGCATCTGCATCAAGTCCGTTTATGACATCCACAATCTCGCTGACAAACGCTGTGTCATTCCCATACGTACCGACATGAAAATCAGAAAACTGAACAATCTTATAGCCATCAAAATCATCAGGAAGGTCAGCAAACTCAATCTGCACGTCCTTTACCTGATAACTTATGCGATTGACGATAGCGCCCCACCACATCGCCACAAAGACCAAAACAGACAGAACAACAGCAACAGGATTTACAAACGCCCAACGCTTTCCATGCCACAATCGCGGAATGTAGCTGAAGAAACTTAGTACACAGAACAGATACTTCGGAATATATATAGAAAAATATCCATAAAGCATCCACATAACGCAACTAAGAACAGCATCACTACCAGACCGCCTTGGCAAGCACACGGCCACAATAATAAAAATCAACAGAAACAGGGAACTCCAGGCATATGTCACGCCGGGCCAGCGTCGACGGGAATTCCGCACTATCTGCCGCCATATATAATAGTCAACAAATATGTCTATTATAATCAATGCACATAAAATCAACACCGGGAGTCTCATCGCCTATAATTTTTATTTATTCATAATCTTATCGCACACATCATGGCAATTATCACGTGCGAGCAATTTGTTTTTGAGCGGGTTGGCATACATAGTGAGCATCATCTGGTAAAGATAATCCTTATCCTCTGCAGTAAGCTCAGGGACATCGACTTTTGTCAACTGTTCATGAACATATCTATCGAATTCACATGCTTCATCTTTAGTATACTCCGATTCAAATTCATGACTATGATACAATTTATCATAAGCCACATAATTAATCGGGAAAATCTCATAACCTGAGTGAATCTGACAATCCACGATATTGCAAATCTCACGAGCCAAAGTGTTTTTGTCCATCTCTGGATCAAGAGACTCTATCATACAATCAATAGGTGTGCCGACCGTAAAATGGACGCGCCCCTTCGGTCGTAACAATCCGGTTTCCATGGCAAACAAATCGTCACGCTGAGTCTTTTTAAACTCCGGGTCATTACGGCGCAGCAGAAATTCGCGCGCCTTCAGATAATCATTGGGATCATATTCATAAGAAATCGACACCGGCATAAGATTTATCTCGGCAATATTCCCCTTGAAATCTTTGTCACCGGCAAGAGCAAGCATTTTTATAAGGCTGTCTTGTGCCATATCGCTGGAATCTTTACTACGTCCCTGACGTTCGGCAATCCATACCGACTGATTTTCCTTGCCTACAGTATAGTGAATATACTCAGAAAGTTCCTTGGCAGCCTCAAGTGCCTTAACTCGTGGCAAGTCACGTTTCACTATGAAGCTTTTGTTAAGTCTCACCAAATCGTTTATCCATTCATAGATAAGCAGATTGTTGCCTATTGCGACCTGAGTAGTGGGATAATCAGCTCTCAAGAAACACAAATTGAGAAATGATGTATCAAGCACAATATCACGATGATTGGTGATAAACGTATATGCTTTGTCAGGATTCACTCTCTCCAGCCCTTCAATTGTAACACCGGAAGTGGTTTTAGCGGCCAGCATTTCAAGGAAAGGAGCCATTATCTTTTTCTGGAAAGTGTTTTTGTCTTTCACTTGCAGCAATTCCTTGCTAAATTCATGATAATCAATTTCGGGTAAAACCCATTTAACAGCGTGCTCAAAACCGGGTTCCTCCACCAAATGTTGCATTTTCTCATGAAAAATGCTATCGGGATAAGGTGCGATGTCCTCAAATTGTCGTTGTTCTTCTATCATGATAATATATTATTTCGTAATATTGATAACAAATTAATCTCTTGTTTAGTCTTAAGGTTAATAATATTTATAAATCATCCGAGCCTGAATAATTGCGCCATTTGTCCATCAACGCAACCATGTCGGCAGGTATCGGCGCCGAGAAAAACATTTCCTCGCCGGTGTTAGGATGTACAAATCCAAGCGTTCTGGCATGCAATGCCTGCCTCGGACAAATATTGAAACAATTTTCCACAAAACGCTTATACTTCGATGAGGTGTTGCCTCTCAAAATCTGATCACCGCCATAGCGTGAGTCATTAAACAACGGATGACCTATATGCTTCATATGCACCCTGATCTGATGAGTACGTCCCGTCTCAAGCACACATTTTACCGCCGTAACATATCCAAGCGGCTCAATAGTATAATAATGAGTCACCGCATGTTTTCCTTGGTCTCCATCAGGAAAAACAGCCATCTGCAGACGGTCTTTCAAGCTACGCCCGATATTGCCCTCTATTCTTCCATCAGAAGGATTTGGACGACCCCACACCACAGCCACATATTCACGTTTAGTGGTTTTGTCGAAAAATTGTTTACCTAAATGCGTCTTAGCATCCGGAGTCTTGGCGACAACCAACAGCCCTGAGGTATCCTTGTCTATACGATGTACAAGCCCCATTCTCGGATCATTTACATCGTATTCGGGATTATCCTTAAAGTGCCACGCGAGCGCATTGACCAAGGTTCCGTGATAATTGCCGTGTCCCGGATGAACGACAAGTCCGGCCGGCTTATTAACCACCAGCAGATGCTCATCCTCATAAACAATATCAAGAGGAATGTTTTCAGGAATTATCTCAAGCTCATATCGCGGACGATCCATGACAACTGTCACCACATCAAGCGGTTTAACCCGATAATTGGATTTTACCGGTTTGCCGTTCACAAGAATACATCCGGCTTCAGCCGCTTGCTGCACACGATTGCGCGACGACTTCTCAAGACGAGAGACGAGAAACTTGTCTACACGAAGAAGCTGCTGACCCTTGTCGGCTATAAATCTAAAATGCTCATATAATTCGTCGCCGTCTTCTGTTTGCAAATTCAATTCGTCCTCCATGCGCCAACAGTCAATTTAGATAATCAAGCATCTTCATGAACACTCCCTTCGGTCTCCTCCAAGCTCTCCTCTTCCGATATGCCTTTCCCTACCTCAATCGTCACAGTTGCAGTCGTAGGAATGCGGGCACCCGGTTGCAGCTGTATTCCATTGAACTTGACACCCAATACCAAATCTTTATATTCACTGTCCACATACGACTCGCGAATGCTCTTGATCCCAAGACCTTCAAGAACTGAGCGGGCCTGACGCAACGACATGTCGGTCAAAACAGGCACAGCCACCATTTTAGGAGAAAATGCATTGACGGTAAGATATACGACTCTGTTGGGTTTTACTTTCGTTTTTGCACGCGGAGATTGCTCAAGCACAGTGCCTGGAGCGGTCGACTTGTCATAAACCGAGTCAGACAATTCAACCTGCAGTCCTGCGGCTTTCAACGCCTTTTCTGCCTGAGCATATGACAGCCCGTGGAGATTTGGGACAATCTCATATTTCCCATGACCCGTCCATATATCCAAAGCTATCAGAGTTATCCACACCACTGCGCATCCGGCCAATATCATCAATAAAAAATTAAATAATATGGGATGCTTTTTTATAAAGTCAAATATACGGTTATTCTTTTCCACAATTCATCATTTAATGCGGTTCTACACCAATAAAATGCAAAATTAACAAAAATAGATAGAATAACCTTTAGGAAGAGCAAATTTAGCCGTTAAAAAACGTATTATTTCCATTACATTAAAAAAAATAGAGTTTAATTAGGAGTTTGCTCACAATTTATTGCTAACTTTGCAGCTTGAATACTTGAATGCATAATATGCGTAAATACCTATATATATCATTTACCGTCCTTTCGCTGGCTTTCACATCTTGCGGCGAATATCAGCGGATTTTGAAAAGCACTGACAACGAGGCCAAACTCGAATATGCCAAACGTGCTTTTGACCAAAAGAAATATACCAATGCGGCTACGGTGCTTACTGACATCGTGACCCAGTTCAAAGGCACAAAAAATGCTGAAGAATCGCTATACCTTCTTGCACTGAGTCTTTACGAGAACAAAGATTATGAAAATTCCGGAGCATATTTCCGCACATATTACACGAGATATCCTAAAGGAACATATACCGAAATGGCACGTTTTTATTGCGGATACGGATATTATCTTGACTCCCCCGAACCGCAATTGGATCAAAGCGGCACGATAAAAGCCATCGAGGAACTGCAATCGTTCATCGACCGTTTCCCCAAAAGCGACAAGGTCCCGGTAGCGCAAAACGCAATTTTTGAGCTTCAGGACAAACTCACGCTCAAAGAATTGCAGAGCGCCCAATTATATTATAATCTCGGCAATTATCTGGGAAACAACTATGCTTCAGCTATCATTGTCGCCCAAAACGCAATAAAGAACTATCCATACTCACGATATAAAGAAGACCTTGAACTTCTTATATTAAAATCACGGTATCAGGAAGCGCAAAACAGTATCGAGGAACGAAAAGCCGACCGATTCCGAGATGTAGTGGATGAATATTACTCGTTCATCAACAACTATCCAGAATCGGCCAACCGCAAAGAAGCGGAAAACATATTCAAAATCGCAGAAAAATATATCGCAGAATAAAATACATAATATAATTAAGATGGACTACAAGAAATCCAACGCACCTCTTAACACAACGACCCGTGACCTCATCAGAATGTCGGAGGACACCGGAAATATCTACGAGACAGTGTGCATTATCGCCAAACGTTCCAATCAAATTGCAGGCGAGATGAAACACGATCTTGAAAAGAAACTCCAAGAATTTGCTTCTCTCAACGACAATCTTGAGGAGATTTCAGAGAATCGTGAACAAATTGAGATTTCACGCTATTACGAAAAGCTGCCAAAGCCCACTCTAATCGCGACTCAAGAATATCTTGAAGGGAAAATCCACTTCCGCAATCCCTCAAAAGACAAAAACCTTGATTAAAGTTTTGTTAATTTGTCGAAAATAACTACCTTTGCATGCTCTTTTGAGCATACATTATATTTATTAACTTTTTAATCAACTCAAGAATGCACTTAAATTCTGACGAAAAAGTACAAATCTTTGAGAAATACGGTAAGGGCAAGACTGATACTGGCTCACCTGAAGCACAGATAGCATTATTCTCGGTTCGTATTGCTCATTTGACTGAACATCTTAAGTCAAATCACAAAGATTATACTACCGCACGCGCTCTTAAGGCTTTGGTAGGTAAACGCCGTCGTCTCCTTGACTATCTTGTTAAGAAAGACATCAACCGTTACCGTGCAATCATTGCCCAGAAGGAACTTGGAATTCGCAAGTAATCCGGAAGCGCAAAAACAGACTAAGCGGATACATCACATGATGTATCCGCTTCATTTTTTATCACGATTGGCAACACTCGGCAACACAAAATCTTTACAGGTGTTTTGGACACGTTTGTTGGCTATAAAAAAATCTTTTACTACCTTTGTGTTAATTATCATATAATGAGGATTTATGAAACTATCTTTCAAATATTTCCATAACACAATCGTAGCATCGCTTGTCGCTATAGCCACAACTATTCCATTGGCAACCAATGCGCTTGACCTTCCAATCAAAAACGTCAATGGGGTTCAGTATTATTTCAGGGAAGTAAAACCCAAAGAAACAATCTACGGTCTATGCCGCGAACTAGGATTGTCAAAAGACGAAATCGTCCGCCACAATCCATCTGTAGGCGACGGTCTAAAAGCAGGTATGACATTGTATTTTCCGGTTAATGAATTTAATTCCGGAGAAAAGAATACTCCCTCAACCGCAGCAAAGCCTGAAATAAAGAAAGCCATAGAAACCGCCGATGCTCATCTTGTTGAAAAAGGCGAGACCATTTATGGCGTATCACGACATTATGGCATCACAGAAGAAGAATTAATTGCCGCAAATCCACAGATTAAAAACGGACTAAAAGCCGGTATGCTCATTAATATTCCGTCTGCCAACACAACAGCTGTCGAAGAAACAGAATCTGAACATACGGCAATTCCAACTCCAATATCGGCAACATCGCAATCAACCTCAAATAAAGATCGGGCCTTAATAAGCGAAGAGCCGCAAAAGCACAATCAGATTTTCCTTGGAGATTTCTATAACGAAACTATTGACGAAACCATCGCTGATTCAGTTGACCGTCCGGTGAAAATAGCAGTAATCCTGCCATTTATGTTAATGATTAATTCTGTTGACAAACAGACTCAGCTCTATACCGAATTTTTCAAAGGAATGCTTTTAGCCGCCGACAGTCTGAAAAACAATAAAACTGAAATAATATTAGATGCTTATGACTCGGAAAACAATCTCAATACAGTACGAGACATAATTTCACGGCCTGAATTTGCAGGAACCGATATAATTATTACACCCGACAATGACGAGCAACTGGCATTGATATCGGAATATGCCGACACCGCATCTGCAACAATACTAAATATTTTCGCGGTCAAAAACACGGATTATATATCTGATTCAAGAATAATGCAGGCCAATATCCCACATTCTCAGATGTATCAGCAAGCCGTCAAATCATTCATGGAAGAATTTGACGGATATATCCCGGTAATTCTGACATCCGAAGAGGGAAAACATGACAAAGACGAGTTTGCAAATTTATTAAAAGATCAATTGTCAAAAGCCGGCAAAAATTATGAAATCATAAATTACACCGGCTATCTCAAATCCTCTGATTTTTCAAATTTAAAAAATGAAGAGGGACGTTACGTATTTGTCCCGGTCTCAGGATCATCATCTGAATTTAATCATATAATTTCGGCTCTCAAAAATTATAGAGAGAGTTCTTCGGATTATAATTCCGTGAGACTGTTCGGCTATCCAGAATGGATTACATTCCGTGGAGACGCGCTTGAAAATCTCCATATAATGAATGCCACAGTGTACTCTCGTTTTTATAACGACGAATCGTCACAACGCAGCAAACTCATAAACGATAAATATTCGTCGTCATTTGGAGCGCCTATGATGTCGGCGGTTCCGGTTCAAGGAATTCTAGGTTTTGACACAGGATATTTCCTGCTGTCTGCAATTGACAACGATATAAATCTGATTGACGGAAATACATTCTACAATGGTATTCAGAGTGGCTTCCACTTTGTCAAACATGACGATGTCGCAGGGAAAGTTAATGACTTATTATATTTTGTCAATTTCCGTCCCTCAGGCATAGTTGACAAGCGCGTACTGCAATGAAACGAATAGTTCTGATAACCGCACTGTTTTTTCTGATAATTTCCGGGAACGCTTTCGGACAGCGTCATTATACTTCAAAGATTTCAATCGGCGGCAAAGCCGGTATCACAATGTCCAAAATGTCATTTACTCCAGGCACAAAACAGAAAATGATTCAAGGGAAAACCGCAGGAATAACCATGAAATACTGGGAAGAACGAAACTTTGGATTTATTGCAGAAATCAACTATGAACAACGCGGATGGAAAGAAGATTTTGAATGGGCTCCATATTCCTTTGAACGACATCTTGATTATATACAGATTCCTATTCTGACTTCATTCTTTTTTGGAGGAAATGTTGTCAAAGGATTTGTAAACGCAGGACCTGAAGTCGGCTATATGATAGGCACCGGCTATTCAGCTAATTTTGATGTCAACAACATAGAGCAATATCCCGACTTTCCAGGCAACAGAATGACGGATCAGCTATGGATGAAACCGACAAAAAAATTTGATTATGGAATCTCAGGAGGAGCTGGTGTCGAAGTCGCCATCAAACGCACAAACATCATCAGCCTTGAGGCCCGATACTATTTCGGGATAGGTAATATCTTTCCTGACAATCGAGCCGATACGTTCTCCGCATCACGAACCATGTCCATCATGGTTACCTTAGGATACTCATATCGTCTAAAATAACTCTATCACGCCTCATATAGAACCTTTGGCTGTAAGTATATGGAACACCAAGTCATTAAGCAAGTCATATGGATCCATGCGTGAATTCACACCTTTACTCTTACAGTCAGTCACTCTGATAGCCCGAAGGATTTCAATCAACATCCATGCATTATAGTTACGCATGCCTGCTTTATAGTCTGTCGGCAACCAAGAACCTTTACGACCGATTGCAGCACACAAACCGACATCCGATTTATCCTTTGAATAAAGAAGGAGCAACAGATTTGAAAAATATGTCCATATCGTCCCTATCGTAACGACAAACGGATTCTTCTTTGTGTCACGTTTAAAGTGATTAACAATAGTAAACGCCCGTTTCGCATCTTTATTGGCAAGAGCCCCGATTAATTCAAAATTATTGTAATCCTTACTAATTCCGATATGTTTCTCAATAGCTTCCGGCGTGATTGAGGCGCCGTTAGGCAGGGCGACTGTCAGCTTATCCACCTCATTGTATATTCTCGAAAGATCAGAACCGACAAAGTCTCTAAGCATAACAAGCCCTTTCGCATCAATATTAAGGCCCTTATCTTTTATATATTTACTTATTGCCGGCCCCACAGCGGTATCCTTCAACGGCGATGATTCAAAAATTTCGCCTCGGCATGTCGCCATTTCCTTAATCAAATCCTTTGCCTTACACTTTTCCCCACGACAAGCAACAACGAGTACAGTCGTAGACGACGGTTGTTTGGCATACAAATGCAACCTGTTAAGTTGTGCGGCAGTCACAGCCTGAGCCTCCTTTACAATGACAACTTGGTAATCCGACATCATCGGATAACGTCTACATGCGTCTATGATCGTATCCATATTCGTTTCTGGCGCATAGAACGTATATAGGTTGAAATCACGGTCTCCTTCCGGAATAAGAGATTCAAACCGTTTTAGCAATTCATCGATAAAGTATCCCTCCTCTCCGTGAAGAAGATAAATCGGAGCGAGATTTCCCGCATTAATCTGCCTTATAAGTTCATCGTATTGCGCAATGGTTCCGACTGCTGCCATGAGAATTGAAATGTGATATATTTTTTGTAAATTTACTCAAATTTTTGATGACACGCAATCGAGCATGAAATTAAATCTACCGCAATATAATGCAAGAATTCTACGCGAAGACGGAATTCTCAAAATACATGACAGAATACGACAGAAGTTTGTCGCGTTGACCCCGGAAGAATGGGTCAGGCAACATTTTATTAATTACCTCATCGAAAATCTCGACTATCCCGCATCGCTTATCGCAAATGAAATAGGTCTTACTCTAAACGGAACACGCCGTCGATGCGACAGCGTGGTATTCAATCATGCAGGACAACCGATAGTTATAATAGAATATAAGGCCCCTGAAATCACAATAAGTCAAAAAGTATTCGACCAGATAGTGCGTTACAATATGGTTTTACATGCCGCCTATCTGTTTGTATCAAATGGCATCACCCATTATTGCTGTTCTATTGACTACGATAATGGCAGTTATGCCTTTCTAAGGGAAATTCCGCCCTATTGTTCCCTATAAAATTAGAACAGATAGGAAATCTGGATGGACAATGAGCGATTTTTTCCGCTAAAGTCATCCAACAGACGGGTCTTTTCGGCATATGTCATACCCCATGTATAGCTGCATGAAATCTGCCATTTACGCATCACTTCAAAACCGCCGCCGACAGTCAGACCTACATCGCCGGCTGCATATCTCAACGCATGGATTTTACTATGCCCTACAAGAATTCCAAAAGTAGGGCCGCCGTAAACAAAAGGGGCAAGATAATCCTCAAAGCCGCTCATACGGGTCCATTTGAACCGCAAATGAATAGGCAGCATCGCGTAATGCAGATAAGAACGCTCTTTGCCATACCCGTCGGAAGACCATATCGCCTTTTCTCCAAGATGCAACATGGCTCCTTTCTGTTCATAATATAATCCCGAGTTAATACCGAATCCGATACCGGGAAACATCATCTCAGTAACAACACCCGCAGAAAAGCCGACAGTCTTGTCTATTGTAATTAAATCCTGTTTATATTTCAAATTTGTGATATCGACACCCAACATCGGACCCCAACGAAACTGAGCCGAACTGCCGAAAACGCAGAAAAGCACCGATATTACCACTAAGCTTAAAACTTTCTTTCTCATTGATGATAATTTTATCGCAAATTTACACAGAATTTTCAGATTAACACCACTATCACGACAAAAATAGCTTTTAACGAGCTATAAACATCTTTTTAAGCCATTTTATAATTGGACTATTGAAACATCTTTCCAATTTCGTCAGTAGATATGATTTTAAGCACGAGCTTACCGTCATGAGTATAATTTGGAGTCGAAAGCCTCAACAAATCACTTAACATACGTTCCATCTCTTCTGTTGACAAGACTTGACCGGGTTTAATAGCGGCAACATTAGCCATTGCGCCTGCAATACGCGACATAAGCGTATCGGCTACATCTTTCCCTGTGTCATCAGCGGTTTCCACAATAGCTAAAATCAACTCCTGAGGATTTACATCGTTCATAATTGAAGGAAGGCCGGTAATCTCCCACGTCCTTTCATCAAGTTTCACAAATTCAAAGCCCAAACCGGACAACATGTCGACCAACGACTCCA
>CAZYXN010000071.1:0-14226 GCA_964651105.1 uncultured Muribaculum sp. | reverse complement strand
AGCAGAAAATGAATCATCCTAATGCGTTCAACATCGTTTGCGGAATATAATCTTGTGCCGCGAGTTCCGCGTTTAGGACGTATAAATGAAAACTCTTGTTCCCAATATCTTAATGTTGATAATGGTACATCAAGCATCTCTGCGACTTCACGAATCCGGTAGTATCTTTTTAGACTGTCATCCATCATCTCAATTAGAAATTAATCCATTACATGGCCTGCATTTTCTGCTTGCCGTATCAAATCATCATATTCCTCCGGAGTGATGTCCATGAAATAATAATTGATAGGATTCTGAGGCACACCATTATGTCTGACTTCATAATGAAGATGCGGCCCTGTTGATTTGCCGGTCGAGCCGACTTCGGCAATAAAGTCGCCCCGTTTTATTTCCTGACCTACTTTTACATTATATTTGTTCAAATGGGCGTAACGGGTTATATATCCGTATCCATGGTCGATATCTACGCAATTGCCATATCCGCTTTCCCATCCGGCTTCTTTCACTACGCCATCTGCAGTAGCGTAAACTTTTGTTCCGCGATCAGCTGCGAAATCTAAACCTGCATGAAACCGGCTTGTACCATAAATAGGATCTCTACGGTACCCGTATCCTGAAGCCATCTGCTTCATGCTTTCTCTGGAGATTGGCTGGATTGATGGTATATGTGATAGGCGGTCTTTATTTTGACGGGCCATTCGCTGGAGTTCGTCAAATGATAATATCTGATTGTATAATGATTGATTGAGAAGATCCATTTTTCTTGTCAGATTTTTAATCAGAGTCGCGTCTGTAAGTGAATTCAGGTGATTATACCTGTTTTCATTATCCAGCCCTGCGAATCGGCGTGAAGCAGAAACTCGTTCGGCTCCCATGATTACCCGGTAGAAATTATTATCGCGTGCCGATATGTCGTTAATTACGTCAAGAGAGGCATCCAGACGTTGATTCAGTAAATCAAGGTGGGTTCGGAGCTCTTTATTCTCTTCCCGCAATCTTTTTTCTCGAGGAGTGTCCCAAAAAAGATATACAACCCATATCAAAGCACAACATCCTATGATCGTAAGCAGCGATTTCTGCACGATATTCCAGGCCTGTTCTATTTTAGACGGGAATACACGATCATAATGGCCCGATGCCGGATTGTATCGATAAAATACTTTCTTGCTCATAATCTCTGTAAATTTACATAGAAAAATTGAATTTCAAGAAATTTTTGACGGCATATTGAATGTAGATATTCTATATGAAAAAAGGATTCTGTAAAAACAGAACCCTTTTCAAATTTTATATGAGGTTTATATCTGATTACATCGCTTCGATGCGTTTTAGATTTTCGTCATCATTAAGGCTATAATATAGAGAGCGGAGCAGACGACGGGCATCATCAAAAGTGTTGTCATCCTTAAGTGCCTTTTCAAGATAGGGTGCGGCCTCTTTTAACAACGGATCGATTTTTTCGTCGCGAACTTTATTATATTCAGTCTGGTTGAGTGAGCTTGACGCTTCATCGATGGCAATTGCTTGCGCATAAATGACACGGCCGAGGTCGAGGTTAGCCTTCGGCATGTCAGGCGCGAGTTCTACAGCCTTTTGAATATATTTGCGGGCTTCGTCAAGTTGGTTTTGGCTTTGATAAAGGATTCCCATTACATCATAAAATTCAGGATTTGAAGGATTGACCTTTATTGCTTTCTCCAAAAGAGCTTGAGCCGAGTCATACTCTTTTTGGTTGATATTTTCATTAATTATAATGGTAAGATATTTTGAGATTGAGTCACCATAAAGATCATTGGCGGTATTGGCATATGCCATCACGCGAGGTGTGTCGTTCTTTTGTGCGGCTACACTTATTGCATAATCATAAAGAGCCGGCTCTTTATAACCGAGTTCTACGGCTTTGTCAAATGAAGTAAGCGCTGTGTCAAGTTTATTTGCCTGCCATGCTGCGAGACCTTCGAAATAATATATTTGTCCTAATGTGTTGTTGTCGGGAGCCGGCGGAACCAATTCTCCAAGAGACTTGTTGAATGGCATAGTAGTATAGATGTTCCATACCTCATATGCTCCGTTATAGTCCTGAACATCCCAAAGGGTTTGGCCGATAGTGAGATATTGGTTGTGGTTTTCAGCCAATTTTTTGGCCATATCTTTGGAATATTTGGTCTTTACCTTTACTTTGCCTTCCTTGTCAAGTTTCTTTTCTCCTGTTTTCTTATCTATCTCGGCAACTGAATCAAGCGGGAATGCAATCATGAAGTAATTGTATCCGTCAATAAGAGCTTTTCCCATTTTTTTAGGATCAGGGTTTTCTCCTACGGCTTTTTTCTTGAACATGTCGTCATAGTCGCCGAATTCAATATTTCCGGCAACAAACCAGGTTTGTGCGTCATCCTTGCTTTCTGGATTTTTTAGTGCCGGAGCAAGGTCTTTACGAGCTTGTGAAAGATTAGTGTTGTAGCCTTTTGTTTTGCCTTCAACCTCTTTTACAAGGCTCTTCTGAGCAGAAAGGCCAGCTGCCGATAAGAGGCATAGACCTAAGATGAGTAATTTTTTCATAATATATTGAAAATGTTAATAGTAAATTATCTGTTTATATGTTATCCTCCTCTTCGTCAGGCTGATTTTCTGAAATCTCATCATCGATTATTTCTGTATCATCTTCGATAGGGGAGTTGTCGGCCGGAAGTTCGGTTTGTTGACTGTCATCAAGTAATACGTCTTCGTCGATTTCTTCCTCAGGATCTGAATCCACACAACATACTGATGCGATTTCATCATTACGCTTTTCAAGATTGATAAGACGTACGCCTTGTGTGGCGCGACCTTGAACACGGATATCCGAAGCTTTTATGCGCAAGGTAATGCCCGATTTGTTTATAATCACAAGGTCATTGTCGTCATTTACACTGTCAATTGCAACGAGAGTTCCTGTTTTGTCTGTGACATTGATTGTCTTGACACCTTTTCCTCCTCGGTTTGTTGTGCGATAGTCATCAAGAAGTGAGCGTTTGCCGTAGCCCTTTTCTGATATTACAAGAACATTGTTTTCTGTTTCCGGTTCCATGCAAATCATGCCGATGACCGCATCGTCCGGGCCATCCAAAGTCATGCCTCGCACACCGGTCGACACACGTCCCATTTCCCTGACTTTATTCTCGGGGAATCGGATTGCTCGTCCGTTTTTATTGGCAAGAAGAATGTCTGACTTGCCATCAGTCATCTCTACACCTATAAGCTGATCTCCTTCGCGAATTATAATTGCATTTACTCCGTTTGCCCTTGGACGTGAGTAAGCTTCGAGAGAAGTCTTTTTTATTATTCCTTGGCGTGTTGCAAATACAAGATTGTGGGACGTGACAAATTCTTTGTCATCCAACTTCTTGGTGCAGATAACGGCATTTACTTCATCTCCCGATTCCACATTGAGCAGATTCTGGATGGCGCGTCCCTTGCTGTTCTTGGCCATTTCCGGAAGTTCATAGACTTTAAGCCAATAACATCTTCCTCGGTTAGTGAAGAATAGCATGTAATTATGCATTGACGCGGTATATATATGCTCAATGAAGTCTTCGTCTCGGGTATCGCTGCCTCTTGAGCCGACACCGCCTCTGTTCTGAGCCCGGAATTCACTCAATGGGGTGCGTTTGATATAGCCCATGTGGGATATGGTTATAATCATATCATCATCGGCATACATGTCTTCGTCATTGAAATTTCCGGCAGAATAGTTGATATCTGTTTTACGTCCGTCTCCGTATTTGTCGCGAACTTCGATAAGCTCTGACTTTATAAGCTCACGGCATTCATGCTCGTCAGACAATATAAGATTAAGATGCTCGATAAGTTTCTGAAGTTCCTCATATTGCATATGAAGTTTGTCCTGTTCCAGTTTTGCCAGATTGCGCAAACGCATTTCAACAATTGCAAGAGTCTGCGGATCTGTAAGCTGGAATCGTTCTGACAATTTTGCTCTGGCATCTTCTGCTGAATCGGCTCCACGAATTATTTTTATAACTTCGTCGATATTTTCCGATGCAATAATCAATCCCAGTAATATATGCGCTCTTTCCTCCGCTTTGCGAAGTTCAAAACGTGTGCGTCGGATTACCACATCGTGGCGATGATCTATAAATGCCTGAAGAATTTCTTTTAGATTGAGCGTTTTGGGACGTCCGTTGACAATTGCGACGTTATTTACGCTGAACGAAGCCTGCATCTGAGTCATTTTGTAGAGCTTGTTAAGCACTACGTTTGCGTTTGCGTCACTCTTTAACCGGATTACGATACGCATCCCTTTGTAATCGCTCTCATCGTTCAAGTCTGCAATGCCGTCAAGACGCTTCTCGTTTACCAGATTGGCTATGTCTTTAATAAGTTCGGCCTTGTTTACATTGTAGGGGATTTCGGTTACAATGATATCTTCATGATTGGCATGGGATTCAATTTCAGCTTTCGCTCTTATGACAATACGGCCTCGTCCGGTCTCAAATGCTTCCTTTACGCCGTTATATCCATAAATTGTACCTCCTGTTGGGAAGTCGGGAGCTGTGATATGCTTCATCAATTCAGGAATTGTCAGTTCCGGATTGTCAATAAGCGCTACAACCGCATTGATTGATTCTGTCAGGTTATGAGGGGGCATATTGGTCGCCATTCCGACTGCGATGCCTGATGTCCCGTTGACTAATAGATTGGGAATGCGCGTTGGCAATACTGTCGGTTCAGGTCGCGAGTTGTCATAATTCATGGTGAAGTCGACGGTCTCCGAATCAATATCGGCAAGCATCTCTTCTCCGATTTTTTCAAGACGTACTTCTGTGTAACGCATTGCGGCCGGTCCGTCGCCGTCAACCGATCCGAAGTTGCCGTGGCCGTCGACAAGAGTGTAACGCATAGCCCAGTTTTGCGCCATGCGGACTACGGTTCCGTAAATTGACGAGTCTCCATGAGGATGATATTTACCCATAACCTCTCCGACACAGTTTGCTGATTTCTTGTGAGGATGATCTGAGGTATTGCCCATTTCATTCATTCCGAACAAAACACGGCGTTGAACGGGCTTTAATCCGTCGCGCACGTCAGGCAGGGCACGTGACACAATGACAGACATTGAATAGTCAATGTAGGCCGTACGCATTTCGTTCTCGATGTCAATTTTCAGAATTCTATCTTCTTCAATCATAAATGTTTTTATAAATGTTGGTTTTGATATCCCGCTACAAGGCGAAAAATCACACAAAGATAAGAAAATTTTGTAAAATAATCGGAATTTTCAGATGCGGATTGTTTAAATAATGTTGAGATTATTTAATTGCGTCATGAACTTTGTTTTTTGGCACAATTATTGTTATAATTGCAATATATTTGATTACGATTTAAATTTAGGAAAGCGCTATTTATATGGATACCAATTTTTCGATGGAATTAAAAACATTGCTTGATCTAAGCCACCGTGAAGCCGTGCGTCATAATGACCGGGTGGTGAGGGTTGAGCATATATTGCTTGCTATTATGTCGAGTCCTGATAATGCGGCTTACGCTACGTTGCAGAGGCTTGTTGACGCTGACACGATGTATCAGATAAGAGACAATCTTGACAAAAGACTGCATGTGTTGCCTGACAATGGAAGTCAGATGCAGGTTACAATAGTTAGTGATTTGGCTAATCGCATAATAAAGCTTAGTGTCCTTGAGGCAAGGATGCTTAAAAGCAATGTTGTGGATTCTAAACATTTATTGCTTGCCTTGTTTCATAATAATGAAGTTCAGGGGCTCGAGCTTATGGAGGAATTTAAAGAAGCGGGAGTGACCTATGAATCCCTGTATCGGTTGTTGGCTAATGTTGCCGATTCGCCCAAAATGGGAGCATCTTTTGGTGAAGATGAAGAAGATGAAGAGGACGACCTTCCTCGCGACAGGACTGAAACTCCGCGTGCGGGAGCTTCAAAACGAGGAAATGACACTCCGGCTCTTGATAAATATGGCAACGATATGACACTGGCTGCCGAAGAGGGTCGACTTGACCCCGTCGTGGGACGCGAGGTGGAAATTGAACGTCTCGCTCAGATTTTGAGCCGCCGCAAAAAGAATAATCCGGTTCTTATCGGAGAGCCTGGTGTCGGAAAATCGGCTATTGTTGAAGGGCTCGCTTTGCGTATTGTCCAAAGAAAAGTTTCCCGCATTCTTTTTGATAAACGTGTTATTTCGCTTGACATGGCCTCCATTGTCGCAGGAACAAAATACAGAGGACAATTTGAAGAAAGAATAAAGGCGATACTTAATGAGTTGTCGCGAAACAAAAATATAATATTGTTTATCGATGAGCTTCATACGATAGTTGGAGCCGGCAATGCCGCCGGGTCTATGGATGCCGCCAATCTGCTTAAACCCGCTCTTGCGAGAGGAGAGATTCAATGTATAGGTGCCACCACAATTGATGAATACCGAAAGAATATAGAAAAAGACGGCGCTCTTGAACGTCGATTCCAAAAAGTTATGGTAGAACCCACATCTCCTGAAGAGACTCTTATTATTCTTAATAATATAAAGGATAAATATGAGGAGCATCATAATGTCAATTATACTCCTGAAGCTCTTGAGGCGTGTGTCAAGCTGACCGATCGATATGTTTCAGACCGTAATTTCCCTGACAAGGCTATTGATGCTCTTGATGAAGCCGGTTCTCGTGTGCATGTCACTAATATCGTAGTGCCGAAAGAGATTGAGCATATGGAAGAGCTGATTGCGGAAGCTAATGCGTCAAAATTGAAAGCCGCCCAGTCTCAGAATTTTGAAAGCGCGGCATCTTTCCGGGATAAGGAACATCGTTTGAAAATGGAGCTGGAAGAAGCTAAACGCAAATGGGAGGCTTCATTGAATGAAAATCCGGAAACTGTCGATGAAGACAAAGTGGCTGAAGTTGTCGCTATGATGACCGGTGTGCCTGTCCAGCGCATCGCTCAGGCTGAAGGCATGAGATTGCGTGAAATGGGGCCTAAATTGAAATCAGCGATTATAGGTCAGGATAATGCAATTGAAAAAATCGTCAAGGCGATTCAGCGCAATCGCGTTGGATTGAAAGATCCGAACAAGCCTATCGGAACTTTTATGTTCCTTGGCCCTACCGGTGTCGGTAAGACTCATTTGGCTAAAAAGTTGGCGGAATATTTGTTTGACTCTGCCGATACGCTGATTCGCGTCGATATGAGTGAATATATGGAGAAATTTACTGTCAGCCGTCTTGTCGGGGCGCCTCCGGGATATGTCGGATATGAGGAGGGCGGTCAGCTGACAGAGCGCGTACGCACTCATCCGTATTCTGTGGTATTGCTTGATGAAATTGAGAAAGCCCATCCTGACGTGTTCAATCTGCTGCTGCAAGTGCTTGACGAGGGACGGCTCACTGATTCATTAGGACGTAAAGTCGATTTTAAAAACACAATTATAATAATGACATCCAATATCGGATCTCGTCAACTCAAAGACTTTGGCTCTGGGGTTGGATTTGTGACTAAGCCGGCTGATAAGGAATACTCTCATGGCGTGATTCAGAAAGCGTTGAACAAAGCGTTTTCTCCGGAATTCTTGAACCGTGTTGATGACATAATTATGTTTGACTCGCTGGATAAGGATGCGATTTTCCGTATAATAGATATTGAGCTTGCCGGTTTTTATAAGCGGGTAGAGGCTCTTGGATATAAACTTGAGATTACGGAAGGAGCCAAAACATATATAGCCAATAAGGGATATGACTCCCAATATGGGGCTCGTCCGTTGAAACGTGCTGTTCAGAAATATCTGGAAGATCCTTTGGCTGAAATGATAATCAATTCTGCTATAGATTCTGGCTCTTCCATACATGTTGATTATGATAAGGAAGCAGATAAAATAGTCACAAATATTTCTTAAGAAGTATAACCTATTGGATATTTGACAAAAGACCGCGAAAGCGGTCTTTTTATTTTCTTTTTGCTTTGTTTTACTTTTTATTTGCGGCGTTTTGTTGAATATATAAAGTTTTTTGAAGATTTTTTTTATTTTTGTATTGCGATTTATTTTAAAATGTTTAACTTTGTGCCATAAAACATAATTAAGCAACCATTTTGACTATGGGCGAGATCAGATTCACTAAGATGCATGGCATCGGTAATGATTATATTTACTTGGATTGTATGACACATACACCCGAGCGGTTAAATGACCTCGCAGTAGAAATGAGCGACAGACATAAAGGTGTTGGCGGAGACGGGATAATCCTTATCTGTCCCTCTTCGATTGCTGATTTTAAAATGTTGATTTTTAACGCTGACGGTTCAGAAGCCAAAATGTGTGGCAATGCGAGCCGATGTGTCGGGAAATATGTATATGATAATGGCCTGACCGATAAAAAAAATATTTCGCTTGAAACTCTTTCAGGTATCAAATATCTTCATCTTCATGAATGCGAGGGGCTTGTTGATGTCGTGACTGTGGATATGGGCAAACCACTTTTCAATCCTGACTTGATCCCTGTTGATTTTTCCGGAGATAAAATGATTGAGGCCGAATTGAATTCCGGAGGAAAGATTTTTAATATTACTGCGGTTTCAATGGGTAATCCTCATGGTGTAATTTTCTTGGAAAGTCTTGATGATGCCGATGTTTTGAATGACGGGCCAGAACTTGAATGTCATGACATTTGGCCTGATCGGGCAAATATAGAATTTGTAGAAGTAATTTCTTCGACAGAAATCAGGATGAGGGTCTGGGAACGAGGAAGTGGAGAAACGATGGCATGTGGAACCGGAGCCTGCGCTGCTGCCGTCGCAGGTGTAATGACAGGTAAGACATCAAGACGAGTCACAGTCCATCTTCGAGGAGGTGATTTGGATATACTCTGGAATCCTGATGACAACCACGTGTATATGACAGGAGCAGCAGAAAAGGTATTTGATGGAATTTATTGGCGTAAGAATTAGGAAGAGAAATCCGATAGGTAATAGATTGAATAAGGTAAAAAAGGTATGATAAAGGTTAACGATAATTTTTGCAAGCTTCCGGCCAGTTATTTGTTTTCGGAGGTAGCAAAAAGAATTGATTCTTTCAAAAAAAGTCATCCCGACGTGGATATTATACGTATGGGGATCGGAGATGTTACTTCTCCTATTTGCAATGCCGTCATTGAAGCGATGCATAAGGCGGTTGATGATCAATCCCGCATAGCTTCTTTTCATGGTTATGGGCCTGAGCAGGGATATGCGTTTTTAAGAGAAAAAATATCAGAATTTGACTATGTCCGTCGCGGTATCGATATAACGCCTGCTGAAATTTTCATCAGTGACGGAGCCAAGAGTGATACCGGGAATATCGGTGACATACTTTCTGTCGATTGCAAAGTCGCGGTTACCGACCCTGTATATCCGGTGTATGTCGATACTAACGTCATGGCTGGAAGAGCCGGTGAATTAGTTGATGGAAAATGGTCAAATATTGAATATCTTCCATGTACTTCTGAAAATGATTTTAATCCGTCATTTCCAGTCAGTCATCCTGATGTCATATATCTATGTTATCCTAATAATCCTACCGGAACCGTTCTGTCTCGTGAAAGGCTTACGGAATGGGTGGAATATGCACGTCGTATAGGTGCTCTCATAATGTTTGATTCGGCTTATGAGGCTTATGTTAGAAACCCTGAGATACCAAGAAGTATTTATGAAATACCGGGAGCCAAGGAGGTCGCGATTGAGTTCCGCAGTTATTCTAAAACTGCAGGTTTTACAGGAATACGTTGTGGATATACTGTTATTCCGAAAGAGTTGAAAGGCATTGACGGAAACGGAAAATCTGTGTCATTAAATGCTTTGTGGAATAGACGGCAATGCACAAAATTCAATGGAGCAAGTTATGTTTCCCAAAGAGCGGCCGAGGCTCTTTACAGCGAAGACGGTCGACTGCAGGTAAAGGAGATAATAGATTACTATATGGAAAATGCTCGTATATTACGTGAGGGACTGGCTGCTTGCGGATTGCAGGTTTATGGAGGAGAAAACTCTCCTTATATATGGCTGAAAACTCCTGATAGAATTTCATCATGGGAGTTTTTCGACAAGTTGTTGTCGGAATGCCATGTCGCAGGAACTCCCGGCTCCGGTTTTGGCCCGTCAGGGGAAGGTTATTTCCGATTGACCGCATTCGGCCGCAGGGAAGCTACTGTGGAAGCGGTTAATAGATTTAGCAGACTTAAAATCAGATAGTCGGAATATACGATACCATTTGTCACTATAAAGTACTATCACTTATATTTTTTTTATTTTTATGTCAAAGTTGAGATTTAAAGTAGTCGAAGAGGCATTTGACCGTAAAGCAATTCCGGTCGAAATCCCGGCAGAACGCCCGACTGAGTATTATGGAAAGTATGTATTCAACAGACAGAAGATGTTTGAATATCTTCCTAAAAAGACCTATGACGCGCTGGTAGATGCAATTGACAACAAAAAATCGCTTTCTCGTGAAATTGCCGACAGCGTTGCTTCAGGAATGAAACAATGGGCCATAGATAATGGAGCCCGTCATTATACTCATTGGTTCCACCCGTTGACTGACGGTACTGCGGAAAAGCATGACGCTTTCATCGAACATGATGGGAAAGGCGGTGTCGTTGAAGAATTTGAAGGCAAGCTGCTGGTTCAGCAAGAACCTGACGCGTCAAGTTTCCCGAATGGAGGAATCCGTAACACATTTGAGGCTCGCGGATATTCAGCTTGGGATATCTCTTCACCGGCTTTTATATTGGATAAAACTCTTTGTATACCTACAATATTCATATCTTATACCGGAGAATCGCTTGATTATAAGACTCCATTGCTGAGAGCATTGAACTGTGTGGATAAAGCGGCGACTGCGGTTGCTCAATACTTTGATCCGGAAGTAAAACATGTGAATTCATATCTGGGTTGGGAGCAAGAATATTTTTTGGTTGACGAGGCTCTTTATTCCGCTCGTCCGGATCTTGTGATGACAGGACGTACCCTGATGGGACATGAGAGCGCTAAAAACCAGCAGTTGGAAGACCATTATTTTGGTGCGATACCATCTCGTGTGGAGGCGTTTATGCTTGATCTTGAAATTGAATGTCATAAGCTTGGAATTCCGGCAAAAACACGACATAATGAAGTGGCCCCAAATCAGTTTGAGCTCGCGCCTATTTTTGAGGAAACTAATTTGGCCAATGACCATAACCTATTATTGATGTCATTGATTGCTGAAGTTGCGCGTCGTCATAATTTCAGAGTTTTGCTTCATGAAAAGCCGTTCTCGGGAATTAACGGATCAGGAAAGCATAACAACTGGAGTCTTGGTACCGATAAAGGCGTGTTGCTGTTCGCTCCGGGGAAAACCCCGATGGGGAATCTGCAATTTATCACATTTGTGGTCAATACCATGGCGGCAGTGTATCGTCATAACGGATTGCTTAAAGCATCTATCATGTCTGCGACCAATGCTCATCGTCTTGGCGCTAATGAGGCTCCTCCGGCAATTATTTCGATATTTGCGGGCAGTCAACTTTCTGAAATCCTTGACAAACTTGAAAACAGCGACAGTGATGAGTTGATTAATCTGTCAGGGAAGAAAGGGCTTAAGCTTGATGTTGACCAGATTCCTGAGATTTTAGTGGACAGTACCGACCGTAACCGTACCTCTCCGTTTGCGTTTACAGGAAACCGTTTTGAATTCCGTGCTGTCGGATCTTCAGCCAACTGTGCGTCGGCGATGATAGCGTTAAACGCTGCTGTCGCTGAACAATTGATTGAATTTAAAAATAAGGTTGATGCCCGTCTTGAAAATGGAGAAGAATTGAATCATGCTCTTCTTGCGGAAATCAAGGAGTTGATAAAATACAGCAAGCCAATTCATTTCGACGGTAACGGATATAGTGATGAATGGAAAGAGGAAGCCGCTCGTCGCGGTCTTGATTGTGAAACTTCTGTCCCGAAGATTTTTGATGCTTATTTAAGCAAATCGTCAGTCGATATGTTCAAATCGACAGGTGTTTTTAATCAGCTTGAGCTTGAAGCCAGTAATGAGGTGAAATGGGAAATGTATACAAAAAAGATTCAGATAGAAGCTCGTGTGCTCGGCGATTTGGCAATGAACCATGTTATCCCGGTCGCAATTCGTTATCAGTCGGTTCTTACTGATAATGTGTTTAAGCTGAAAACATTGTTCCCCAATGAAAAAGGCGATAAGCTGGCCGCAATGGACTTGGATACTATAGAAAGAATGTCTGCTCATATGGCGACTATTCTTGAAGAGGTCAAAAAAATGGTTAATGCGAGAAAGGCCGCCAATCAGATTGAAAACGAAAGAGAGAAGGCATTGGCTTACCACGATACCGTGCTTCCATGCATGGATGTCATACGTTATCATATCGATAAGCTTGAGCTTATGATTGACGATGAGATGTGGCCGCTCCCGAAATATAGAGAGCTGCTGTTCATTCGGTAATAGTTGCAGAAATTATTTTTACCCGGCACGCTTCTTATCGAGCATAACCCTGGAACGTGCCGGGTTATTTTGAATTATAATACAAGTTGTTTTAGAATTAAGGAAAGTTTTTACGTATGAACAATGATATTATGCCTAAGGCCCAAGGGTTATATAATCCGGACTACGAGCATGATGCCTGTGGCGTTGGGTTATTGGTCAATATAAGAGGAATAAAATCTCATCAGCTTGTTGAAAAAGGTCTTCAGGTTTTAGAGCACATGGTGCATCGTGGAGCGGAGGGCGCTGATCCGAAAACCGGCGACGGTGCGGGAATCATGGTTCAGATTCCCCATGAATTCATATTACTGCAAGGTATTGCAGTGCCCGAGAAAGGGCGTTATGGAACCGGATTGTTATTTCTTCCGAAAGATGAGGACACACAACAGTTGATACTTGACATCATCGAACGTGAAGCTATTGAAATGGGACTGTCGCTTATTGCTGTAAGAGACGTTCCTACCAATAATGAATCACTGGGTGTCGTTGCCCGTGAAGCTGAACCGGCTATAAAGCAGATTTTTATTGCCGATGAACGTACCACCGAAGATTTAGACCCTAAATTATACATTCTGCGTCATCACATAGAGAAAAAGATTGCATCGTCACCGCTTCAGGAAAAAGAAAGATTCTATATCGTTTCTTTGTCTTCCAAGGTGTTGATTTACAAAGGAATGTTGTCAAGTCTGCAATTGAGATATTATTATCCCGACTTGATGAATCCTCATTTTACTACCGGAATGGCGCTGGTTCACTCTCGTTTCAGCACCAACACATTCCCGACATGGGCATTGGCTCAGCCATTCAGAATGCTTGGACACAACGGCGAGATAAACACGATACAAGGAAATCGTATGTGGATGAAGGCTCGTGAATGTGTGCTTCATCCTAAGGCGTTCGGCGATGCCGATGTGACACCAATCGTACAGCCGGGCATGAGTGATTCAGCATCGCTTGACAATGTGCTTGAATTTTTCGTGATGGGAGGTATGAGTCTTCCTCATGCTCTTGCCATGTTGGTCCCGGAATCATACAATGATAAAAATCCGATTTCTCCTGAATTGAAGGCATTCTATGAATTCCATTCGATATTGATGGAGGCATGGGATGGCCCTGCGACGCTTCTGTTCAGTGACGGACGCTATGCAGGAGGAATGCTTGACCGTAACGGTTTGCGTCCGGCCCGTTGGCTGATTACCAATAATGACACTATGGTGGTCGCATCCGAGATGGGCGTTTTAGCGTTCGATCCCTCGGAAGTAAAGGAAAAGGGGCGTCTGCGTCCTGGTAAAATGTTGATGGTTGACATGGAGAAAGGGGAGATTTATCATGATGCCGAACTAAAAGAAAAATTGGCTTCGGAATTCCCGTATAGAGACTGGCTCTCCAAAAACCGTATTATTCTTGACAAGATTACCACAGGTAGAAAGGTCGATGAAAAAGTGGGTGATTTTGCCCGTCAGCTCCATGCTTTTAATTATCACCGGGAAGAAGTTGAGAAAATAATCGCTCCGATGGTAACCGACGGCAAGGAGCCTGTCAACTCTATGGGCTGCGATACCCCATTGGCTGTATTGTCCAAAGAGCCTCAGCTGCTTTACAATTACTTCCGGCAGCATTTCGCCCAAGTGACCAATCCTCCTATCGACCCCCTTCGTGAGGAGTTGGTTATGAGCCTTGACAGTTATATAGGAGCCA
>CAZYXN010000070.1:0-14364 GCA_964651105.1 uncultured Muribaculum sp. | reverse complement strand
ACCCTCAACCCCGTCCACAATTTTGTTATCGGCACAATGCTCGGCAATTTCCAGGACGGACGATACGGCGCCGGCAAGATTCAGTTCGGTTCAGGCTGGTGGTTCCTTGACCAAAAGGACGGTATGGAGAAGCAGATGAACGCTCTTTCATGTCTTGGCCTTTTGAGCCGATTCGTAGGTATGTTGACCGACTCTCGTTCATTCCTTTCTTATCCGCGTCACGAGTATTTCCGCCGCACTTTGTGCAACCTTATCGGTAATGATGTGGAAAACGGATTGCTCCCTGCATCGGAAGTAGACTTCATCGGAAAAGAAATCGTAAGCAAGGTATGTTACGGTAACGCTAAAGAATATTTCAAGTTTTAATCAATCTAATGCCATAAAATTTAATGGACAATTCCCTTAATCCAACTCAAAGCAAAAATGCGCCCATGACAAGTTTCCGCTGGGTGATATGCGGATTGTTGTTCCTTGCGACAACAGTCAATTATATGGACCGTCAGGTTCTCTCACTCACCTGGAAGGACTTTATCGCTCCCGAATTCCATTGGACTGACTCTAATTACGGTCTTATCACTGCCGTATTCTCTATCGTCTATGCGGTCGCCAATCTGTTTGCCGGTCGATTCATTGACTGGATGGGAACGAAGAAAGGCTACCTTTGGGCTATTTTCGTATGGTCGCTCGGCGCGTGCCTTCACGCTCTTTGCGGTTGGGCAACCGAACATACTCTCGGTCTTCATAACGCAGCTGAACTTGTAGGCGCTTCAGGCGCGATTGCCTCGACTATCGCCATAACTTCGGTGTATTATTTCATTGCCGCACGTATTATCCTCGGACTTGGCGAGGCCGGCAACTTCCCGGCAGCCATCAAGGTTACGGCTGAATATTTCCCGAAAAAAGACCGTGCGTTCTCTACCGCCATTTTTAATGCCGGTTCTACTGTCGGCGCGCTTGTCGCTCCTATTTCAATTCCGCCGTTGGCGCGTTACTTCCAGCAGCTTGGTATCGGCAACGGATGGGAAATGGCTTTCGTTGTAATTGGCGCCCTCGGTTTCATCTGGATGGGCTTATGGATGTTCTATTATAAAAAACCGGCTGAGAACCCGCGTGTCAACGCTGCCGAGCTCGCTTATATCGAACAGGACAACCATTCCGGCGAACCTGCCAAGGAAAAGGCTGAAGAGGAGGACACCAACAAGGATGTCATTCCGTTCTTGAAATGTTTCAAGTACCCGCAGACATGGGCCGTGTTCTTCGGCAAATTCATGACTGACGGTGTATGGTGGTTCTTCTTGTTCTGGATTCCGGCATATATCTCTGACGTGTATGGTTTCTCTTCGGATACCGGTACCGCACAGATGCTTATTTTCGTACTTTACGCATTGACCATGCTGTCGGTCTATGGAGGCAAGCTTCCTACTATTATTATAAATAAGACAGGAATGGATCCATATGCGGCACGTATGCGCGCCATGTTTATCTTTGCTCTCTTCCCATTGCTTGCCCTCTTCGCTCAGCCTCTCGGTGAATACTCCTATTGGTGGCCTATTATTATTATAGGTATAGCCGGCGCCGCACACCAGTCCTGGTCGGCCAACATCTATTCGGTTGTAGGCGATATGTTCCCCAAGAGCACAATCGCGACTATCGTCGGTATCGGCGGTATGGCCGGCGGCGTGGGTTCTTTCCTTATTAACCTCGGTTCAGGCCGTCTATTTGACTATGCCGCTGAAACCCACATGCAGTTCATGGGCTTTGAAGGCAAACCTGCAGGCTACTTCATCATTTTCTGTATATGCGGTGTTGCCTATCTCGTAGGATGGTGCATAATGAAGCTTCTTGTTCCGCGTTACAAGTTGATTCAGGTAAATAAGTAAATCTAAAAACAACCAACCATAAAAACTAAAACAAAAACAAAAATGATTAAACCGTTAAACAGCACAACTGTAGATGTAGTAAAGCATCCTGTTAAGGTGCTTCAGTTCGGTGAAGGCAACTTCCTTCGCGCATTTGTAGACTGGCAACTTGATATTGCTAATGAAAAGGGTGTTATTGATGCCGGTGTCGCTGTGATTGAACCTCGTTTTGCCGAAAGTTTCGTAATTGACACTCTCAATAAGCAAGATAATCTCTATCACGTGTACCTTGAAGGTATCGAGGATGGAAAACCCAAAAAGGAGACCCGTCTTGTGAAGGTTATCCAGGAGTCTTTCTCTCCCGGCCAGAACCCCAAGCGTTATGAAGAAATCATTCTTTCTCCGGAGCTTGAGTTTATCATCTCCAACACTACCGAGGCCGGTATCCGTATGGAAGAGGATGATGTTCTTTGCGACGCTCCCAAGACCTATCCGGGCAAGATGACCAACCTGCTTTACCGTCGTTTCAAGCATTTCAACGGCGATAAGGAGAAGGGCTTGAACATCATCTGCTGTGAGCTTATCGAGGATAATGCCACCACTCTTCACAAGTATGTTCTTGAACATGCCGCTAAAGCTAATCTTGGCCAAGACTTCATCGATTGGGTGGAAGAGGCTTGTACTTTCAGCGACTCATTGGTAGACCGTATCGTTCCGGGATTCCCGCGTGACACTATCAATGAAATCAAGGAAGAGCTTGGTTTCGACGACAACCTTGTAGTGAAGGGTGAACTTTATCATCTTTGGGCAATAGGCGGCAAGGGATATGAGAAGGTGCGCAAACTGTTGCCGCTTGACAAAGCCGGACTTCATGTGCTTTTCATGCCTTCAATCAAGTCATTCCGCGACAAGAAAGTGCGTATCCTGAACGGTTCACACACCGGCATGGTTCCCGTTGCGCTTCAGATGGGCTGCGAGACTGTCATGGATGCGTTCAACACTCCTGATATCAACAAGTTTGTCAACGACATGGTTGCCAAGGAAGTGCTTCCTATGATTGACGAAGACCCGAAAGAGCTTGAAGCTTTCGCTGCAGGCATTCTTGAGCGTTTCTACAATCCTTATATCAAGCACATGTTGAAGTCTATCTCCCTTAACTCGCTGTCTAAGTGGGAAGCCCGCAATTTCGACACTGTTAAGGACAATTGGGAGAAGGCAGGAAAGATTGCCGATTATGAATGCTTCACCTTTGCCGCATTGTTGTCGCTTTACGGACCGAAATCAGGTTTTGAACCGGATGACAACAAGGATCATGTAGCATATATCCGTAATAACTGGGATGAAAATGATGTAGAGGGTATGGTCAAGAAGATTGTAAGCGAAAGCGGCATCTTCGTTCGTGACTTTGCTGCCATTGTTCCAGGATTTGTTCCCAAAGTGGCTGAATATCTCAAGGAGATTAACACCGAGGGCATGGAAAAATCTCTTAAGAACTTTTTAAGCAAACATTAATGAAGCGAATTCTTAAAATCAACAAAGCCGACAATGTGGCTGTAACACTTGTCGACGGAGTGAAGGCGGGCGAAGTCTGGTCGGAAGGTGATGAAACCGTTACCTTGAAAGAAGACATAGTTCGCGGACACAAATTCGCTTTACGCAATATCGCCGAAGGGGAAGCCGTGATAAAATACGGCTACCCTATAGGTGTTGCCACCCGCGACATCGCTGCCGGCGAATGGATTCATTCCCATAATCTCAAGACCGGCCTTAGCGACGACCTGCAGTATACCTATACTCCTACCGAACCTAACACCTCCAAGAGTGACGAGCAGATTACGATCAACGCTTATCTCCGTCCTGACGGAAAGATGGGTATCCGTAATGAGCTTTGGGTGGTTCCTTCGGTAGGATGCGTCAATGGTCAGGCAAACGCTATCATCGAACGTCTTAAGAAGGAGTGTGACTTGTCGCATGTCGATGACATCCGGGCATTCACTCATAATTACGGCTGTTCGCAGCTTGGCCAGGATCATGCAAACACCCGTGCAGCTCTTGCCGCTCTTGTTAAACATCCCAATGCCGGGGGCGTGCTTGTGCTCGGGCTTGGATGTGAGAACAATCAGGTGTCGGCCCTTAAAGAGGAAATCGGGGAGTGGAATGACGACCGTGTAAAATTCCTTATCGCTCAGGAAGTCGAGGATGAGGTTGAGACCGGTGTCGCAATCTGTAAGGAGCTTATCGAGAAGATGAAGGGTGACAAGCGTCAACCGCTTCCTGTCTCCATGCTTCGTGTAGGATTGAAATGCGGCGGGTCCGACGGTCTGTCGGGCATTACCGCCAATCCGCTCGTCGGCTTGTTTTCCGACTGGTTGATTGCTCATGGCGGGACTACGGTTCTGACGGAAGTTCCTGAAATGTTTGGCGCGGAAACTATTCTTATGAACCGAGCCAAAGATGCGAAAGTGTTTGACGAGACTGTCCATCTGATTAATGATTTCAAGGGATATTTCCGTTCTTACGGTCAGCCCATATATGAGAATCCTTCTCCCGGCAACAAGAAAGGCGGCATTACCACACTGGAGGAAAAGTCGCTCGGATGTGTTCAAAAGGGAGGTTCTATGCCTGTCGTTGATGTGCTCAATTATGCTCAGCCCATAAAGCTCAACGGTCTTAATCTGCTGACGGCTCCGGGCAACGACCTTGTGGCATCTACTTCGCTGGCTCTTTCGGGATGCCAGATGGTATTGTTCACCACCGGCCGTGGAACACCTTTCGGCACTTTTGTACCTACAATGAAGATTTCTACCAATAGCCAGCTTGCAGCCCTTAAACATACCTGGATTGATTTCAATGCCGGTACTCTTGTCGAGGATGAAACTGCAGCTGCGGCGCTCGCCCGTCTTGTCGATAAGGTGCTCGCAACTGCCAATGGCGAACAACTGCATCATGAGAAGGTGGGAGCGAAAGAAATCGCAATATTTAAAACCGGGGTAACCCTTTAACTTTTCATTCAGTCCAATCAGTCATGCAAGGCTGATTGGGCTGATTTATAAGATATCGTGAAGCGACTATTATTACTTTTTATCCTCATTCTCCCGCTCATTGTTCGGGCAGATATGTTCAATTTCGCATCGGTCAAAAATCCGTTGCCGCTGTACAGTGATTCAACAGGTTACGGGTATGAGGCTGTCCCGACGGTGACCAAAGGCATCTCTTCTCCATTTTTCTTTTCTGTCAAAGTGCCTGACGGCAACTATAAAATCACACTTGAATTAGGCTCTAAAAAGGCTCCCGCCAATACGACTGTAAGGGCGGAAAACCGTCGATTGATGGCAGAAAATATCGTGACCCGCAAGGGTGAGACTAAAACAATATCATTTATTGTCAACAAGCGCAGTCCGCGTATTGACGATAAAAGTTCGGTATCGCTTAAACCGAGAGAAAAAAGTTATCTTAACTGGGACAATAAACTTACCGTTGAAATAACCGGCAGCGCTCCTGCTATACAAAGTATGACTGTCGAGCCGGCCGATTCTTCGGTCACAACTGTATATCTATGCGGAAACTCTACTGTTGTCGACCACGATAAAGAGCCGTGGGCGAGCTGGGGGCAGATGATTCCGCGATGGTTTGACGAAAATGTCGCTATTTCCAATCATGCGGAAAGCGGCTTGTCGACCACATCGTTTTTAGCCCATAAACGGCTTGATAAAATAATGACCACGCTTAAGCCGGGCGACTGGGTTTTCGTTGAGTTCGGACATAATGACCAAAAAGAAAAACGGGCAGGCTCCGGAGCATGGTACAATTTCGCCCATAATTTGAAAATATTCATAGACCGTGTTCGCGGTGTCGGGGCCAATATCGTTTTTGTCACCCCTACGCAACGTAGAAATTTTCTTGAAGACAGTGTGACGATACGGGAGACGCATGGCGATTTCCCTGCCGCGATGGAGGCTGTGGCTGAGAGGGAGAAAGTTCCCGTTATTGATTTGCATGGCATGACCCGCGAGTTCTTTGAGACTCTCGGATATGAGAACAGCAAGCGTTCGCTTGTGCACTATCCGGCCAATACGTTCCCCGGACAGCCTGAGCCGCTTGAGGACAACACCCATTTTAATCCATATGAAATAGCGAAAATGGTGATTATGGGAATGAAAAATCTCGGTCTGGAGCCGATAAAATATGTGAGGGAGGATTTTATTGATTACAGCCCGAAACATCCTGATTCATGGGAGGAGTTCATGTGGATTCCGGCTGCAGGAGCGGATGTGGCAAAACCTGACGGGAACTGAAAAATAGTTGAGAGTATATTAATCAGAGATAAGATAAAAGATGAAAGCAATTGCGTTACTATCCATGGCAGCCATCGGCATAATGTGTTCTGCGGCAACAATCAAGGTTGAAAACTCCCTTGGTTTCGAGCGTGCAGGAGAGCTTGCCGAAGTGCCTTTGAAAAATATCAGGTCGCAGGTCAAAGGCGATTTCGTAATCATTGACAGCGATAACAAGGAGATTCCTTATCAGATAACTTATGACGGTCTTGTCGTGTTTCCGGTGACTGTGGGGGCGGAATCGTCGGTCACATATACCTTGAAGGCCGGTAAGCCGGCTCCGGTGAAACCGGTCGTGCACGGTCGTCTTTTCCCTGAACATAAAGACAATTTCAGCTGGGAAAACAATCGCGCCTGTTTTACTGCCTACGGCCCGGCTCTTCAGGACAGAGGGGAACGCGGATTCGGTTACGACATGTGGACAAAAAGCGTCACAGATTCGTTAGTGCTTGAACTTCGTTATAAGGCGAGCGTGCATCCCGATAAAAAACAGCGTCAGTCCTTGCATAAAGATTATGGCAACGGAGGCGACCCGTATATTGTTGCCAATACTCTGGGCGGTGGTACGGCGGCGTTGCTTGATTCCAAAGGGGAGATTATTTATCCCTGGTGCTGGATTAACCAGGAGGTGCTTCAGGACGGCCCGTTGCGTTTTACCGTACGTCTCACTTATCGCCCTGTGACGATTGAAGGCGAGGAGGGCATAGTCGAGAGCCGTCTTATAACATGTGACGCGAACTCTTGTCTTAACCGTACAGAAGTCAGCTACAAGGGGCTTAAGAAGCCGCATCAGATAGCTAATGGCATTGTGGTTCACCAACAAAATCCGTATGCCTATGCTTTTGACACACGCAAACAATATATCGCATACACCGACTCAACCGACAATACTAAAAACGGCAATGGAGTAATCTATATAGGCGCGGTTGTGCCGGAGCCAGTTTCGACCATATGTTATAAACCTGTAACCGAGCCGGCACGCGATGCGTTGGGGCATATATTGACTGTGAGCGATTATGTGCCCGGAGAGAACTATGTTTATTATTGGGGTTCGGTGTGGGAAAAAAATCCGTTTGCCCCGGCCAATCCTTCGGAATGGAATCTGTATCTGTCAAGATATTCCGATTGCTTGAAAAATCCATTGAAAGTAACTGTTAAAAAATAAATCATATATCATGGAACAGAAATACTATATCGCTGTCGATCTGGGTGCAACCAGCGGTCGTACGATTCTGGGCGCTATCGATGCCGACGGCAAGTTTTCGGCGGAAGAGCTCAACCGCTTTCCTAACGGAATGATTGAGGTGAACGGACATCTCCATTGGGATATTTTCTCGTTGTACAGCCATATTCTCGAGGGTCTCGCCGAGGCAGGCAAAAGAGGCATCAAACCGGAATCAATCGCTATTGACACATGGGGAGTCGATTTCGGATGTATCGACATCGATGGAAACATAATGAGTATTCCTTATGCGTACCGCGATATCTCGACAATCGGAGCGGCAGAACGTTATTTCAACAGCGTGATGCCGGCACGTGAACTATATGCCCACACAGGAATTCAGCATATTGACTTCAACACGGTGTTCCAATTTAACGAACGCCGCCGTCTTTTCCCGATGCAGCACGCGATGAAAGTGGCATTTATTCCTGATTTGCTGAATTATCTTCTGACGGGAACGATTGTCACGGAATATACAATAGCTTCCACCGGCGCGATTCTGAACCCTGCCACACGGCAGTTTGACAATACCGTTCTTGAATCGGTAGGCCTTACTCCCGACAAATTCGGCCCGATTGTTGAGCCGGGAACCGTGATAGGAACCCTGAAAGCGGATATTGCCTATAAAACCGGTCTTCCGGAAGTTCCGGTAGTGGCTGTCGGCGAGCACGACACCGCGTCGGCTGTAGCCGCAGTTCCTGCGACCGATGAATGTTTCGCTTATTTAAGTTCAGGCACATGGTCGCTGATGGGGCTTGAATCTCCTTCGCCTGTTGTGAATGAACAGACCGAGGCATATAATATCACTAATGAGGGTGGTATCGAAGGCACGATACGTGTGCTTAAGAACATCACCGGCATGTGGGTGGTTGAGCAGTGTCTTCAGGCCTGGAAAAAGGAGGGCGTGGCTTACTCATATCCTGAAATGGTCGCTCTTGCCGAGGCCGCTCCTGAATTTGTGGCTTTCATAGATCCCGACGACGCCATGTTTGTCGCTCCTGCCAATATGCCGGAGGCTATCAAGGAGTATTGCCGTAAGACCGGACAGCATGTGCCGGAAAACCATGGAGAGATGATACGAATGATTTTCGAGAGTCTTGCTCTTAAATATAAAATGACTCTTGAGGTATTGCGTTCGATTTCTGTCAACCCGGTACATCGTCTGCACGTTATCGGAGGAGGTTCACGCAACAAGCTGCTCAATCAATTGACATCAAACGCAATAGGACTTCCTGTGATAGCCGGTCCTGCCGAGGCTACCGCTATCGGAAATATAATGATGCAGGCAAAGGCGGCGGGAACAGTCAATTCGCTGCATGAAATGCGCTACATCATCTCTAACAGCATTGAACTTGAAAAATTCACTCCTGCTGACAATGAAAAGTGGGAAAATGCATATAAGAAATTTTTAACCATAGTAAAACACTAAAATCATGAAAGAAGAACAGGTAAAAAAAGCGTATGAAATCGCTAAAGAACGCTATGCCGCAATCGGTGTAGACACTGACAAAGTATTGGAACAGATGCAGGATTTCCATCTGAGCATGCATTGTTGGCAGGCTGATGACGTAGCAGGTTTTGAACCTCATGAAGGCGGATTGACAGGCGGTATCCAGGTGAATGGAAATTATCCCGGAAAGGCTCGCAATATGGAAGAACTTCGTGCTGATATCCTTTATGCCATGTCTTTGATTCCCGGAAAACACCGTCTTAACCTCCATGAGATTTATGGTGATTTCGGAAACAAATATGTAGACCGTAACGAATGTTCGGTTGAACATTTCCAAAGCTGGATTGACTGGGGTAAAGCTAACGACATCAAGCTTGACTTCAATTCAACTTCATTCTCTCATCCAAAGAGCGGCGACCTCAGCCTGGCTAATCCCGACAAAGGTATCCGTGATTTCTGGATTGAACACTCAAAGCGTTGCCGCGCCATTTCTCAGGCTATCGGCGAGGCTCAGCAGGATCCGTGTATTATGAACACATGGGTGCATGACGGAAGCAAGGATATCACTGTAAACCGCTATATGTACCGCGAACTCCTCAAGGATTCATTGGATCAGATTTTTGAACACAGATATGACTGGATGAAAGACTGTGTTGAATCAAAAGTGTTCGGTATCGGTCTTGAAAGCTATACAGTGGGAAGCAACGACTTCTATACCGCCTATGCTTCAAAACGTGACATGATGATTACCCTTGACACCGGTCACTTCCATCCTACCGAAAGCGTGGCTGACAAGGTTTCTGCAATGTTGCTGTTCGTTCCCGAGCTGATGCTTCACGTAAGCCGTCCTATCCGTTGGGACTCTGACCACGTAACTATTATGGATGATCCGACTATGGATCTTTTCAGCGAAATCGTTCGCGCCGGCGCTCTTAACCGTGTTCATTACGGTCTTGATTACTTCGACGGCACTCTTAACCGTATCGGCGCTTATGTCATCGGTAGCCGCGCTGCTCAGAAGTGCATGCTTCGCGCTCTTCTTGAACCGATTGCAACTCTCCGCAAATATGAGCTTGAAGATAAGAAATTCCAGCGTCTCGCTCTTCTTGAGGAGTGCAAGAATTTGCCATGGAATGCCGTATATGACATGTTCTGCCTGAAGAACAATGTTCCTGTAGGCGAGTCTTACATCTCAGAAGTGGAGAAATACGAAGTTGACGTTACTTCCAAAAGATAATGGAAATCGTATTAGGACTACTTATAATAGCCATCGGAAGTTTCTGCCAGTCCAGTAGCTATGTGCCTATCAAAAAGGTGCGTGACTGGAGCTGGGAGAGCTTCTGGCTCGTTCAGGGCGTTTTCGCATGGCTTGTGTTCCCGTTTTTGGGCGCGTTGTTGGCGGTTCCGGAAGGTCACAGTCTCTGTGAACTGTTTAACGGAGACAACACATTCCGTATATGGATGACCATTCTCTTCGGAGCTTTATGGGGTGTTGGCGGTTTGACGTTCGGACTTTCGATGCGTTATCTCGGTGTCGCTCTCGGTCAAAGTATTTCTTTAGGCACTTGCGCGGGTCTCGGTACTATTCTCGGGCCTGTCATGCTTAATATCTTTTTCCCGGAAGGACACTATCTCGCTCAGCTGACAGCTGCCGTAATCATAGGCGTGGTCGTTACGCTTGTCGGTATCTGTATTATAGGTATTGCCGGCGGCATGAAGTCAAAAAGCATGAGCGAGGAGGAGAAAAAAGAGGCTGTCAAAGACTTCAATTTCCCGAAAGGTATCGCTATCGCTTTGCTTGCAGGTGTGATGAGCGGATGTTTTAACGTCGGTCTTGAATTTGGCAGCACTATCACATTCGCCGATTCGGCAGAGATTTACCGGACGCTTCCGGCCACATTCCTTGTGACTCTTGGAGGATTTGTGACCAATGCCGTTTATTGCCTGTATCAGAATACGCGCAATCACACATTCGGAGATTACGGCAAGGTTTCGCTGTATGCCAACAACATCCTTTTCTGTTGTCTTGCCGGCGCTTTATGGTACAGCCAGTTCTTCGGACTGTCGCTTGGCAAGGGATATCTTGCAGATTCGCCGACGCTGCTCACTTTCAGCTGGTGTATCCTGATGGCGCTTAATGTGACTTTCTCCAATGTGTGGGGCATTATTCTCAACGAATGGAAAGGCACTACCTCCGCAACACGCACGGTGCTTCTTATCGGTATTGTAGTGCTGATTGTGTCAACTTTCCTGCCGCAGATTCTTTAATATTAACCAATATATATTATCACAGACAATGGCTTCTATCTTAGAAAACCGTCCGATGCTTGCAAAGCAAGTTAACGATGTGGCTGAAGTTGCAGGCTATCTCTGGCAAAAGGGATGGGCTGAACGCAATGGAGGAAATATTACAGTCAATATCACCGAACATGTCGATGACGCTATACGCATTATGCCTGCTATTGGCCCTGTAACTCCGATAGGGATGACACTTCCCAATCTGAAGGGATGTTATTTTTACTGTAAAGGCACAAACCGCCGTATGCGTGACCTTGCTCGTTGGCCGATGGAGAATGGCTCTATCATCCGCATCACCGATGATTGCGCTCATTACGAAATTATAGCCGACAATCTTGTCAAGCCGACTTCCGAGCTGCCTTCTCATCTTGCCGTGCATAATTATCTTATCGGCAAAGGTTCAAACTATAAGGCTTCAGTACACACTCATCCTATCGAACTCGTGGCTATGAGCCATAATCCGGAGTTCCTTAAGAAAGATGTTTTGACCAATATCCTCTGGAGTATGATTCCTGAGACCAAGGCGTTCTGTCCTCGCGGTCTCGGTATAGTTCCTTACATGATGCCTTCATCCAATGAGCTTGCCGAGGCTACCATCAAGGCTATCGATGATAACTATGATGTGGTCATGTGGGAGAAACATGGGGTGTTCTCAGTCGCTGAAAATGTACTTGAGGCATTCGACATGATTGACGTGCTCACCAAGAGCGCCGACATCTATATGGACGCATGCGCGATGGGCTTTAAGCCAACCGGCATGAGCGAGGCTCAGATGCAGGAGATGACCAAAGCATTCAACCTCCCCAAGTAAGAGTTCAATCTTTTACCATTAATACGCGAATAGCCCGGCTTATGTCGGGCTATTCGATTTTTATATGGAGTCTTGTATTATTCGGTAAAGTGTAATTGACCGGAAATCTGGATACCGTTGCTGTCAGTTGCGTTTACATACCATCGTGAGGCTTTTTGTGGAATAACTGCTGTCCATTTGTTGCCTTTGAGTGTGACATCGGCTGTCAGCCAGTCGTATTTTTCCTGTTCCTGCCCTGAGCTTGTGGTATAGTGCAGTGTCATGTTTTTTATCGGTGTGACTGAGACAATTTCACCATAAACCGTATCCTTTTTGATTTGCTCATTGATTATTTCCGGCAATGGGGCGGCATGTCTTAAATGCTGGTTTATGAATGCCTCGATTTCATCATTTGTCCATCCGTGCTTATGGCCGTGGCGTAGGCCCTGTTTTATTAATGTTTTTGAACATGGAGGTAATGCGGCGCTTTTAGACATGGATGGCAGATAGAAATGTACATCATTAGTGCCGTTTATGAATAGAATTGGCCGGTTCATAAGAGAGAGATAGTTTGATGGGTCATATTGTTTCATCCATATGGAACGTTGGTCGCGAGACAGCATATCCAATTGCTTCTTCATCCGACCGCTTTCCGACAGAAATCCGCATCCGTAGACGGGGACTGCCGCCTTAAACCTTCCGTCCAATGACGATGAGATGCAAGTAAGCACTCCTCCCCAGCTTATTCCGGTTATTGCTGTGCGGTCTTTATCGACTTCCGGAAAGCTCATCAGCAACGTGTGGGCGTTAATAACATCGCTGACTGCCTGATATAACCATTGTTCGTTCAACGGCAACGTGACATCGAAATAAGGGGTCTCCAATCCGTTCTCTTCAAATCCTCCGTCGATATGCTTTTTGTCGGGGCCATTTCCCCGTGTGTCAAGAGCCAGAGCCGCGTATCCTCTTTTTGCCCACATTATTGCCCATTCGCGAAATGCTGTTCCTCCGCCGCCATGAACAAGAATTATGCCTGGAAGCTTTTTGTCTTGCCCCTTGTTTTTGTCAAGCATCCCGGGAGTCGCGTAAAATGCGAAGACGGATTTCTTTTTCCCTTTATACGGCACTGATTCAAATATGATGGACTGTATAGAGTCTTCATCGGATATTCTGAAAGCGGGAATAGAGTTGAAATCCTCATTTTTCCAGATGGTGTTTTCAACTCTCAATTGTGCCGGCGCGATATTTATTCCGGCAAGGATGAATAAGAATGCGATGACGAGGCGAATGTGATAATTCATGATGTTCCGATTAATGTTGTCAAGACAAAAATAACATAGAATGAGGATAATGACTATAAATATCCGCTATATTGTTGTTAAAGTTATGGCGTATGGTTATACAAAAGGCTGCGTGAAACGCAGCCTTTTGTATAATGTGAAAAAATGGAGGGGTTACTTCATCTCAAGATAGGTGATCTTGTCCATGTCGCCATAGTCAAGATTTTCGCCACCCATGCCCCAGATGAACATGTAGTTGCTTGTTCCTGCAGCGGCATGTATAGACCATTCCGGACTTTGAACAGCCTGTTCGTTGTGCAGCCATATAACACGGTTCTCCTGAGGTTCTCCCATGAAGTGGGCGATAGCGTTTCCTTCAGGAACGTTGAAGTAGAAATAGGCTTCAACACGACGGTCATGAGTGTGGGCAGGCATTGTGTTCCATACGCTTCCGGGCTTTAACTCAGTAAGACCCATCTGAAGCTGACACGGACCTTCCTCAAGGACATTGTTGACAATGAGCTGATTGATGACGCGGTCGTTGCTCTCTTCCATCTTGCCGGCAGCAAATGAATTGGCTTTAAGCGAACCTTTGCGGCCGTCGATAGTGATGAGCTGGGTTTTGTACTCCTTGTGAGCTGGAGTTGAATTGATGTAGAATTTGGCCGGATTGGCTTTGTCCTTACTGCGGAAAGTCACTTTCTTGTTGCCACGACCTACATAAAGAGCGTCCTTGAAGTTCAATTCGTAATCTTTGCCGTCGACATTGATGATGCCGGGCCCGCCGATGTTGATGGCTCCAAGTTCGCGACGTTCCAAAAAGTATTCAGCCTTCAACGGATCGATAGTCTCAAGTTCTACAACTGTGTTGACCGGAGACACGCCACCGAAAATAAGGCGGTCATACATAGAATAGGTGAGGTTGACTGTGTCAGGAGCGATTACGGTAGGCATTGTGAAACGCTCGCGAAGAGTCGCAGTGTCGTAATGCTTTACATCATCGGGATGACATGCTCTCATGATGCGGTAATTAGTAATAGCTCCTGCTGATAATGTCGCCATAGCTAATGCTACACTAAGGATTATTTTTTTCATTATTATCAACATTTATTTCTTTGCATAGCTCAAAGA
>CAZYXN010000069.1:0-15013 GCA_964651105.1 uncultured Muribaculum sp. | reverse complement strand
ATAATGGAACAGCGTCTGTATAATCCTGAGTCAGGTCAGGTGAAATGTGTTTGCCGCACGGTAATGGTAGGGTATGACACAAAGGCAGGTTGCTCTATCCCGATTACTCAGGAGTGGCGTGACGCTATTGAAAAATATGAAGGCCGTCCTGTATGAGGACGTTGTATGTCACAGATCTTGACGGAACCTTTCTGATGCCTGACAGCCGTGTCAGTCCGGTGAGTGCCGTTATTGTAAGCCGTTTGACACGTTGCGGAGCTATGATTACCGTAGCTACCGCGCGTACCCCCGCAACAGTTGAACCACTGCTTGAAAACACGCTTACCATGCTTCCGGCGATAGTGATGACAGGGGCTACATTTTGGGACAGGCGTGAGAAAAAATATGTCGATTCTCGGTTTATACCTCCGGAAACGGCCCTGGCGATTGGCCGATTTGCTAAAAAACATGGAATAAATCCGTTTGCCTATATTCTGCCTGAGGCCGGAATAATGCAAGTGTATCACAGCGGCGTTCTTTCTCCGCAGGATGAAAAGTTTGTTCGTGAACGTGACAGATTGCGGCTTAAGCATTTTAATCTTGACGTGAGAGAGGAGGAGTGTTTCACACAGCCTCGCACAGTGTTGTTTTTCGGCATGGGCAATATTGACCGGATCAATGCGTTTGCCGACGACCTTCGGACACATGTAGAGTGTTCGGTGAGCAATTATGTCGATATATTCGGCAAGGATGTCGGTATCATCGAGATATTTGCTCCCGGAATCAGCAAGGCTGCGGCAGTGAGAAAGATAGCGTCTGATTGCGGTGCGCGGCGAATTGTTGTTTTCGGTGATAATCTTAATGATTTGTCGATGATGGATATCGCCGATGTAAGCGTTGCTGTGGGCAATGCGTTGCCGGAAGTCAAGGAACGTGCAGATATGGTCATCGGACGTAATGAGGAGGATGCGGTCGCCCGGTTTATTGAAGAGGATTTTAACAGTCATCGGTGATGCGGAACATATATGACATAAGGCGATACGGCACAATGGCATTTTTTGTTATTGCCGTAGGGCTTGTGTTGCTGTTTCTGTATGTGTCGGAACGCATAGTGAAGGATGTCGCCGAACAGGAACGTGAACGCATGGAGATATGGGCTGATGCCACAAAGGCAATTGTCAATATGGATAATGCGGAAGAAAACACACAAAGCGCTGATGATATTGATTTTTTCTTGCGGATTATCGAAGGCAACCGGAATATCCCGGTTCTTCTCACTGACGATGAAGGGACGATAATCATGCATAGGAATTTCAGTCTTCCGGAGGAGATAGACAGTATGAATCCGCTCTATATATCGGAAGTGAACGCCGCCTTTTTGAAAGAAAAGCTTGCGAGTCTGCGCGGTACGTCAAATGTGATTCACATATCGATTTCTCCGGGCAATTCACAACATTTGTATTACGAAGACAGCCGGTTGCTGAAAATGCTGAATTATTATCCGTACGTCCAGCTGCTTGTCATGCTGATTTTTGTCGCCATAGTCTATTTTGCCGTTACATCCACTAAAAAAGCCGAACAGAACAAAGTGTGGGTCGGACTATCGAAAGAGACCGCTCATCAGCTCGGCACGCCGATATCGTCACTTATGGCATGGCTTGAGCTTTTGAGGACGATGGGCGCAGACTCTGACATGATCGGGGAGATGGACAAGGATGTGAAACGCTTGTCGACTATCGCATCACGATTTGGAAAAATCGGATCGAAGCCGCAGATGGAGCTGACTGACGTGAACAATACCGTGGCCGATGCCTGCGAATACATGGCGACACGCATCTCCAAGCGTATAAAATTGAGAGTCAACGTCTGTGCCGTCCCGCTGATGGTCAATCTCAGCGACTCATTGTTTCAATGGGTGATGGAAAATCTCATCAAAAACGCAGTCGACGCTATGGATGCTGAAGGCTCTATCACAGTGGTCACTTATGAAGAGCGTGGAAATGCCGTGATTGAAGTGAGTGACACCGGGAAAGGGATGCCGCGTAAACGCTTCAAGACGGTTTTCAATCCGGGTTACACGACAAAAAAACGCGGTTGGGGCCTTGGTCTGGCGCTTGCCAAACGGATAATCGAACAATATCACAACGGACATATATTTGTCGCATCATCGGAAGTCGGTGTCGGCACAACGTTCCGTATTGAGCTCCCGCTTGCCGATATGTGATAGCGGAGCTGCTTCTATATCGACTACTTTATCACCTTGTCGGCCTCGACATGTCCGTCGGCATATATTATACGGCGTATAGTTATGCCGTTGGCCGGTTCCGGAATGGCGCGTCCGTCAAGCGAGAAGTATTCGATTGCGACAATATCCGACGAGCTGTCGGCTTCGATATCGGAAATGCCTGCTGTGAATGACGGGAAATACTCGTTGACGGCATCGATGGCATCGGCGTTTTGTGCTTTTACGATATGCTCTACAATCGAGTTGAGGTAGACCTCAATGTTTGTATACCATTGTTTTTCTGTATCGAGAGTGTAGAGGTTGGCATCAGCCGCATCGTTAGGGTTCAGACCATTGGCTTTCTCCCATTCATCGGGTATTCCGTCACCGTCAGTGTCATATCCTGCAGGGCGGCTTTCCGACGGGATTGGAGTATAGCCTCCTACATCGCTTACTTTGTCGATCTGCCCGAATTTGTCGGTGATCGAACCTTTGTATTTCGCGGTGCCTGTACGGGTTTCTTCCGTATAACGCGCGTCCTCCGCGTCGCGATGTAAAGACGCTCCTACATGGGCGAGCACTTTTTCATATGCCGTTTCCGCGCTATGGGTAGTGACGGTTCCCGTATGGGTAGGCTTGTCCATTTTAACGGTTACGTAAGATTTTCCATTGATAGTCACATGCTCTACTTCATCACCATAATAATTGTCATTGTCGAGAGTGTATCTGACTCCGTTTTGAGTGGTTATACCACTGTCGTATGAAACACCTGCCCAGTCGCGATTTTTAGTTTTCTGTCCGGCATTGCTTTCGACGGTATTGCCGTCAATATAATAGCGGCTCGTCATTCCAACCAATGGCTCTTTTGTGGAATTGCCCGAAGCTCCTATTGATACGGTAGTTATTCGGTTATAAGTGCTTTTCTTTTGGGGTCCTCCTTTTATGTAGTTGTTGACCATGTTGATTTGTCCTCCTCCGGGGCCTCCGTAGCAACTGCCGTCTCCGTCATACAGCACGCAATTTCTATAATCCACATTTTCGGCTTGAACTGTGTTTGCCCAGTTGTAGGTGGAATACAGCTTATTGCTCTTGTATCCTTCCCAGATGTATCTCGCTCCATTGAAGCGAGGGCCACGGTTAGAGATATGGGCTATAAGATTATGGTGGAAGCTCGCAAGTTTTCCTCCCCATATTCCGCCATAGCCGTGAGCGCCTTTCCCATGTCCGGCATTGTTCAGACACTCGGATATCGAACACCATTGCATGGTGAAGTTGTTGTTGTCGTAAAAAGACGCGATTTCATCTATGCTCCAGCTGAATGAGCAGTGATCGAGAATCATTCCGGTTCTATTGCGTGTCCAGATTGCGTCGGCTCCGTCATCAACATCGCGTTCCTCTCCACGGCGGACACGGATGAAGCGGATTATAATATTGTCTCCGTTTGGTCTCACGGTGTAATATCGGATTGTTATTCCGGCTCCGGGGGCGGTCTGTCCGGCAATTGTTGTGTTGGCGCCGATTATCAAATCCGATTTTAATTCGATGGTGCCGCTGACATCGAAGACCACAATCTTTTTGGCTGATCCGTTTACAGCCGCGCGGAGCGATCCGGTTCCGCTGTCGTTAAGGTTGGTCACATGGATTACTTTCCCTCCGCGTCCGCCGGTGGTGTAGCGTCCGTGGCCTTCAGCTCCGGGGAATGCCGGAGCCTGTTCCTGCGCCGATGCGGCTATTGCAATTGTGGATGCAGTTATTAGAGTAAAGAATTTTTTCATTGGTTTAAGGTTGATAAGTGAAAAATATGTTATCATACATTATCGTATGCAAAGGTCGTATTTAATCGGGAGTTATCCAAATTTATTGTGAAATAATTCGTTTAATCATAGCATGTAAGGTGTCGCAGCTTTTTATTTGTTTAAAATGCCGGAGAACCGGGTGATTATAAGGGGGATGGATACAGCCAATCCCCCTTATGGCCGTATTTCGAGTGAAAAAGGATTATTCATCGGCATCCTCTTCGATAGAAAAGTCGTCGGGGAACTCTTCGTCGAAGTCGATTTCTTCTTGTTCTGTCTCTTGATTAGCTTTTAGTTCCGGCTTTTTATCGCTCTTCAGAGTGATTTTCTTTTTGCCGGCTGCATCAGCCGATTCGCCGCCTTTGAGGGCCTCCATGATTTTGGCCTCAAGTTCATCGGCGAGTTCCGGATTGTCGGCTATGACACGTTTGGCCGCAACGCTTCCTTGCGCGAGTTTCTGTCCGTCATAACTGAACCATGAACCGCTTTTCCCGATGAGTCCGAGCTCCACGCCGAGGTCAAGTATTTCTCCCGGACGGGATATTCCTTCGCCAAACATGATGTCAAATTCAGCACGTTTGAATGGAGGGGCGACCTTATTTTTCACAACTTTCACTTTTGTGCGTTTACCAAGCACGTCATCGCCCTCTTTTATGGCGTTGGATGACCGGATATCGATACGTACCGAAGCGTAGAACTTGAGAGCATTACCGCCTGTCGTTGTTTCTGACGGGCCAAACATTACGCCGATTTTATCACGCAGCTGATTGATGAATATGCAGCATGTGTTGGTGCGAGATATCGACCCCGTGAGTTTACGCATAGCCTGTGACATCAATCTGGCCTGCAGCCCGACGTTTCGGTCGCCCATGTCGCCTTCAATTTCGCTTTTCGGAGTTAAAGCCGCAACCGAGTCAATGACGATTATGTCAATAGCAGACGAGCGGATGAGCTGGTCGGCGATTTCGAGAGCCTGTTCCCCGTTGTCAGGCTGAGATATAAGGAGATTGTCGACATCCACGCCAAGTTTCTGGGCGTAAAAACGGTCAAATGCGTGTTCCGCATCGATGATTGCCGCAGTTCCTCCGCGTTTCTGCGCCTCGGCTATCGCGTGTATGGCAAGAGTTGTTTTTCCTGATGACTCAGGCCCGTAAATTTCGATGACACGTCCACGGGGGAATCCTCCCACTCCGAGAGCGTAGTTAAGTCCGATAGAACCGGTCGGAATCACATCGACATCCTCAATGCTGTCATCTCCCAGTTTCATTACGGCTCCTCGGCCGTAGCTTTTTTCAATTTTCGCCATTGCTTGCGCAAGAGCTTCTCTTTTGGCTGCTGCCGGATCGGCTGCTTCTCCTTTCTTAACAGGAGCTTTTTTTGATTTTTCCATATCTGTAGATTTTAATTGTTTTCTGTTTTTTATGCAAAGATAATGCGGGAGTTGGGAAAGATAATTGCCCGGCGAGGTTAAAATAGCTTAACGGCGTTGCCGAATTTTACATAGGATTAAAAATAATAAGCTGTGTCGCACTTGACGACACAGCTCTTATGCGGTGCGTACGGGACTCGAACCCGTGACCCCATGCGTGACAGGCATGTATTCTAACCAACTGAACTAACGCACCATTGATTATGGTGCAAAGTTACATCATGGCTTGCACATTTCCAAATAACAGCCCGATTATTTTTCGCTAAAATCGATATTGTGAGATATTTTTAATGCTGATTTAACATTTGGGAGTTGTCAAGTGTTATAGAGATAAAACTATTTATGATTATGAAAATGAAATTAGGCACGACGGCTCTTCATGTGACGTATTCCGATGTTGAGCTCAGAGAGAGGGTGCTCGGGTATATTGACCGCAGTAATGACGGTATCGGTTTCCGGGACATATGCACTTATATCCTAACAGATGCGAGAAATGAGGGTAAACTTGATGATTCCGGCAATAAGGAATATGAATGGGAATCGCTTGACCGCAGGGATGTGTTGCGCATCGACCGTATTCTTTGGCAAGCTATACTTGACCATAAACTGATGATTGATTTCGACGCGTCGAATTATGACGCGGTCGACACTTATTTTGTGAAACTTGATGATAACTGATTGCCGATAAATAGTCTATGAAGAGAATAATTATTATGGGAGCGACTTCCGGCCTGGGGATGCGTGTCGCTGAAGCTTATGCCTCGCTTGGCTGGAGAGTAGGAGTCGCCGGACGCAAAGAGGAGCCAATGAAGTCATTGAAAGAGATGTTTCCATCGCAGATTGAGTGGATGCGGATTGATGTCACGAAGCCTGATGCTTCCGACAAGCTTATTGAATTGATATCGCGTCTCGGCGGAATGGATGTGTATCTTCACACGGCAGGGATAGGTTATGAAAACCCCGAGGTCGACGTTGTGAAGGACGTGGCGACTGTTGAGACCAACGGTGTGGGTTTTACAAGAATGGTTGACACCGCTTACCGCTTTTTCAGAAAAATGAGTGAAAAGGGAGCGAAAGGGCAGATTGCCGTAATATCTTCGGTCGCCGGCACTAAAGGGATAGGAAAACTCGCAAGTTATTCGGCTACAAAGAAATATCAGCAGACTTATATTCAGGCTCTTGAACAGCTCGCCTATCAGGAAAAGGCGGCAATCAGTTTTACTGATATACGTCCCGGGTGGGTGCGCACTCCGCTGCTTGAGGCTAACCGTCTTTATCCGATGACGATGGAGATGGATGAAGCCGTGCCGCTGATAATAAAGGCGATCGATAAGAAATCGCGTATAGCTGTAATCGACCGCCGTTGGGCGATAGCGGTATTTTTCTGGCGGCTGATACCGGGGCAATTATGGATAAAATTGCCTATAACAATCTCACGCCCGGCAACTCCCGAACAGACTGAAGAGGACAAAGAGCTGGCTACAAGTTGAATGATTTTAACGGCGGCGGCGAACCGAACGCGTGGCAGACGAAGATGTCGTAGTCTTTGGCTGCTTCGCTTTTTTTACTTTGGCTGTTTTCGGTTTGGCCGCTCTTTTGGCGCGTGATGACACGCTCCGCGAGGTGGTTATTTTGTCATCACGGCTCGCTATGGTGTCGCCCGATTCGAGGCGTTCTCTCTCTTCCCGTTGGGCAATAATCTCCTCACGACTCGGAACCCACATCTTTTTTTCATAATTGGCAAGATAGTTCTGGATGCTGTCCTGCGCTTTTTTCATATCATCGGGGTCGGGGTAAAGCTGCATCATCGAGCGGTTGCGGAGATTGCGTGTCTTATAGATGTCGCCTTCGTACAGAGATAGCTGGAAGAAGTCGTCATAATTGTATTTGGCGAGATTGTTGTCATCGTCAATGAATATCGACTGCTGAATGAGATGGGGGCGCAATGAACTCATTTTTACCCAAAACATGGGGTATTTCACCGCTTCGCCGCCGAAATCGCCGGCGCGATGAAGCACCGGACATATAGCTTCCACGGTGGTGCGCATGCGGTTGCTTCGTTTGTCAAGCTCCCATTTTTCAAGAATATAATAACTCAGCACTTCATTGCACGGCACATCGCTTTCTTCGATGGAGAAGCGGGGATTTTTTTCGGTAGAGCCTTTGGCATCGGCATACAGGATGTGGAAACGGTCGAGCATATCGCGCACATTGACTTTATACTGGTCAGTGAAAACTTCGCGTCCGTCGAGGTATTCATAAGCGGAAAGCTCTCCGGAAGCGAGCAGCCTCATGATGATACGGAATAGATTCTCCTGTCCTTCGCTCAGTTCCTCGGGATAATAAAGAGGCGCGTTCTTGACTTTTTCCAGGTCGAGCTGCCGATATACCACTTTCATCCATTGCGCGTCGGCGTTGCTGCGTTCAGGCTCGTCAAAGAACTGCTGCATGCGTTCGGTGACATTGGCTCCTTTATCCTGAGTTTTGGCTGCCGATTCGCGGTTGCCGCGACGCACTTCGGACGAACGAGAGGAGGACTGTTGGGCTGATGCTGCAGCAGTCGCGAAGATCGCGAACAGTATCAAGATTATATGGTGAGAATGCTTCATGACTGAAATATTGATGTCGTTAGTTTACAATTACTTCCATTGGCGCGAGATCTCGCTCGATACCATCGGGGCCGATGGCTCTGACACGTGAGATATAGAACCGTTTGCCTCGTGAGAGACGGCGGAATGAATCTTTCTGACGTTGAGAGAAGCGGTCGCCTTGCGACACTTCGGGAATGGCGTTGCCCATGGAGTCAAAGAAAACGGTTTCAAAGCTCAACACTTTGTAACTGACGTTAAGAAGGTCATCGTCGATAGCCGCCTCGATTCCCGGGGCTGCGAGGAGCAACGTCTTTGCGAAGGGGCGGGAGCCTTTGTATCGCTCGACATTCCCTTTTGAATCGTTGAATGAGATGTAGGGTGTCGGGTCGGGCAATTTACGCACACGGAAAGTTGTCGACGCGACGGTCTGGGGCCTGCCGTCGATTGAGGCGGTGACTGTTACAACGGCATCTGTTCCCACTTTGGATGGGCGCGCAGTCCATGAATCGCCGTTGCGGGTCAACGTGCCGTTGGTCATCACGGCGGAAACAGCTGAAGTCGGGATTCCGGGCACCGATATGCTCATCGGATTGTCGATTCCGGCATAAAGCACATTCATCATCGTTGCCGATATGGTGGCGGTCGGCTCTATTACCGTATAGCTTGAGGCAAAGTCATGACGAGTGACAGTGCCGTCGCCATGAGGCACTTCGAGATATCCTTTATAATCGAATGTGCCTGTGCTTCCCGCCACAGTCTCAAAAAGGCCAAGATTGTTGTCAAGCTGCTTTCCGTTGATGAAAATGAGCGGACGCTGCGTTGTGTCGACAGCGGCAAGCACTATATTTGCCGAATATTTGCTCCCTCTCATCACATTTCGTGACTGAGGAATGACGAACGCGTTTAGCTGGTTAACACGGACATCGCCCGCATCGACATTGGCCAGGAGGGTAGCCAGAGCTTCTCCCTCGGCGTAGCGTAAATCATTCTGCAGCTTGGTCAGGAGCGTGACAGCGGCAACCACTGGTTTGTTGTCAAAGAGGGATTCTTCCCACGGCTGGGGCAATACGTTTCCGCTTTTGCTTACAGCCGTTGTGGACAGGGCGGCCTGTATATTGGCTCGTTTTACGCTGTCAGTCATCAGCCGGGCGATATATTCGCGATACGTATCTACGCGTTGTCTCAATTCGCGTCCGCGTCTATTGGCCGGATTCAGCATGATGACGGAAGCCACTTCAAGGTTGTCCTGATTGAGAATGTTGGAAGCATCGGCATCCTTGCCGTCGGCCTCAACAGCAATCATCTGCTTCAGAGAATCGATATGGCTATATAATAGAGCGGTGGCGCGGCGCACTTCCGACGCTTTGTCGTACCATACTCCGCCCTTGTCGGGATTCTGCTCATTGAAAGATTCCAGTTGACGATACAACACATCGTTACGTTCCGACACGTTGTCGTTGGAACGCGACAATCCGTTTTCAACCTGCCTGAATCCTTCAAGCACATCGCTCGACACATTGAGCGCGAGCATGGCCGTCAGGACGATATACATCAGGTTGATCATCTTCTGGCGCGGCGAGAGTCCCCGAGTGTTATTACTTCCCATTGGTTTGCATCATATTGATTGTCATGGCATGCAACATCTTCTCGTAGACGGCGTTGAGCTGCTGCATATAGCAGGCCATCTTTTCGGTCTCTTCGCAGTAGCGCTCGCTCATGGATGAAGATTTCTCATACATGTCACGAATATCTTTGATTCCTTTGTTTACTTTGTCAATCGAGTCGAGCTGCGAGCTTACACTCTTCAGCTGAATCTCGTAGATAGTGTTGAGGCCGGCTATGTTGCGGTTGAGCGACTGCATCTCTTCGACATAGCCGGTAGAACTCTGATTTATATTGTCGGAGTTTTCTGTTATGGCGCGGTAAGATGCGAGCAATACCTCCGACACTTCGTTGAGTGACTGTGTGGTCTTGCGCAACTGGTCGAGCTGAGCCGACAACGCGGTCATCTGCAGGGCGCATTCCTCGCTTGGCGTAGCTCCTTCGGGAATGACGGGGTCGACGGTACGTACAGATGCGGCCGGCGACGGTTTGGCGGCGGTGTCGGCGGGTTGTGACGAGCCGGCTATGATTATGCCGTTGCCGGAGTTGAAATCGGGACGGTCGTCAGGGTCTTTTGACGAAAGAACTGGAAAAACTTCTTCCCAATGATATTCGCGCGGAGGGCGGTCGAAAGCGGTCAATATGAACATCAGCACCTCCGTGCCCATACCGATAGAAAGCAGCATGTTTCCGCCCGGCAAATGCAAAATCTTGAAAAGCGCGCCCCAGATGACGATAGCGGCTCCGATAGAATATGCGAAATTAAAGAAGCGTTGTCCTTTCTCTCCTGAAAGGAAGCGTTCTATGCTGTTTTTGTATTTTTTAATTTTACCCATTGCAGTGAAGTGTGTTATTTTTTCTGGCCTTTGGCAAAGCCGATCTGAGTTCTCACATTGCGGAAACCTATGTAACTGCGCTGTTCATTCTGGTATTCCCACATGCGCAAGTCGCTGCGGACATTGTGGGCCACGTCTTTCCAAGACCCTCCGCGCACAATCTTCCGCTTCATCTTGTAGGGGTCTTCGATGGCTGCGTCATAACGGTATTCCGGATTCAAGTCGCTCGTGAGCTTGCTGATGCTCTCGGTGTATGCGGTCGAAGTCCATTCGCTGACGTTGCCGGCCATGTCATACAATCCGAAATCATTAGGTGAATATGTGCCTACGCGTGAGGTGATTATGTGTCCGTCGCGCACATAGTTGCCCTCGTCGGGCTTGAAGTTGGCGTAGAAGCAGCCTTTATCTTCGGTCAACGGCAGTTCGCCGTCCCAGGGATATATGTTCTCGCTTTTTCCGGCACGGGCGGCGTATTCCCATTCCGCCTCGGTGGGCAGGCGATATGGCTCGATGTAGATTCCGTCTTTTCCGAGCGAACGGCGGAGATAGTCAGTGCGCCAGTTGCTGAAGGCGTTGGCCTGTTCCCAGCTTACGCCCACGACCGGATAATCGTTGTATCCGCCGTGAGAGAAATACAGGCGCACGTAAGGCTCGTTGTATGCATTGTCGAAGTCGTTAATCCATGCGGTCGTGTCGGGATACACGTTGACGATATAGGTGTTTACGAAGTCATAATCGCCGGTGAGCCCGCGAGTGATTGTCTGCCGTATGATTTCGCCTTCGTCATTTATAAAGGCCGTGTCTTTGGATATAATCGGATTTTCGGTAGGAACCGGCTTGTCGGTGTCATACTCCCTGCGCGAGGGGTTCATGCGGTTTTTGCGTTTCGCCGCCTCGGTATGATTGTAGGTCTCATATCGATAGGTAAGCTGCTCGGGGTCAAGCTCTTTTACGCCGGTAATGGGATTGATGCGGTATACGCTTTCTATCGCCCTGGCTTCGTCTTCGTTAGGATTACGCCATGGAATGGGCTTGCTCCAGTTGAGGAACGGGCCGATAGGGTTTCCCTCGCGGTCTTCTTCAATTTTGAAGGCTTCATTGCCGCCATAGGCCGGGTCGGCAAGACGTTCGCGGATGATTGAGTCGCGCACCCAGAACACAAACTGCTTGTACTTGCTGTTGGTGATTTCGGTCTCGTCCATCCAGAATCCGTCGACCGAAATGCCGCGCGCGTCGGCACGGAGATTCCAGGCGCTGTCGGCTTTGGCAGGACCCGCCTTGATCGACCCTCGGTCAATCAGCACCATTCCGTAGGGGGTAGGTTCGGCCCACGAGGTAGCTCCGACTCCGACGACCTCGCCGCCCGAGCTTCCTCTTCCGCCCACCGCGCACGATGTCGCCGCCGATGCGGTAATTATTGTTATAAACAGATATTTTAGAAGTCGTTTCATATCAATATATTACATTATGCGTATGCTTTTGTGTTTATGCCTGTTTTTCTCTCCGAGGTCGAGTTTCAGGCGATATCCGGTCCATACTTCGTGGCTTCCGTTGGTTGCCCGGGATATAGCCGATACGGGATAGTCGTAACTGTAACCTATGTAGAAGTCCTTGTATTCGGCTCCGAGCAGAAGCGATATCGCGTCTTTATAGCGGTAGCCTACACCTGCCGACAGAAATTTTTTGTATCGCACCCTTCCCGTGATTTCCATTGTGGTAAAGGTGAAATCGGTCTTGACCAGCAGCGACGGCTGTATTTCAAATAACGTGTTTTTAATCGGAATATTGCCGTCGGCCATAAAATAAGCTATTCTTCCTGCTTTGAATTCATATTCATTTTCTGTACCGGAGCCGTCGGCCGACATGCTGACTGTCGGCTCATTGACGTGGGTCATCGATAAGCCTGCCCGAAAATAGGGGCAGGTATAGAACACGCCGAGCCCAAGATCGAACGAGGTGCCGTGGATGTCGGTTGTGGGTATTCCGTCGTCTGTGCCCTCATGAAAATCGTCGTTATCGGGGAGTATCACTTCTGATCCTTTGAATGACTCGTCAAATACACCGGCCTGCAAACCTACGGAAAGTTCGCCTTTCCATAGTCGGAGTTTGTAGGCGGCCTGGATGCCGAGGGTCATGTTTTTGTACAATCCCATGCTTTCCTGCTGCATTACCAGCCCTACGCCGACGCGCTTGTTCCATAGTTTCAAAGGCATTTCGCCTGTGACGAGGAATGTCTTGGGGGCGTTTGGGATTCCTGTCCATTGCATGCGGGATCCTGCTCTGAGCCGCAGAAAATCGGTGGTGCCGATAGCTCCCGGATTATAATAGTTGGGCACCTCGTAATATTGCGTGAACTGAGCGTCGACCTGCGCGAAAGCGGTTGAGAGCGTTGACGCGCAGATTGAGGCAAAAATCAGTAATATCAGTCGGTAACGGAACATTATTCAAAATAGAATGACAGCACCACCATGCGTGTGGTCGCTTTTTTCAATGAATTGGTGAATTTGAGGCTTGCGGTGTCGTCCTCAAAGTCGGGACGGTTATGCTGCAATATGTCGGACAGCCCGAAACAGAACTTTATTTCGGGAGAGAGTTTGAAATAGGGGAGATATATGTCGCAGCCAAAACCGGCAGTCAGCATGAAATCAGCGCTTTTCATTCTCAGAAGTTCGCGAGGACGTTTTTTTGACACGTCAAACACGCCCATCACTCCGCCTACCAGATAGGGCCTGACGTTGTGGTAACGGGTGGATGAAAACTTCAGGTCGAGAGGAAGTACGACATAGTTGGATTTTATATTCTGCTGTTCCCATGCGTCGTTGTTGACATCATGCATCTTGACGACGCGGTTGCCGAAATACATCCCCGGCGTGAAACGCACGTTGAAGTAATCGTTGAGGCGCACATCAAACAGACCGTTGACGCAGAATCCGGGCGAGAAATCGGGTTGTTCCATAAACCAAGCCTGGCCGTCGTCGGTGACGAATCCGTTATGGGTGAACGAGAAATCAAGAGTGTGCATTCCTACGGAAAATCCGAGGTGCCATCGTCGCAGGTCGGCATAAGGCCGATTGAGCAGCTTGTCGTTGCGCTGTTGCGCCGCAACGGGGGCCGTGCCGGAAAACAGCAGGCAGCAACATAGCAAAATCTTATATGCGAATTGATTCAGATTCATCTTTTTTATAACGATAGTTGTCGCGGCTTTATTGTAAATAGGTTCAAATTAGGGCTTGAGTAGTTGGATAACACGAAATAATTGAATATCTTTGCGACTTGAGTAACTATTTATATTTATAGCGATTATGAAATTTTATCTCTGTTCAGCGTTTGCGGCAGCCGGAATGCTTTCCGTGATGTCGGCGTGCAATACCGGCGGAAGCAGAACTTTGGAGTCGCCTGACGGTAATGTGAAAATCGAGTTTAATCTTACTCAGAAGGGAGAGCCTACTTATGGGGCCCAATACAAGGGAAAAGAGATTGTAGCTCCGTCGTGTCTTGGTTTTGAGGCCAAGGGATTGCCGTCGTTGACCGACGGATTTAAAGTCGTCGGCATCAGCCATGACTCGGAAGACGAGACATGGGCTCCGGTGTGGGGCGAGTCTGACTCGATACGCAACAACTATAACTCGATGACAATCAAGATGGAGAAAAACGCCGACTCGGTCAAAGTGCTTATGGACGTGGAATTCCGCGCATATGACGACGGTGTGGCTTTCAGGTATATATTCCCCGAGCAGGAGACAAAACAATTTGTAATCACTGACGAACTGTCGCAGTTTGCCATGGCGGGCGACCATACGGCATGGTGGATTCCGGGCGACTATGACACTCAGGAATACGAGTATGTGAAGTCGCGTCTGAGTGAAATCCGCAGCAAGAATACCGACGACAAGCTCGGCAACGTGTCGCAGACAGGCTTTTCTCCGACAGGCGTGCAGACATCCCTGATGCTCAAGACCGACGACGGGACTTATCTTAATATTCATGAGGCCGCTCTTGTCGACTTTCCCGCGATGCACCTGAATCTTGACGATTCCACTATGGTGTTCACTTCCTGGCTCACTCCGTCGCCCGACGGAACCAAGGCGGTTATCAAGACTCCGTTCAAGACTCCCTGGCGCGTGGTGATGGTTTCTGACAAGGCTACCGACATTCTTGCCACACAGATTATATATAACCTCAATGAACCGTGCGCCATCGAGGATACTTCGTGGATAAAACCGGTCAAATTCATGGGAGTATGGTGGGAGATGATTACCGGAAAAAGCGAGTGGTCATATACTAACGCGGAAAACTTTGACCTCGCCACTTTTGACTACTCCAAAGCCAAGCCGCACGGCCGACATGGCGCCAACAATGAGAATGTGAAGAAATATATCGATTTCGCTGCCGCCAACGGCATGGATCAGGTATTGGTCGAAGGCTGGAATGTCGGCTGGGAAGACTGGTTCGGAAAAGAAAAGGATTATGTGTTTGATTTCGTCACTCCTTATCCTGACTTCGATATCGCCATGCTTAATGACTATGCCAAGTCAAAGGGAATAAAACTGATGATG
>CAZYXN010000068.1:0-15141 GCA_964651105.1 uncultured Muribaculum sp. | reverse complement strand
CAATTGGAGGTTCAAAACTCGTGCGTAACATATAAGTTTATTTAAACTCTATTGTAAAAATGTTTTTCTAAAATTTAAGTTCTAAATGTTCAGAATTTTCAGATGGATTCAAAATAATCCGTTTAAAACCTAAAAATTGATATAGTTTTCGTGCAATACAATTATTTAGATTAACTTCAAGTCTGAATGAGGCGTATCTATTTTTTGATACGATGGATATTGCCTTTTCCAAAAGTTTTTTCCCATATCCTTTTCCCCTTATGTCTTTATTTGTTGCAATATAAGTGAGATATGCAAAATCTTTCTGTGGACGGTTCATATAGAATATAGCCATTCCTTTAATTTGAGAATCAATGATGACTGTTAGAAATGACGCGTTTTCGAGAACCTTTTTAGCATAATCATCAATACTTAAACTCCCGCTATAATCAGTTTCAATAAGGAAATTTATAAGTTCGTTATATTGAGGTGTATAGAGCACGATTTGTTCTGACATAAGATAATATATGTATCGCTTTGAATAAAGGTTATTTTACTATTACATTTACATATTTGTCCATGTCGGCAAGCATTGACATCATCCGGTCGGGGGTGTCAAATTTGAGAATCAGCTCTCCGATACAATCCTGAGCATCCCGGAATTTATGGACGGGGGCGCCCTCCTGAACATCTGTCACAAATTCCACAAGATTGTTTTTCCTGAAATCGTCGTCAAACCAAATGCCGGCATACTTGCCCGATTTATTGGCATGAACCATATAGTTGGCCCAGCATCCTTTCACCGGAGCCATTTTCAGTCCTGAACAATCAGCCCCAATGGCTGCCTTTACCACATATTCCACCATGTCAACGCCGGTGGCGTATTTTGTTACTTGGGGGATGAGGCTGCCGCCTGAACGTGCTCCGAGTTCCAGAAGGTACACTTTGTCATCTTGTCCCACAATCGCTTCCACATTGTAAGCGTTGCTTTTCATTCCGAGCAAGGATATAAGCCGTTGCAGCTGCTGTTCAAGATCGGCGATATATTTTTTATCCATCAGGAATGGCCATGATTCGCCGAGCGGGGCAAAATCTTTGTCGACTTTCGTGCTGTAATACTCATTTCCAAGGCAATGAAACACAAGCTTTCCGTCGACGCTGAACGCGTCCCCCGAGATTTGGTAACCTTTCTTTTCGATAAATTCTTCGATTAAAAATCGTTTTTCCCGTGAATAGCTTAACGCGTCCTTTACAAATGGCTCCAGTTGCGACCAGTCGGTAAGTTTGTTGATTCCTTTGCTTCCCGAAGAATCCACCGGTTTTACCATTACCGGTAATCGGAAAATCTCTCTGTCTTTCCGGGCGTCATCGAGATTGGTATATCCTTTGGCTACAGGGACATTAAAATTGTTTTCTGATAGAAATCGCCTGAATAAATCTTTTTTTGACAAAATTTCAACTGACGCGTAGGGTGATGTCGGAAGACCTAATTTTTCACAAGCATATGCGGCTGTCGGAGCTGCAGGATCGGATGCATATGCGACTATTCCGTTTACGCCAAGCTCCTTTGCCAGATTATAGACAGCATCCTTGTCGGTAGTGCTGACATTATGGTATTCATGGGCATATTTGTGCCCCGGATTATCCGGAAGATAATCACATGTGATTACATAATATCCTTGTCTCACAGCCTCTTTTATGGCGTATATCTGATATAGGGATCCCCCCAGCATCAATATCTTTTTCATTTGCAGATACTATTAATGAATTTTTTAATGCGTTTTGTTCCCTCTTTTATTTTTTCCTCATCAAGGGTGAACGCTATGCGGACATATTTGTCACAACTGTTGCCATAAGCGATTCCGGGCACGACTGCCACATGTTCAGCCTGAAGCAATGCTATGGCAAACTCCTCCGATTTCATTCCGGTCGACGATATATCCGCCATCAGGTAAAATGTCGCTTCCGGAGCGGAGCATCTTAATCCGTTTATTTTATCAATCTCCTGTACGAGCAAGTTTCGGCGGGAGGTGAAAATATTCACCATATTTTCTGAATAGTTGCCGTTGCCGCTCAATGCTTCAATCGCGGCATATTGGGATGGGAGCGGAGCGCATGCGCAGATATTTTCTTGCAATTTAGTCATCGTTGCGACTATCTCTTCCGGCGCGAGCACATATCCGATGCGCCATCCTGTCATGCAAAATTCCTTGGATAGACTGTTGACCAGAATTGTGCGTTCTCTCATGCCTGCGACTGCGACAATGCTTTCAAATTTTTTCCCGTCATACATCAGGCATTTGTAGACCTCGTCCGAGATTACGATTAAATCATTTTCTTTGGCGAGTTCAGCGATAGCCTTTATTTTGTCATTGGGAATCACTTTGCCCGACGGATTGGATGGCGTATTTATGATTATCGCTTTGGTCTTTGATGTGATAGCGGCCTTTATGTCATCAATATTGAAGCTGAGTTCGTCAGCGTCGGGATTGTCCACGACAACCGGAATCCCATGACAAAGCGAAACCATCTGTACGTAGTTTACATAATATGGCGCCGGAATTATAACTTCATCTCCTGGATTTATTAGAGACAGCAATGCGAGATACAACCCCTCCATTGCTCCTACGGTCACGATTATTTCGGTCTGCGGATCATAATGAAACCCTTCCGTGCGGTCATAATACCGGCTGATAGTCTCCCTTAAAGGAAGCAATCCGGCATTTTGTGAATAACGTGTGTTTCCATTCTGAATAGCCGCACAGCCGGCGTCTTTTATTGCCTGATGCGGCTGGACATCCGGATCGCCTAATGTAAAATCAATCACATCATCATAAGCTTTGGCCATATTGAAAAGCTTTCGTGTAAGTGACGGCTGTACTTTCTCTGAAATTTTTGAAGGCTGAATCATTTATGTGTCTGTTAGATTAATAAAACGTATTGCTGTCATTATTTTTTATAGTGGAGATGATTCTCTCGATATCTTCATCGGAGAGCGCATGGTGCATCGGAAGGCAGATGACACTATTGGCCATCTTGTGGGCATTGGGCAGATTTTCAGGAGCTGCTGACGGCAGGCCGCGATAAGTGGTGAATTCGCTTATCAGAGGGTAGAAATATCGGCGGCCGAGTACATTGGCGTCTCTCATTTTGAAATAAAGCTCGTCGCGAGTCATGCCGTATTTTTCCGCGTCAATGAAGATGGGGAAGTATGAATAATTGTGACGCACGCCGGGCATGTCGTCAAAAAATGTTATGCCGTCCACATCACGCAGAGCATCGCGGTAGGCCATGGCTGCTTTTCGGCGGTTTTCGATCGCCAGGTCTACTTGACGAAGGTTAAGTAGACCGTAAGCCGAACGCATTTCGTCGACTTTGGAATTTATGCCAGGGGCGACTACTTCCACCTCGTTGGCAAATCCGAAATTTTTCAGATAATCGATACGCTGCTTCGTTTTTGCGTCATGCATAACCATCGCCCCTCCCTCGATTGTGTTGTACACCTTGGTCGCATGGAAAGAAAGAGTCGACATGTCGCCGGCGTTGAGTATCGATTCTCCGTTGACTTCCACTCCGAATGCGTGAGCCGCGTCATAGATGACTTTCAGGCCGTACTTGTCGGCAATCTCCTGTATCCGCTTTGTGTCGCATGGCTTGCCGTAGACATGGACAGGCATTATCGCTGTGGTTTTAGGCGTTATGGCCGCTTCGATTCTGTCTGGGTCTATGTTTCCGGTGCTCGGGTCTATGTCGACAAACACCGGCTTGATTCCGTTCCACCATAAAGAGTGTGTTGTGGCAACAAAACTGTATGGCGTTGTGATTACTTCTCCGGTTATACGCAACGCCTGAAGAGCCGTGATCAACGGCAATGTCCCGTTGGTAAAGAGGCTGACAAAGGGTACTTTCAGATACTCGGCAAGCGCCGACTCAAGACGTTTGTGAAATGAACCATTGTTTGTAATCCATTTGCTGGCCCATATTTCTCTCAACATCTCGTGAAATTCATCGAGATTTGGCAACAAAGGTGACGTGACCGTAATCTGCTGATTATTGTCCATAATATTATGATAGATGTAATTTTGGTTATTTTTGAATTTTCTTCGATTGAAACTCTAATCTATTGAGAAGCGGTTTGTCAAGTAAATAGTGTCTAATCAGTTCAAGGATTGTACATAACGCATATACAGCCAAAACGGACAATAGACAATGTAACCAAAGATAGTCGTGATTTAAATAGGAGGTATTTGCTAAAAAATCTTTCCAAAGCCATTGTCTCATGATGTCGTTATTGGCATGCCATAAAAGAACACCAAGAACAATACCCCCCCCCATGCAATTTATTGATTTGTAATGTCTTATCTTTAATTTGCAAAACCACATGAAAATGCTGACACCAAGTAAAAATACTGTGATTTTATTTGCATCTCCAATCGCGAATGTCCAAAGATATTTTGGTAATTGGACAAATCTCATTGTTAAGTAGTCAAAAATTATTATTGCGAGCCAAATAAATGAAATCAAACCGATTGAGATCCATCCAAAATTCCAGTTTAAATCCTTTAGATCATACTTGTTTATGTAAGCTCCGACACAGTACATTGTGAATCCCCAACCTACATAATGCCATGTGTTTTGCAAGAAAAATGTTTGTAGGAGACAAAAATACGTTAGTAGTACAATAAGTAAATAATTATACTCCTTGCGATTTAAAATATTAAGAGATTTGTTTATGATTGGAGTCAATATGTAGACAACCATATAGCTTGCTACAAAATTTGATGGAACGGAAAAAATCAAGGGTAAAATTTGTAAATAATCTTTGAAGCCGTAAGTATATCCCAAGGATGTGAGAAATATACAGACAAATACATTTATACTGAAAATCTGAAATAATAATTGCAGGACTTTTCTCCATTTCATTTGGGATTTTATCATGAAAAATCCGGATATGAGGAAAAAGATATTGACACCGGCCTTTCCTCCGATAGACATGAATTGTATGAAAACCATATTCCCTGTCAATTGCCGAGGATTGATTAATTCAATGAATCCTGAATTAACACAATAATGATGTAAAACAATCAATAACATTGAGATTATGCGAAGTAATTCAATGTTTGAACTTCTTTCTGTTTTAGCCCGTTGGTTGACTATAGATGTCATAACACAGTTATTTGGAGCGGATAAATGAGATGAGTTCGCGGAGGTCGGCCGAGCGGGTCAGCCACGTGACGGCAAAGAAATATGTGATGCCGGCGGCGATTCCCGTGATTAACTGAATCCGGCTGTCAGGAATTAGTTGCACTATGCACCATACAATGGCCCCCATGCTTAGTGAGTAAGCGAGTGTAGGGAGCAGATCCTGCATCTGCTTGAGAAATCCGACGTTGATAAGCTTTCCTGTATAATAGGTGTTGATTGTCAGGCATATAATGGATGTGACAATGCTGCCGGCACACATTGCGATCAGCCCCAATGGTATTGTGGCGCAAAGCATTGTGATGCCAATGATTTTTTTTATGATTTCAAGTTTCAGAAATAAATCGCTTCTTCCTTTGACCTGCAATAAGTTGAGATTAATTGCGTGAACCGGATACCACATCATTGAAAAGCAAATGATTGAAAGCAGTGTCGCGGCAAATGCCCATTGTTCTTTCAATAAAATCATTATGAGTGGATGGGCTACCGCTGCAAGGCCGGTCATCAGTGGAAATATCACGAACGCCGAGAGACGCAGAAAACGGCGATAGACATGTTCAAGACGTTCATTGTCATTCTGGATAGAGCATAGCACCGGAAATGTGACACGTTGGAGAATACCGGTGATATTGGATGAAGGAAACTGTGCGAATTGCGACGCTCTTGTATAATAGCCGAGATCGGAGGCATTGAAAATTTTTCCGATGACAAGGAGATAAACATTGTTGTAAACAGTGTCGATCACTCCGCTGGCCGCAAGTTTTGATCCGAAGGCAAACAATTCCCTGAACGATTTCCATGAATATTTACGCGACGGCCTCCATTTTGACAGAATCCAAAGCAGGATCATGTTCACTCCAAGATTGGACAGCTGGAACCACACGATGGCCCACACGCCATATCCGCTATATGCCATAACGATGCCGATAGCTCCTGCGGTTATGGCAGCGACAAGCGACGCTTTCGCCTGAGTCTTGAAGTCGATTTCTATAGTCAATAAAGCCCTCTGCACAACGACCAACGAATTGATAACGACACTTATCGAAATTACGCGTGTCATAGGTGTCAGCAGAGGTTCGTTATAAAACCGCGCTATCAGCGGAGCGCAGAAGAAAAGTATAAGGTAAAGTATAAGGCCGATACCGATATTGAAATAGAATACGGTGGAATTGTCAATCTCCGTCCGATCCTGTTTGCGGATAAGTGCTTGTGAAAAGCCGCTGTCGACCAACGCTTGGGAAATCGCAATGAATATTGTCAGCATTCCTACAAGACCGTAGTCTTCCGGAGTAAGGACGCGGGCCATGACAATCATGACGACAAACATTATGCCCTGCACCGAAAAACGTTCGATGCTGCTCCATAAAGTTCCTTTTAAGGTTTTGCTTTTAAGACTTTCTCCCAAAATGAACGGGATGATTGAGCGGGTTTAAGTCCCGATTCAGCGAATCGGCGTGAGGAAAGAGTGGGGTATCTGGGCGTGAATGGTGATGCCGAGATTGTGAAGGGAGACTTCTACGATTACATGCAGCGGATGTTTTCGTGACGGGCCGACGAGGGTGCCCCGCGCTCCTTTCCATTCACCTTCCGATATGGTCACTTCCGTTCCTTGTCTCAACTGAGGCGTTTTTGCGTTTTCGTCAGGAAAGTAATATAAAATTTCTGCGTCGGAAGTGCGGTTGACATACATGAACATCTTCATCTGTGCGGATGGTATGATGGCGAGCTCTCGGCTGTCACCAGCACGATAATCATAGATGTAGGCTATTTTGCAATAAGCTTTTTTCATCTTGACCGCGACAGGCATGGAGGTGCGGAAAAATATTATGGATTGCATCAGTTTTACCGCGACTGTCTTTAATGCTCCTTTATTGGTGCGTTCAGTGCGTGTGATTTCCGGTTGGAATATGTCGACAGCCGTGAATTCATCGTTTATGGATTTTATAATTTCCGCAGGAGTTTTATCGATACACCTCATGGCAAACCAATATTTGCGGTCAGGATTTATGGCTACTGCAAAATCCTGCAATGCTTTTCTTCGCACATCGATATCCGCGTTCTCGTCTGGCATCAGGATGCCTTTTTTACGGGCTATCGTCATCCATGTGTCATAGCAATCATCAACAGTAATCGTTTTGGAGATGTTGCAACGTCGGGCGAGATTGCTCATAAGAGTGTCGATACGGTGTCGACCAATGGCTATTTCCTGTTCGCTCCATTGGTTGTCGCCCTTATGAAATAGATACTCTCCATCTCCGTCTGCCGTTATTGAAGGCAGAAGTGAAAGCGCATTTTCGATGAGTGGAATTATTTTTCCTGAAGGTAATTTCATAATTCCATATGAAACGTCAATTTTCCTGACATTGGCAATTTCGGCATAATCGACTCCTCCGCATAGCAGGATAAACAAGAATGATCTCTGATTTTGGTTTGCAGATTTTCAGCGGACAAGTCCATGGAAGCTAGTTTCATTACATCTTCTGTTGACAAGAGATCCCGTACCGCTCTGGCGTTTACGGTATGTTCCCTGCTGAATGCTTCAAGATTCACCGGTATGCCATCTTTGGCTGCAATACGACATGCATTCTGTATCACTCTCAGATAGTTGGCTCGTGTGTTGTCAGTAAGCCGTTCTGTTTCTGTAAGCCACGAACTGAACTTATTTACCCACATATTGTCAATTATCTCAAGCGGGATATCCTCTCCATCAAGAAATTCGGTCAGTTTATTAAGGCAAAACTGCATTTTGCGTGCTGCCGGCAATTTTCCCTTAGCAGTTTTCTCGGCAATGCAGCTTGACATTACGCGTAATAATGACGTATTTAAAGCTGTGTGGCTCACAATCAATTTTAGATTCTGGAAAAAGTAACTGCCTGATTTTTGGAATATATCTTGAAATCCCCTCTATCTTAAGTGTGTAAACCTCAGATAAAGGGTCGTTGTCGCGTTGCGATTGCTCGAAATATAACTATCAGACATAAAGTCCGGTATAGGCCGAAGCGATATCGGCATAATGCTATCGTGATAATCTGGAGCCTCGAATAGAGAAATTTCCATTTTACGCTGCAAAAGTATAAAATATTTATGTATTGAGCAAATTCTTTAACGTTGCCCCATTTTAGAATGTAAATATGACTGATTACAAAAAGAGCAGACCGGACAGTTTTACAAAAACCGCCCGGTCTGATACGATTACGAATATCCGGATGTTATTTCTTCCGAATTGAAACTATATGCGGAATATCCGCGCTTCCGTTGACGTGCCATGCCTCCGGCGAATCACCGTCAAGATTATCTTCAAAAAGAAGGCTCACAATCTGGCATATGTAGAAAGAATTGGCATGAACAGTCGCATATGTGTTCGGTTTGAACGTGAATGTTCCGGGATTGTTCACATCTTTCACTGCATATACGCCGCATTCGGTATTTACGGAATATTTGCCGCCCCACTCTTTTCCGGTAAACCAGATCAACACTTTATTATCTCCAACCATATCGGTACCAATCTGTTGAGATGTAAAATTAAGGCATCCGAGCGTTCTGTCATATCTCATCTGCACTTCATACTTTGGATTCAGCCCCTGCATGTAATAGCAATTATTGTCTTTATCCGGGACAAGCCTGATGTCAAGCATCTTATCACCATTTTCATATATCAGCGAATAATCTCCCTCATAATCTTCAAAAAGGGTATAAGTTTCATCCACCGTATAAGCAAGCTTTATCCTGTTGGCTGATGCGGCATCATTGCTGAATGTAAGTTCTCGATGGGAATAAGAGAGTGTGGAGACAGTTTCTCCAGCGATATTGATCGGATTCAGAAAACGTATCCCTCCGGGCACGGGCACAAAAAATTCCCCTACCGATTCTCCGTTTCCATCTCCCCACGACAATGTCATGTAACGACTGTCAAGAGTTATATTTCCTTTGACAGGTACATTGCCGACAGTTCCTTCGATCGTAGGCAAGAATATATCGCGCGCCATGTCAACCACTTCCTCGATATATTCAGACGGTGACTGCTCCAAATGATACATGTACATATCGTTACCTGTGCGTTTGCCACGTAATTTTATCACGTCGTCGGTGACATCCAGAATAATGAATTCAAAATCTCCGTCATAAGCCCGAGGATGATCAGAGTCAGGAGTAGCGAAAAAATGCATTAAATCATTATGAGAGTCAAATGACAGCACCGGACCGTTGTCCTCAGTGAGACGATAAAGTCCGGAGCTAAATTCGCCCGGTTTTACTTCGGCTCCAACCATAGCCTGATACGCATCAAATTTAATAGTATAGGCATATCCGCCATACTGCCTATGGCTGTCGGGATAATAATCCAGAACCCATCCGTTAGGAGAATCCATCAAAGTATTCTTGGCATTGTCAAGCATCGCCTGCATGCGCAGTGACGGAGACTCATCAAAAATATCTTCCTGATCTTTCAAACACGACTGCATCATTGTCGCGGCAGCCAACACAGCGGCAGCCAACAAAAATTTATTTAATCGCATAATTATTGTCAGATAAAAAGTTATTTAACAGTAATGTCAGAGAGATCAACGTTACCGGCAACCACCTGCTCCTGCCTACGCTGCAACTCATCACGCAACTTGTCGATATCAACATTGAAATTTTCAGCCATATATTCACGTACAATGTCAAGCTTCAGCGTAATCAAGGCTTTTCCGTCAGCACCGTCGGCATCCGCCAATTCAAGTTTTTTCTCCCAATCCTCCGCAGAATTGGTGATGTAAATAGACATGACTTCTGCAAAATCCTCGCCAAAAGAATCCTGTGCATAGTCAGAAATGAAACCACGTGTAAGATAACCGGTGTTATACGGTTCCTGATTCCACATCCCGGCAACATATGATTCCGATGTCACTGACTGGGAATGATTGTTGTTATATTCCCATTCGCCTACATTAAAGAACATCTTAGGAAAATAGCTGCATGTAAAATCCTTTCCGGCAACTTCATTGTAGGTTTCAATACAAAGGTATTTGACCAGATGGGCCATCGTTATGGCATCCTCTACACGTGCCGGAACCAGATAATAATCATAGTCTCCTTCAATATCCTCATATCGATATTTGAAATCTATATTGTACGGCTCGACAAAATTAGCTTTCAGCCATTTATCAAAATCATTCTGTTCTGTATTTCCCGTAGTGATGACAGAAACAGATTTGTCGGGCTCATCCTCCGATGAACATGCGCCTAACACTAACAGAGATGACAGTGCTATCGCAGGAATTATATTATGTATTTTCATAACACTCATGATTAACAATTAGTAAAATTAAAATCAACGCGGATTGGCTTGAAAACCGGCATCCCTGACATCCTGAGGAATCTGGTACACTCGACGCAGGTCATCTTTTGTGATAAAGTCGATACTGTAATCCGGCTCTCCCTCAACATTGCACACTCGTCGCGGAATCTCTATTCCATACCGCTTTATATCAAACCAACGAAGTCCGTCATGAAGAGTCTCGATGCGGCACATCGCCAAAACACACTGCAACATGCATTCCTGCATCGAGCCTTCGGCATCGATTTCAAATGACGGATTAAGGTGTTTTTTGTAGTCCGAGTTAATACGCTTGTCATCTTCATAACAATATCCTTTTTCTCTATAGAACTCCGTTATATGCTCTTTAGTCATGTCGGGAGTACTTCTTAAAATCATCGCGATATTTTTCACCCACACATCAATATCCGCCGCAGCCTCATCACATTGCTTCAGCATTATACGAGCCTCGGCACGACATAACAACGCCTCGCCTTTCAACTGAGCAAGCATTTCAGATTTTTCCTGACCTCCGATCTCTTCAATCGCAATCAATGCCTCGTTGGCCGCCGAGATTCCTTCATAACAACTTTCCCAGTTTTCGCTGAGTGAAGATGTCATTGTTTCGGATTCCTCGCGCCAATTGAATGTATCATCCATCCAACGCGTAGTTTCATTATACAATACGCCGATATCGTCGGAATTATCGGATGACAACTCATTGACCCAAGCATATTCCTTATATGGATAAGCCGATACAAGCAGGCTTTTTATCTTCTCTTCAGAATCAAGAGTGGTGCGATTGTCGGGCATTGTGTCCAAAAAATCGTTACATCCTGTCAAAGAGACTGATACCATAAACGTCAAAAACGCTCCTTTTATATATTTATTCATATCAAAAATTAAAACCCTAAATTAACTGTGAGAGTAAACTGCTTCGGCACCGGAGCAGCAACACCGCCGGTGTTGAAAAATTCCGGATCCTGGCCATTGAGCTTCTTATCGGCATAAATCAGGAACAGATTAGTAGCCTGCAATTTAAGCATAGCCTTACTCATGCGCAACGCCTCTACGATTTTGTTGGGAAATTGATATGAAACCGAAATTTCTTTCATTCTGATAAAATCACCTTTGGCAATACGCAGATCGGAATAATTATACGCATTGTAAGCATATGACAGATCGGAGTCGTTACGGTTCTGACGGCGAGACGCAATCACAGGAACATTCGTGCGATTCTCATCACCCGACACAACCCAACGGTTGTTGAATTCTTTCGGGGTGGCGGTAAGGTCGGAATAAGTGTTACGGAACACAGGATCCAGACGTATTACATTACCAAACGAATATGTGATGTAAAGATTCAACGACACACCTTTATACAGGAAAATATTGCCAAACGAACCGACATCAGACGGATCCATACTTCCGGAATATTTCAAGAATCCGAGCTTATCAGGGTCTGACGTCTGGAAATAAACACCTGAAGTGGTGATATTCCCGTCCTGGTCAAGGAAAGTAGGCAAACCTTCGTCATTAAGTCCCATAAACGGAATCGAGAACAATGAACGAACCGGATAACCCCTCCTGCGCGAATCCGTTTCCGGCGACAAGGTCAATAACTCTTTTCCTAGTTTTCAGATCAGTGACCTCATTCTTATTATATGAATATATGAAATTGGTAGTCCATGAAAAATCGCGGGTCACAATGTTGCGTGTCGTCAATGACAATTCAACACCATGGGATTTCATCGACGCGATATTACCGAATTTTCGTATCTGTCCGCCTACACCCTGGGTATTGGCGATTCCGATAAGGTCATAATTATTACGGCGATACCAGTCAAACTCGATATTAATGCGATTATCAAAAAATCCGGTTGACAACCCAAGATTCAACTCATGTTTTTTCTCGTAAGTCAAATCGCTGTTGGCAAGTTCGGCAAGATACAACTGACTCTCACTCGTGCTTGCGCTCGGTCGCCATGTGTTGGATGCCCTGATGATAGAATAAGCATTGCTTACCGAAGGACGATCGCCGGTCAATGAATACGACGCTTTCAATGTCAGATAACTCCATGTCGGGTCAAACGCTTGAAACCATTCCTCCTCATGGGCGTTCCATGACCCTGAAATATTCCATGTCGGCAACCAACGGGATTTGCAACTCTTTCCAAGCGAATTGGTTCCTTCGTAACGGATAGTTCCGTTAAGGGTGTATTTCCCACGATAGGAATATGTGGCATTCGCAAAGAAAGCCGCGCTACGCTCACTTGCATTAGTAAGTGTGTAATAATCGGTATTTTCTTCTTTACCGCGTTTAAAAGCATGATAAGCATAATTGGCGATTTCACCAAGATTATATTGCATGCCCCAGCCACGGAATCAGGTGGAATGACGATCAACCGAATTAGTCTCCATACCGGCGTACAGATTAACTATGTGGTTATCATGGTATACGTCATTATATTTTGCTGACACACGCAAGTCCCATTTGAACATGCCTCTGTCGGCACGTTCATATATACCGCCGTTTGGCAAAATAGAGATTGGCACCGAATATATGTCGTCAGGATCGGTATAAAGATATTTATTCTTATCACGTATATCGGTAGTGGGCATCGCACGATAAGCCTGCGCCTGATTGGATTCTTCATGAATAAAATGCTCCTGTCTCGTTGATGTGTTCTGAATACCGCCGAGCAACGTAAATTCCAATTTACGTATCGGTTTATAATTAATCACTCCCGTGAGACGGGAATCAGTCACACCAAGATCCATGTAATTATGCCGCAGTTCGTGAGATATATTGAGCGGAGCATAATTCCGGGTGTAAAATGTCTTTGGATCAAGAGTGCGTGAAGTGTTCAACGCAAATGAATACGGGTTTATGTCAAACTCCCTTTTTACTTCTCCGCTGACAACATCCACATCGCTGCCAAGAGTACCGGGGGCTTTCTGCTTACGGAACGAACCGTTACTTATAAGATTTACCGAAATTTTATCCGAAATATTGAAGTTGGCATTGAAATTGGCGGTATAACGCTGCACAGAACTTTGTTTATACCATCCAGGATCATACATGGCGCTCGCAGAAACATAATACTGGGCTTTTTCCGTACCTGAGGATAAAGATATCGAATGATTATGCATCACCGCAGTAGAGAAAAGCTCATCAAACCAATCAGTATTACGATACTCGGCCTCACGGAGATATTCCGCACGAGCCTCCGGAGTATTAGCAAGAAGAAACTTCTTATTCACTGGGTCATACTGAGAAATAAGTTCATACATCTTGCCATATACACCGCTCGCCGACGCATTGGCGATTTCAGCATAGTTCAGATAACCTTTCTTCTGCAATTCCTGATACACGCTCATCTGATCTTGAGAATTCATAATATTGAACGTGCTATAACTCGGCTTCAGCCTCATTGTGAACTCTCCGGTATATGTAATCGAATTCTGTCCTGTTTTTCCTCGTTTGGTAGTAACCACAATCACACCCGCCATCGCACGCGCGCCATATATTGAAGTCGCCGAACCGTCTTTAAGGATATCGAAACTCTCGATATCATCAGCATTCAATCCTGCAATTGCTGAGGAAATAAGAGTTTCTGCATTTCCTGACGACAAATCATCGGCCGAGATGTTCATAACGTCCTCCATAATGACTCCGTCCACAACCCATAACGGTTTTGAACTTCCATAAATCGAAGTAGCGCCACACACACGAATCTTGGGAGCAGTACCGAAAGTTCCAGACACATTCTGTACCGACACTCCGGCGGCACGCCCTTCAAGGCTTCGGCTGATATCAGCCATACCGCTCAACCTCACGTCCTGGGCATTTACTTTGGTAGCGGCTCCGGTAAACAGACGTTTATCCATTTTATGCATACCCGTCACAACCACCTCCTCCAACTGTTCCGACGATGATTCAAGCACGATAGACATAAGTCCTTTTGAAATAGGCACTTCCCGCGTCTTCATACCAATAAAACTTACGGTGAGCGTTTTTGAATTTGCAGGAATATTAGTGAGTGAGAATTTTCCATCAATATCGGTGGTACCTCCGATTCGTGTGCCATTGACCATCACTGTCGCTCCCAATATCGGCTCATTGTCATCTGCCGACAAAACGACTCCCGACACTGTCCGCGTCTGGGCTGCTATTGACACAACGCCTGCAAGCATCATAATCAATAGCATGAATAGATTTTTTCGCATGAAAAAAATGAGTGTAATAATGGTTTTAAAATTTGATAATTATTCAATCATAATAGCAAAAACAAAATTAACCCCTTGGAATGTCACATCCTTAGCATACAAATTTTAATAAAAATATGATTAAAATTATTAATTTTACCTTTACGGAAAAAAGATATGGAAATTTTGATAGGCCACAAACAGCAGATATATTAAAATATATTAATTCCATGCGTTAACCTAAATGAATGCTATTTTAAGCAATAAAAAACAATCTTTTTGAAAAGTGATTTTCAACACTTATTCTCAAATTGAAACACATGCACTCTTATAAACATCCGCTGAATAAAAAAGCCGCAGACTGTCAAACAGCCTGCGGCACGTAAATTGAATTATAAAATTTTTATTGCTGTCCGATAAAACTTTTTAGTGCAAGAAAAAATAGGGTCGATTCC
>CAZYXN010000067.1:0-15424 GCA_964651105.1 uncultured Muribaculum sp. | reverse complement strand
GAGATTCGCCGCAGTCCCGGCTATGAGACCCAGCAGCGCGTAAGAGTCGAAGGCGAAGTGACATTTGACGGAGGCTATACCCTTGAGAAACGGAATGAGCGTGTCAGCGACATCATCCGTCGCGCCGGCGGCCTTATTCCTTCAGCTTATGTAAAGGGAGCCCACATCTTGCGAAATATGACTCCGGCTGAAATTGAGACACGCAACGAGACTCTGCGTCTTGCCGGACTTATGCAGGGCGACGGCGACTCAATCGCAATGCCGCGTCTGAATCTGCCCACCACCTACAGCGTAGCGCTCGACCTTGAAAAAGCGCTTGCGTTCCCTAACTCGAATTACGACCTTGTGATGAAAGAGGGCGATGTGCTCGTTGTTCCTGAACTTGTCAACACAGTCAAGATTTCCGGCGACGTGATGTTCCCCAACACAGTAACCTATGTCGACGGCAAAAAAGCCAAATATTATGTTGACAAAGCCGGCGGCTACGGAGAGCGCGCCAACAAGGGCAAGGCATTTATCGTCTACATGAACGGCGATGTGGCACGTGTGAAAGGCAATGTCAAGATTGAGCCCGGATGTCAGATTATCGTGCCCTCCAAACCAAAAGGAAAAGGTGTAAACTGGCAGGCAATACTCTCGATTGTTACAGCTACCGGTTCTGTTGCCACTATGGCGGCAGCCGTTGCTTCCATGATAAAAAATTAGTAATCATGCAGGACGAAAAAGACTTCAACCGTGATGACGAGCAGGAAATAGACCTGCTCGAACTCGCGCAAAAACTATGGATCAGCCGCAAAACGATATTGAAGTGGGCGGGAATAGGAGTTGTGGCAGGACTCATTATCGCTTTCAGTATACCCAAAGAATATACCACTACGATAAAGCTCGCGCCTGAATTTGCCAATTCCAAAGGAAATATGGGCGGTCTTGACGCGCTGACCTCTCTTGCCGGAATTTCGTCGGGAGGAGGCGGCGAAGCCGATGCCGTCAATCCCAATCTATACCCCGATGTAGTTCAGTCGGTGCCATTTGCGGTAGATCTGTTTGACACTAAGGTGACCGAAGCCAACGGAAAGTTGACAACCACCGTCTACGATTATCTTGCCGAACACACCTCGTCGCCGTGGTGGAGCTCGATTATGGCGTTGCCCGGAAAAGCTATCGGCGGAATCGTCTCCATATTCAAGTCGGAAGAGGAGGCAGACAGCACCGGCACCAATCCTTTCAGGCTCACTCCTGAAGAGAGCGCTATTGTCACAGCGATCAACAGCCGTGTGGGAGCCGATGTCGACACCAAGACACTTGTTATCTCCATTTCGGCCACCATGCAGGATCCGTTGGTTTCAGCGGTTCTTGCCGATACCGTCGCTGAAAATCTGAAAAAATATGTGACGGCCTATCGCACCAACAAAGCGCGCCAGGATCTGGAATACGCTGAAAAACTCAACAACGAGGCCAAGAAAGAGTATTACGAAGCCCAGCAGCGTTATGCCGAGTATGTCGACAAGAACCACGGCATCGCGTTGAATTCGCGACGCACCGAGGAGAAGCGTCTTGAAAATGAAGCCGCTCTCGCCTATAATCTTTACAACTCCACTGCCCAGCGGCTCCAGATGGCGAAAGCCAAAGTTCAGGAAACCACACCGGTATATGCGGTAGTGCAGCCGGCTACCGTGCCCATCAAAGCGTCAAAGCCTTCAAAACCGCTTATTCTGGTGGGATGCGTATTCCTTGCTGTCGTTGCGGCATCCGCATGGATTTTGTTCGGCAAGGATCTTGTCGCCAATTTCAAGAAGAAGTAATAACTTCACCGTGCAGCACGATTCTGTGCATTAGATTGGACCATAGTAGGAAACTATACCATCAACGTATGACATCAGAGTAGCAGAGATAGAATTAAGTTGCCGCAGGCCGATTGCATTAATCGGCCTGCGGTATTGTCATAAAAGATATTTTACAATCAGGAAAGGGTTATGAGATTGGAGGTTTATCGGTTTATGACCGCCTTGACGCTCTTGCCGCCGAGCCGCACCACGTATATGCCAGGGGCAAGGTTTTCGATACGTTTGTCGCATCCGCAATACACGCACTGTCTGCTCATCGAATAGACTTCAACCTGCATATCGCCGCCGACTATAATCGTGCCGCCGTCAACCGCCACCTCAATAATAATCATCTTTCTCCACCGATTCAATACCGGAGTAATCCATCTCCTGAATATTCCAAAAATGTCATCAGGGGACTATCTTACAATTTTTTTTCGATTGCAGGCCGTAAAACATGTTTTCATATAATATCGGCATGCGATTGCCGTTATTTATAATTATGATAAAAGCACTACTGCATATTTCGGCTGTCGCCGCCATCCTATGCCTCGCCGGATGCGGCGGAGCCAAGCTGTCGGTAGCCGACGAGCAAATGGCTCGCGGCGAATACTACGATGCGTCGCGCACTTACCGGAAAGTCTACAACAAGCTTACCAAGAGAGAGGAACGGCCGCAACGCGGAGTCGTCGCATTTCGGATGGCCGAATGCTATCGCCGCTTGAACATGAGCGCGCGGGCATCAGCAGCCTATCAGAACGCCATACGCTACGAGTACCCCGATTCGATGGCCTACTTTTATCTCGGACAGTCGCTCCAGTCGGAAGGGAAATATCAGCCTGCCATAAAAGCATATGAGGAGTTTCTCGCTACGTCGCCCAAGGACAAAGAGACGGCTCAGTCAGGCATCGCCGGATGCAAGATGGCCCAGGAACTGAAAAAGAACCCGACGCGATATGTGGTGAAAAACGCCAAACTGTTTAATTCACGCCGCGCCGATTTCGCGCCGATGTTTCTTGACAAATCTCTTGACGCGCTCTATTTCACAACCACCAACGAGAAAGTGACCGGCTCGCACCGCAGCGAGATAACGGGAATGAAGAAAAGCGACATATGGGTGTCACGCAAAAACGAACGCGGAGAGTGGCAACGCCCCGAAGCAGCGGAGGGGGAGCTGAACACCGAGCACGACGAAGGGATAATATCATTCACGCCTGACGGCCAGACGATGTATCTCACTAGGGCACGCCGCGAGCCTAACTCCAACACTGGAGTCGAGATATACACCTCACAGCGAAGCGACGCACAGTGGAGCGCTCCCGTAAAATATGAAATCACCGCCGACACGCTGTCGAGCTACGGGCATCCGGCTGTGTCGCCCGACGGAGAGTGGCTGTACTTCACATCCGACATGCCCGGAGGTTTCGGCGGCAAAGACATATGGCGCATAAACCTGTCGTCGCCGATAGGCACGCTTGAAAACCTTGGGGAATTCATCAACACTCCGGGTGATGAAGTGTTCCCTTACATGCGCGAGGACAGCCTGCTCTATTTTTCAAGTAACGGACATGCGGGGCTCGGCGGTCTTGACATCTTTAAGGCACGTCTTCAGCCGTCAGGCGGATGGAGCGTGGTCAACATGGGAATACCGGTCAATTCATCGGCCGACGACTTCGGCATAACTTTCGGCGAAGGCGAGAGCGGCTATTTCAGTTCCAACCGTAATGACGGACGCGGATATGACCATCTGTACTCCTTTGTGCTCCCCGACCTGAAAATCACCATCTCGGGCATGGTGCTTGACAAAGACGAAGAGCCGGTGCCAAACGCGATTATAAGAATAATAGGCAACGACGGCTCCAATCAAAAAGCCTCGGGCAAGCTCGACGGCTCATTCTCGTTCCCGCTGCAACGGGGAGTAAGCTATGTGATGCTCGCCGGAGCGAAAGGCTATCTCAACGCCAAACAGGAGTTCACCTCCGACACTGCAGAAGAGGACGCTGAATATAATGTGGACTTCATCTTAGCATCAATCAACAAGCCCAATGTAGTCGACAACATATTCTACGATTTCGACAAAGCGACCCTGCGCCCGGAATCATGCGTCGCGCTCGACTCCATAGTGCAGGTGCTTCACGACAATCCCAACGTGACAATCGAAATGGCCTCCCACACTGATCGCTGGGGTTCGGATGAATACAACATGAACCTGTCACAACGCCGCGCCCAGTCGGTCATCGACTACCTGATAAGCAAAGGTATAAGGGAAGACCGCCTGCAACCGCAAGGTTACGGCGAATCACGCCCAAAGACCATAACAAAACGTCTTGCCCGCGAATTCCCCCAATTCAAGGAGGGCGACATACTCAATGAAGAATTCATCGAACAACTTCCTGAAGAGCAACAGGAGATTGCCGACCAGATAAACCGACGGACTGAATTTCAGGTTCTGTCAACCGACTATAAAATGTATTGACAATGGAAGAATTCCGCACCATAGTCCCTCCCCTCAAAGATCACCGTGGCTTGATAAACCATAAACAGCCCGTGCTGATGCTCGGCTCATGCTTTACCGACAATATCGGAGCAAAGCTCCAGGAGAGCCTTGTAGACTGCGTAATCAACCCTATGGGCACGCTGTACAACCCGGCAAGCATCGCTGTCGCCATGTTTGACCTGCTGTACGAACGGGATTATACCACCGGCGAGCTGTTTGAGCATAACGGACTGTGGCACAGTTGGAGCCATCATTCAAAATTCTCGGGAACCGACCCTGATAAAGTAGTTGAAATGATGAACGGCCGGGCAGCCGAAGCCCGCAGAGTGTTGAAAACGGCATCCGCGCTGGTCATAACGTTCGGCACATCCTACATATTCCGCCTCAAAGAAGGGAGAAACGTTGTCGCCAACTGCCACAAGATGCCGGCGGCGACATTCGATCGTGAATTTCTCACTTCCACGATGACACTGGGACTCTGGAAAAAGATCCTCCGTGAAATTTCGGCCCGATATCCCGACCTGAAAGTTATTTTCACGGTAAGCCCCATCCGTCACCTTGCCGACGGAGCCCACGGAAACCAACTGAGCAAAGCCGCACTGCTGACAGCCATCGATCGGCTTATAGAGGAAAATCCCCGGCAAGCCGTCTATTTCCCCTCATATGAAATAATGCTCGACGACCTGCGCGACTACCGTTTCTACGCTCCCGACATGGTACACCCGTCGTCAGTAGCCGTTGAGTATATCTATTCACGGTTCTGTGAATCATTCATGGCCGATGAAAGCATAGCATTGTGCCGCGAAGGGGAAAAGCTGTCAAAGCGTCTTCAGCACAGAATGCTCACTCTCTCCACCAGGTCGGCTGAACGTTTTAATTCCGACACCGATGCGGCCATAAACCGCCTGATCGGAGAACGCCCCTATCTCCGGCAAGCGATTGACAGGCTAAAAAATCGTCATTGACCGCGTTAATCCGCATTTTTCGACTTCAACAAGATTCGATTTTCAAACTTTTTCATTAAGTTTGTATTTGATATATTGCCGAGAAAGACAACAAACGGAAAAATTCAACCTATAGTCTAATGGAAGAAGTCAGAAAACTAACTCCCGAGGAGGAAGACCGAATCATAGAAGCGGAATTTAAAGATGTGCTTGACGGCTATCTCGCGAGCAACCACCGCAAGAAAGTTGAAATCATAGAACGCGCCTATCGTTTTGCCAAAGAGGCTCACAAAGGGATACGGCGCCGCTCGGGCGAGCCATACATACTGCATCCCATAGCCGTTGCCAAAATCGCAAGCCAGGAAATCGGTCTCGGCTCCACTTCAATATGCGCCGCCTTGCTCCATGATGTAGTGGAGGACACTGAATTCACAGTCGAGGATATCGAACAGCACTTCGGGAAAAAAATAGCCCAGCTTGTGGCCGGCCTAACCAAAATATCGGGCGGCATCTTCGGCGACAAAGCGTCGGCGCAGGCTGAAAATTTCCGCAAACTGCTTCTGACCATGAGCGAAGACATCAGAGTAGTGCTCATAAAAATGGCCGACCGGCTCCACAACATGCGCACACTCGGCTCGATGTCGCCCAACAAGCAATATAAAATCGCAGGAGAAACCCTATACATCTACGCCCCCCTCGCCCATCGCCTCGGATTGTTTGCCATAAAAACCGAATTGGAAGACCTCAGTTTCAAATATGAACATCCGGCGGCTTACGCAAAAATAACTGAACAGATAAAGACTTCCGAATCACGCCGCTCGTCGGTCTACAACGACTTCTCCCTGCCTATCCATGAAAAGCTTCGCGAGATGGGAATCAAATTTGACGCAAAAGCGCGGCTCAAGTCGGTATACTCGATATGGCGGAAAATGCAGACTAAAAACATTCCGTTTGAAGAGGTCTATGACCTTTACGCCATGCGCATAATATTTGACTGCGACGATATATCAAAAGAAAAAGCCATCTGCTGGCAGATATATGCGGCAATCACCGACCTATACCGACTTCACCCCGAACGCACACGCGACTGGATAAGCGTGCCGAAAGCCAACGGTTACCAGGCTCTGCATCTCACCGTAATGGGGCCTGACGGAAACTGGATAGAAGTACAAATCCGCTCACGGAGAATGGACGAGATAGCCGAACTCGGATTTGCCGCCCATTGGAAATATAAAATCGGCGAAGGCGAGGAAGAGAGCGAACTCAACGCGTGGCTGTCGACCATCAAGGACATACTTGACAATCCTGAGCCGAATGCCATAGACTTTCTTGACACCCTGAAACTTAATCTATTCGCGTCGGAGATTGTTGTGTTCACCCCAAAAGGGGAGCTGCTGACACTGCCCAATAACTCGTCGGTGCTTGATGTCGCCTTCGAACTCCACTCTCAGATAGGCATTCACTGCATCGCCGGAAAAGTAAACCACAAGCTTGTGCCGCTCAGCCAAAAGCTGAATTCCGGAGACCAGGTGGAAGTTCTCACCTCCCAATCACAGACCCCGAAACCGGAATGGATCAATTTCCTTGCCACCGCCAAAGGGAAAACGCGTCTCCGCGCAGCTCTGCGAAAGGAGCTGCAGCCGGTAATCGAAAACGGCAAAAAAATATATGAAACTTTCCTTTCTGAAAACTCCATCGCTGAAAACAATGAGGTAGTCACAAAAATCCTCGGGGCAATGCATGTTCAAAACAAAGAAGAACTGTTTACAGCCCTCGGGAAAAACGAGGCTACACTGCCCTCCTATCTGATAAAGACGCTGAAACCCTCCAATCCGTCATTGTTCTCCAAGATTTTACGTCCTCTGAAAGGCAAAAAGTCATCATCCAAAACCGCATCCGACGACAAGCCTAAAGAACCCGTGAACATGAAGGAGACCTACATTCTGCGTTCCGATGCGTCAGGCTCCAACTTCAAACTGTCAGATTGCTGCCAACCCCTTCCGGGAGATGATGTCATGGGATGGGTAAATGACGACGGAGAAGTCGAGCTGCACACTCTTTCCTGTCCTCGCGCGCAGGTACTTAAAGCAAGTTACGGCAAGCGCATACTCAATACGCAATGGGCTCCGCAGGCGGGAATGTTTCTTGCCAACATCCGCATAGAAGGTATCGACCGCTTCGGTATTCTCCAGGAAATAATCCAGATGATATCCATGCATCTTTCGATAGACATAAGGAAACTTGACATCGAAGCCGATAACGAAGTGTTCCACTGCGATTTATCGGTGCTTGTCAATGATGCCAAAGTAGTGACCGACTTGTGTTCAAAACTACGCATGATAAAAGGAGTGCAACGCGCCAATCGTGTAAATTAATTCGTCATGAACAAAATATTTTCAAAAGACAACATAATAAGAGCCATCCTTTTTGTCGCATCCGCTCTTATAATTGTGTGGCTGTTGCCACGCAAACAAGGCAACGCCTATCATTACGAAATGAACAAGCCGTGGGCGTATTCGCTGCTCACCGCTCCGTCAGACATGCCAATATACCTTGACACCATCCGCTCGCAATATCTGCGTGACAGCATCACACGCAATTTCGTGCCAGTATATGTAAGAGACGTAACTGCGGAAAAATCAACTGTTTCAGCCTATGCGGCAAGAATCAACGCGACCCAAGGGCTTGAACTTACGCCAGGCGAACGCAATCAGCTGATCAACGCATTGCGGAATATCCTTGAAAACGGAATAGTCGACCAAAACACCTATCAGGATGTGAGAGCAGGAAAACTGACTGAAGTAAGGTTCATACACGATAACACCGCAATATCCATACCTACAAAAAATTTCCTTTCGGCCAGAGCGGCCTACTCAAGTCTTGACAGCCTGTTCAGCGAACACCGTTTCCGCGAAGCCATCGAGCTTACGGCTATGTCCAAGTTCCTCACTCCAACGATATCATTAGACACGGCGGCCACCCAAAGATTATTTGAAGAAGTGCTGCAAAAGGCTATGGCGCCGGTAGGAGTAATCCAACAGGGGGAGCGCATAATAGACAAAGGCGATATCGTAACACCCGAACTCTACACGCTGCTCAAGACCTATGACCGAATAACCAAAACAAAATCAGCCCATCAGGTCGACCGCCATCACTACCCTATATTCGGCCAGTTCCTCTATGTCATCATTTTGCTCACGTGCCTGTATCTGTTTCTCGCATTATTCAGATGGCGCACATTCCGCAATATCCGGTCAATGGTTTTCATTATGGCGCTTGTGACAGCGTTTGTGCTGTTTGCCTACGGAATGTCGGAATCGTTCCGCAACGGACTCTATATGGTGCCCTTCACGGTAGTGGCAATAATGACGGTAGTATTTTTTGACGGACGTACCGCATTTTTTGTCTACCTCATCGAGATACTGTTATGTTCCATCATTTCCAGCTCTCCGCTCGAATTCCTATTTCTACAGATTGTGGCCGGCATCATCGCGATAAGTTCCCTGAAAGAATTGAACAAACGCAGCCAGCTTGTCAAAGCGGCTTTGTTCATCTTCATCGCCTACTGCCTGTCATATGTGGCAATGGAGATAATGCAGACCGGCACACTCGACAAGCTGAATCCGCGAATGTTCGGCTACCTCGGGATAAACGCCGTTCTCATCTCATTCGCATACGTGCTTGTCTTCGTCATTGAAAAGATGTTTGGGTTCATATCGTCAGTAACACTTGTTGAATTGTCGGATGTCAACAATCCCACCCTACGGGAACTGTCGGAAAATTGTCCCGGCACTTTCCAGCATTCCGTCCAGGTGAGCAGCCTCGCTTCAGAAGCGGCCCACCGCATTGGGGCCAATGTGCAGCTTGTGAGAACAGGGGCCTTATATCATGACATCGGCAAAATCAACAACCCGGCGTTTTTCACAGAAAATCAGCATGGAGTAAATCCGCACGACGCGCTTAATGCCGTACAGAGCGCCAGAATTGTAATAAATCATGTAAACGACGGACTCAGACGCGCCGACAAAGCCAAACTGCCTGCCGTCATCAAAGAATTCATACGCCAGCATCACGGAAGCGGCAAAGCAAAATATTTCTACAACACCTATTGTAACCAGCATCCCGATGAAAAAGTCGACGCGTCGCTATTCACCTACCCGGGACCTAACCCTCAAAGCCGCGAGACATCGCTGCTTATGATGGCCGACGCGGTGGAGGCGGCTTCACGCTCTCTGAAAGAACATACTCCGGAAGCCATTTCCGAACTTGTAAACCGCATCATTGACTCACAGATAGCCGACGGGCTTCATAATGAATCGCCGATATCTTTCCGTGACGTGCAGATAATCAAAGACGCATTCACGGCAAGACTCCGCACAATGTATCACGCCAGAGTAAGTTATCCTGAGTTAAAAACACAAGAAAATGATGAAGCCAAATAAGATTTGACCCATCGCATGCGTTAATAAACAAAACGGAAATCACAATGAAACATATATTCACAACTATTTTTGCATTCCTATTCGTATCAATATCTCTGTGCGGAGCGTCTAAAAACGAAAAAAAAGCATCATGGGAGAAGCCGGATATGGAGGAGATACAGAAAGCGGTCAATGACCCGTCGTCAAAATACTATTATCCCAAGTTGCTGAAAATGTTTGAACACAACGATACAGCGATGAACCTTAAACAGTTCCGTCATCTGTATCTCGGATATGTGTTTCAGGAAGATTATAACCCATACCGCCGGAGCGAGTATTCTTCAATGGTAGAGGATTTGTATTATCGAGGCAAACACACGCCGGCTGAATGCGACACAATCATAAAATACGCAGAACTTTCATTGAAAGACGATCCGTTTGACCTGCGGCAGATGACATTTCTTATCTACGCCTATCGCGAAAAACAAAAAAACAATCTCGCCGCCATATGGCAATACAAACTCAACCATCTGCTTGAGGCCATTCTTTCCACCGGCAACGGATTGCAGCCCGAAAACGCGTGGATTGTGACCAATCCCCAACACGAATACAATCTAATCAACTTTCACGATTACATCGCGGAATCGCATGAGGACGCACCTCCCCACTATGACTATATCACCATCAATCAGAAGAGTCCAAAAGATCCAAAAGGGTTTTATTTTGACGTGCTTTATGTGCTAAGGGAATATAACCGCAAATTCCCGGAAGAGGGAACCGAAAACAGTAAGGAAACCACAGCTGAACAGACCGCTACCGATTCAGACAGCAACGTCTCGGAATCGACAAACGATTCTATTCCTCAATAGAATAATTAAGGAAATCGACAAACGGCTTAAGGCTCCGGAACATATCGGCCGCCTTTTCGGGCCATAACGGGTCGTTGAAAAAATCCTCGTCAAGAGGGAACCATTTCCCGTAATCCTTCATTTTAAGATACTCCAGATTAGGATGATCTTTTGGCCATCCCTGCGGAGCGGTTTTCAAACAATCGCCACACCACATGGCTCCACTGACATCCGACACATCTTCAAACTCTTCGATATTGTCGACTATGGCATGACGAAGCTTCTTAAGAGTCACCGATTCAGGATGCCATATTCCGGCATATAATCCGCTTTCGCCGGAGCGGATATCCATCTGAAGATAAAATCCGGCACGCTCCATATGGCGCCCGTAAGGACTTATCGAAGCGGAGAAATAAACTTTATAAGGGGTCTTGTCCAGGGAAAACCGTGTGTCACGATAGATGCGATAGGCAGATTGCGATGCCGAAAAACGAGCAACTCCCGGCTCCCATGCAGCCATGCAGTCAATCATCCTCTGCAAGTCGGCAAGCCACAACGCACGCAATGTGTCGTATTCCGACTTATGCTCTTTAAACCACTCGCGATTGTTATTGGCGGAAAGAGAACGAAGAAACGCAAACAGTTTAGGAATATAATAAGCCATAGATTATTTTATTTCAGTCCATTCGGCATCACTGACCTGTTCCTCAGTCTCGTAATGAATTTCTTTCTTTTCCGACGACGTTGTGTGAATATCTTCCACAATCTCTTCAAATTCAACATATTCGCCATCGTTACGGTCAAATACCTTTTTCTTCTTTTTCTTTATATCAGAAGAAGCATATCCGTGTTGCCTGCCGGATCGGAAAAAAGGGTCTGAATCAGAAGGACGACGGAAAAACCGGAAAATGCCACCGAACAACCGGCTCAGAACGGCTATCGGAAGGACTATGAATATAAGTAATATGAAAAAAATAAACGCGCCCATGTGTAAAATAGTAAAAGGATAAAATAGATTCTCCCTGCCCCTATACCCGGCGGCTTTCCGGAATCAGAGAGAGAAGTATATAGAAAATAATGCTCAACGAGAAACCAGCTATTCCGAACATAGCGACAAAGACAACCGCACCAAGCAAAACCACATATCTGCGCATATTGCCTTTCAGTCCGAGATTCTTGAACTTAAGCGAAAACATCTTAAGCCGTGTGAACACCATAAGAGCGGAAATCACAAAGACAGCAATTATCATAACGGTATTGCCGGGATATCCGTAGGTCGAGATATATGAACACGCGCCAATCCAGAAAATGGCATTGGCCGGTATAGGCAATCCGAGAAAAGATGAGGTCTGACGGTCATCGATATTAAATTTCGCCAGACGTATCTCGCCGAACACCGGTATGAGGATAGCAAACAAACCCGGCCACCATTCACCCGATGACACGCACATCATGTTGTATACCAACATTCCAGGAGCCACTCCGAAACTGACAAGATCGCTCAGAGAATCAAGCTGCTTGCCCAGATTGGAATATGCATGAAGAAGACGGGCGACAGCTCCGTCAAGAAAGTCACATACGGCAGCTATACCAATCAATATGAAAGCCCACTGAAAACAAGCAAGACCGCCCACCTCCATATACGCTCCGAATGATGCAATAATAGCCATGCATCCACACACGAGACTAAGGCAGGTAATCGTATTTGGTATATTGGAAATTATTTTCTTCAACATGATGATTATTTTAAACGAGCGACTTCCGTGACACCACCAATAGTCCTGTCGCCCAATTTCACGTAAATCTCGGTACCGAGAGGAAGATACAAATCGACACGCGACCCGAATTTTATAAATCCCATGTGGTCATGAATCGAAGCCTCATCGCCAGGGCATGCATAAGTGACAATACGCCTGGCCACAGCTCCGGCAATCTGCCTCATCAACACCAATTGTCCGTTATTGGCACGGATGACTACTGTCGAACGCTCATTTTCGGTGCTGGCTTTCGGAAGATAGGCCGACAAGAAACGACCGTTATGATGCTTCACATACAACACCTCTCCGTCTACCGGAAACCAGTTGGCATGGACATTTACCACCGACATGAAAATTGACAGCTGAATGCAGCGGCAATGCAGATACTCGTCCTCAAAAGTCTCCTCAAGCGCCACAATCTTTCCGTCGGCCGAAGCGACAACCACGTTATCAGGATTTCCACGGAAATTACGCCTTGGGGAGCGGAAGAAATTAAGCACCAGCAGATATATAATCAATGAGATTGACGAGAAAAGCGACGGAATCCAGACAGGACGAATAAAAAGCCATGCCGGGATATTAATCACCAGCAATATGCCAAATAGTAAAAATAATATATTCAGGCCCTCTCGGTGGATTTTAACCTTCATCGTTTCTAAATATTAGTGCAAAGGTACGGTTTCTGTCGTAATTTAACAAATAATACAGCAGGAAATATTCGATATATACAACAGCTCTATTTTAACGGATGATTTAACAAAATATTAATAACATGATTTTAATCTATTCAAGATTTTTTATTACTTTTGTGAATAATTTATAAAATAGCCGTGATTAATTTTTCTCATATTATATCAATTATTAACATTTCTAACCAACAGTCATTATTATGATTAAGAGACTCCTTCTCTTAGCCAGCGTCATCTGGCTTGTGTGCGCTGCCGCACTGGCGGCTCCGGGAGACATAAAATGTAGTGGCACGGTCATTGACGATCAAGGCGAGCCGGTCGTTGGCGCCACTGTTTCGGTACCTGGCACATCAATCGCCACCGCTACCGATATCGATGGACGATTCACCATCAATGTTCCCGCAAAGAAATCGATTCACGTCAACTACATCGGATTTCGCCCGATGACTCTTGAGGCAAAAGCGTCAATGGGCGACATCGCGTTGGAAACAGAATCACAGATGCTTAAAGACGTGGTTGTCGAACAGTCAATCGCAAAAACACGTCTCACTCCGGTCGCAGTGTCGACTGTCGGCGCCCAGACCATCGACCTTAAAATCGGCAACCAGGAGCTTCCTGAAGTTCTGAAGACCACGCCGGGCGTATGGGTTACCCGTGACGGCGGCGGTTTCGGCGACTCAAAAATCAACATGCGCGGATTCCAGGCCAAGAATACGGCAGTCATGGTCAACGGTATTCCCATCAACGACATGGAATGGGGAGGAGTATACAACAGCAACTGGGCCGGTTTGGGCGATATCATCGCCAACATCCAGACTCAGCGCGGCCTTGGAGCGACCATCGTATCAACCCCTTCTATCGGCGGTACCATCAACTACACCACCCGAACAATCGACGTAGAGAAAGGCGGACGAGTATGGTACGGAATGGGTAACGACGGATATAACAATTACGGTGTAAAACTCTCAACCGGCCTTATGAAAAACGGTTGGGCATTCACCATCCTCGGCGCTCACAAATGGGGCGACAACTATATTCAGGGAACCCAGTTTGACAGTTTCAACTATTTCGTAAACCTGTCAAAACGTATCAACGACCAGCATCAGCTCTCATTGACAGCAACAGGCGCTCCGCAGACCCACTACCAGCGTTCATCACAAAACGGTCTTAGCATCATGGGCTATCAGACTTACGGCAAACGCTACATGAACGGAGAAAGCATGTACCGCTACAACCCCACCTTCGGCTATGACAACCAAGGCCGCATGCGCAACTCAAGCCGCAACTACTACCACAAGCCCCACATCTCATTGAACCATATCTGGCAAATCGATGAAACATCATCACTGTCCTCAGCCATCTATGCGTCAATAGGCAGCGGAGGCGGTTACAGCGGGCAGGGCAACGGTCTTGACGGATACACTTATAGCAAATGGTATGGAGCAAGCAACGGAGTGCTCAATATGGAATTCCGAGCTCCCGACGGAACATTTGACTACGGAGCAATCCAAGACATCAACGCAGCGTCGACCGTGGGTTCATATCTGGCAATGTCCAAGTCAATCAACTCCCATCAGTGGTACGGACTCGTATCATCCTACAAGAAAGAGATCGAGCAACAGAACGGCAACCGTCTCAATATCACCGGCGGTATCGACTTCCGTTACTACATGGGCAAGCACACCAATGAGCTATGCGACCTCTATGACGGAGACTACTTCATGGACTATTCTTCACGTAAGAACGTAAAGCCCGAACTTAACGCAGCAGCAGCTGACCCCAATTGGAAATACGAAAAACTCGGCGTGGGCGATATCGTCTATCGCAACTACCGCAGCTACATCGTACAGGAAGGAGCATACGCGCAGGGCGAATACACAATGTTTGACGGCCAGCTCAACCTTGTTCTTTCAGGCGCGCTCAACAACAACACCTACTGGCGTAAGGACTTCTTCTATTATGACAAGGCAAACGCCAAGTCAAAAACCACCAATTTCATCGGCGGAACAATCAAGGGAGGAGCCAACTACAATATCGACGAGCACAACAACGTGTTCTTCAACCTCGGATACATCAGCCGCGCTCCTTACTTCTCGGGCGGCGTATTCCTTCAGGCGACCACATCAAACGCCATAAACAAGAAAGCCGTGAACGAGAAAGTAATGTCATATGAAGTGGGCTACGGCTACAAGTCACGCACATTCTCATTGCTTGCCAACGCATATTACACTCGTTGGATGGACCGCACAACTACCCGTGGCGACGAATTTTCCGACGGTTTAGGTCGCTACTATATCAACCTTCAGGGTGTTGACGCTCGTCACATGGGTATTGAAATCAACTTTAACTGGGTTCCTACCCGCTGGCTGAATATCGACGGTATGCTCTCATGGGGCGACTGGGTATGGGACAGCAACGCATCAGGTTACTTCTACAACGGACAGG
>CAZYXN010000066.1:0-15534 GCA_964651105.1 uncultured Muribaculum sp. | reverse complement strand
AATTTGTGCCTACTTTGTGTCAAATTATGTATTATCTTTGCAAAAACATTAAAAATCATCTAATACTACACAACCATGTTACACACATCATCCACCCATGCGGACGTTCGCTCCGAACGCCCCGAAACAACAACAAAGAAAACAACAGAAACGACAACCGACCTCCACTCTCGGACAAGCTTAGGTCATGTTCCACCCCTTTGTAGGGACGTTCGGCCCGAACGTCCTGAGAAAACGGCACCCGACTCCCGTTTTGAAAGGAACCTCGGTAAAACTGCTAAATACATTCCGCGACCACGTCCGAACCCTCGGAACGAAACGCACGGGCAACTGCTCCGCGACCGGTTGCCCCCTCCCGATATTCCCAATTCCGGCTCCGATACATCTCGTGTCGCGTCCGGAGAATAATGTGCCGGCTCTCTCCTGTACAACTGATTGCGCGCCGTCCGGATTGACGGAAAGGCGGTTCCTCCTTCATCACATCATAGAACGATAAAATTTCAAACTAAAGTCTTACCTTGATTTGCGGCAGCTGCCTCCGTCGCGAGCGACCTCATGCCGCCCAAACGGCAGCATTAGAACATTGACATTTTTATATTATTGATAAGCTTGGGTATATGATGGATTTTTGCTATTTTTGGAAAAATTAAAGACCATGAATATACTTAAATCGTTACTTGTTGCTGCTGTGCCGGCGTTTGCATTGCCGGCTTTGGCTGCTGATGATGTTCCGGTTAAAGCTGCGGAAAGATATCTGTATCCCGATGATTATATGGCCGATCCGTCAGCCCATGTTTTTGACGGGAAAATCTATATTTATCCTTCTCACGATTGGGATTCTCCGGTGCGTGACGGTACCGACGGAAATCATTACGACATGAAAGATTATCACGTGTTTTCGATTGACGGGGATTTTATGAGCGGAAAAATCGAAGATTGCGGGGTGATAATCACGCTTGATGATGTGCCGTGGGCCTCGCGTCAGCTGTGGGCTCCTGACGCGGCATGCAAGGACGGAAAATATTATTTCTATTTTACGGCTCGTGACAAGGAGGGGATATTCCGCATAGGGGTTGCGGTGGCCGATTCTCCTGCGGGGCCGTTTGCGGTTCAGCCTGCTCCCATTGAAGGGACTTATAGCATTGACCCTGCGGTATTTGAGGATGACGGACAGTATTACATTTATTTCGGTGGACTTAGCGGAGGGCAATTGCAGAAATACCGGGATAATCTGTACAGTCCGGATTTTGACATTCCTGCCAAAAATGAGCCTTCGCTTCCTCCCAGAGTGGCTCGTCTTGCCGATGACATGGTCACGTTGGCCGAGGCGCCTCGCAGCGTTATGATTGTTGACGCTGACGGAAATCCTTTCAAAGAGGGCGACAGGCATCGCTTCTATGAAGCGTCATGGATGCATAAATATAACGGAAAATATTATTTCTCCTATTCAACCGGCAACTCTCATCTTATATGCTATGCCATAGGTGATTCGCCATACGGGCCGTTTAGATATGCAGGGGAGATATTGACTCCAGTTTCGGGATGGACTACCCATCATAGCATTCTTGAGCACGACGGGCGGTGGTGGCTTGTGTGCCACGATGCGAAACCGTCGGGAGAATCGCGCCTGAGGAGCATGAAGGTCATTCCGCTCACATATCGCGAGGACGGAACTATCGTGACTATTGACGGAGGAGGCAAATAAGAAAAGGATATCGAATAAAAACGCAATGTCTGCATCGCAAACTTGCGGCGCAGACATTGGTGCATAAAAGCAGGGGGGAGGTTTTTATTTCGCGTATTCGATTTTGCCTACAATCTTACGGCTTGGGATTACTTCGCCGGGAGCTTGTACCGACGGTTGATGCATGTCTGAGGGGAAATAGAGGAAGAATCGGTCAGGGGCTGCCGGTACGTAGCTTACTTCGCCGTCTGCCCGATATTTGGTTACATCTTTTGTCGGATTGTATTCTTCGGTCACGATGACTTTGTCGGCAAGGCCCATAAGTTCATTGCCTTCAAATGTGTATTGGAGGTCGATCATGTTCTTGTGGCTTTCCACTTTGGTGTCTTCGGCGCTTTTTGGGGTGTACTCAAGGACATTGATCCATAGACGGTCGGGCACGAGGACTATTTTTCCGGCTTCAAGAGTCTTGAGGTCGGTTTCGGCAAGAAACTTGAAAAGTTTGTCCCATAATTCCTGGTTTTTCTTGTATTGAGAGGCAAATTCTTCAGCGTTGATGGTTGCATCAGCCTCTACGTTCCATCCGTTTGCCCAACAGCGGCTCTTTACCCACTCCTGAGCATTGTTTTGATTAGCCATATTTGTTTGTCGTTTTTAAGGTTATATTGACAAAGTTAGCTATGCGGATTGACTTTTGCAAATAATTCGTATCTCCGCATTTATGGAAATCAGAAATTTATGTTTCTCAATCGCTTTGATATCAGCCTTTTTGTGATGGATGCCGCCGCGTTCGGACTTTGAGGGCTTATTTGGCAGAAGTGTCAGGGACGCAAGCTGAATAACGGGGAGCAATCAAATCGCGGCAGCGCGATAAGCTGAATGTCGGCGGCATTGTCTTCTGGGGTGTTAAGTCCGTTGCCGACCTTCGCTCCTATACTTTCAAGAGCCTGTCTGGTTGCCGACAAGGCCGCTTCCGGAGTATTGTTGTCTTGACTTAGATGGCACAGAAACACGTAACGGAGCCGTGGCGAGTATATTTTTGAGATATATTCGGCGGTGATTTTGTTGTCGAGATGGCCGTTGACATTACGTATACGTGATTTCAGATACTCGGGATAGCTGCCAAACATCAGCATGTTCAGGTCGTAATTGCTTTCAATCATGAGATAATCGGCCTGACGCATATAATAGTCGGCTCGTTCCGATATACATCCAAGGTCGGTGGCGATGGCAAATCCACGGTCATCGTGCTGTACGTAAAATCCGGAATTGTCGCTCCCGTCGTGCATGACTTCAAACGCTGTAATGGTGAAATTGCCGATTGTGAACGGAATCTCCTTATAAATCGCGGTGTGGTAATCCTTTATGCGGCGCGACACATTGTGGCGGCGTAAAATCCCGTTCATTGCTCGCGGTGTGCAGTAAATGCCTATATGGCGGTGTTTGCGCACGAATCCGTAAGCATATCTCATGTGGTCGCTGTGGTCGTGTGTGATACATATCCCTTTGATGTTGGATATAGGGATATTGTTCTTTGCAAGTCCGTCGACCACGGTTTTCATGTCGACTCCGGCATCGATAAGAAATCCGGCGGTGGAATCGCCTATATAGGCGCAGTTACCGCTGCTTCCGCTGCCGAATGAGAGAAATGTGATTTTATTTGGTACCGGCTTCACGACAACAGGTCCCAATGGATTCAATTTTCCCTGACGTGGTGCGGAAATTCCTCCCGAAAGAATACTGGCGGCGTGCGGCAGCTTCGCTGATGACGGATTCAATGACGGGGAAACGCCATCCGTTTCGGGATTGTCAAACAATCCCGGAAATCCGTAATAATCGTTGTTGTTGCGTCGTGCCATTATCTGTAGAGAAGAAATATCGTGGGTGTCTTGTCGTAATTGTATGTCGCTTTGGCCCAGTAGGAGAGCGGCCGGGTGATGATTTTTTCGTTGCTTCCGGTGATGTCCGATGCTACACACAGCGACATCGAGCCCGGAAGAGTCTGGGCGAGCTCTGCGATAAGTTTGTTGTTTCTGTAAGGGGTCTCGATAAATATCTGGGTTTGGGATTCCGTTTTTATACGGCGTTCCATGTTCCGCATGGCTGCGATGCGTTGCTGGGTGTCTATGGGCAGATATCCCAAAAAGGCAAAGCTTTGTCCGTTGAATCCCGATGCCATAAGAGACAGGATTATGCTTGAAGGCCCGACCAGCGGACGTACCGTATAGCCCTTTCGTTGAGCTATTGCGACAACATCGGCTCCGGGATCGGCAATGGCCGGGCATCCGGCCTCGGAGATTATTCCCATGTCATGCCCTTTTGCGGCGGGGTCAAGCATTTCGGCGACATCCTCGGGCGACGTATGGCGGTTTAGCTCGTAAAATGTCAGCTCGTTGATATTTATATTGCGGTCACACGCTTTGAGAAATCTTCGTGCGGTTCTTACATTCTCGACAATAAAATATTTCAGTTTTCGCGCAATCTCGATATTGCCGACAGGAAGCGCCTGAGTCGGGAGAGCGTCGCTCATTGTTGACGGAAGAAGGTATATTGTCGGCATGGCTATTGGGATTTGTGAGACAAACGGCTGTTTAGTGAATCTAAAGCAACTGTGATGGAGGATCCCCGATAAACCTGATTTCCTGCTGAGTCAGAGAGAATATAATAGGGGAGTCTCGGTATGCTTAATTCGTAAAGTGTGGGTGACGCTATCCCTCCGGGAACCCATGTCCTTGTCCATTTCAATGTGTCCCCTTCCAATGAGCGTTTCCATTGTGCGGAATCGCCTGCACAAGAAATTTCAAGCGCTCTCATTCGACGGCGAGTATAGCGATCGTATGCGGTGAGAATTGCTTCGTTCACAGTGTCGGGATTCAGCTTTGCGCCGGTTGAGAAATACAATAATGAATAACTCGAACGCAGCGGCACAAAACGCTCTACCGAATCTTTTGAGTTTTTAAGAGTGATTGGCTTTATTTTGACGTTGATTGCCGCGTTGTTGTTTTGTGAAAGGAGCAGCCTGTATCCGGCCACAAGTTTGTCGGGACGAGCTTCCGGAGTGAGCGATGCGAAGAGCGAGCTTGCCTGTGACTCGTTGTCGACTGCGTCATACATGGTGAGCAGCATCATCGATGAGACGATATTGCCGGGATTGGATTTTACATATTCCTCAACTAATTGGTTGATTGTTTTTCTGGTGCCGTCGGTCAGTGTCTCGCGGTTTTTAGTCAGAAATGCCGCCCATTCTTCGTCGGGCTTGTTACCTTTAAATGTAAGTTTGTAGGGGTCATCGATATCAAGACGACATTTGATGTTTTGTCCGTTTTTTGCGAGAAGACGGGAAAATACCGCGCCTTGTGGAGTCTGCAGTTCAACCATCGTGTAGTCGCGCGACGACCCTATGAGGCTGAACTTGCCGTCGATTGCCGTTGTGGTTTCCGTATGGAGCTTGCCGTCGGCGGCATACACCATGGAGATACGGCGCGTGCCGAGTCCGTCGACTGTTCCGGTGATACGGAATTCCGGCTCATCATCGCAGGCCGCCAGTGTAAGGCCTAAGATAATAGTCACTATGACGATACACAAAAAACGTGCTATGTCCCAATTTTTAATCATATCGTGCAAAGTTACTCAAATTCCCCGAAATATGAGCAGTTAATTTTTTAGAATCTTATTGACGGCTGAATTGCCCGTATGTTGGAGTGATAAGTATTTAATCGTGGATTTATTTGTAAAAATAATGAAGAACTTTGTATATTTGTATTTGTTTAGATGTTGAGATGAGAGGATTTTTTCACATTGTGTTCATAGTGTTGTTGGCGTTGATCCCTCAGATGGGTGCCGCGCAGATTCTGGCTCCTTCTAAAGATGATGTGTTGGATGTCGATAGCGTGCGACGTGCGTTTGACGATAACCGTTCTTATTTCGGCTTGTATAAGGACAATTATTTTATTTTCGGGCCGAGCATAGGGCCGAAACCGACGCGTCAGAATACTAATGCCTTGTTCCAGATTTCTATTTCGCAGCGTCTTACAAGGAGCGTGCTGCCGCTTCATTCATATCTTTACCTGTTTTATACGCAGAAATGTTTTTGGAATGTGCTTGAGAAATCATTCCCGATGACCGATCTGAATTTCAATCCCGGTATCGGTTTGACAAAACCTCTGTTTGTTAAAGACCGTTTTATCGGGAAAGTGTCACTGATTCTTGAGCATGAAAGTAATGGGCGTGACAGTACGGCGAGCCGTTCTTGGAACAGGCTTTCAATTGCCGGCAACATCTGGCTTGACCCTACGATAATGGTTCACGGCAAGTTTTGGGCTCCATGGGTCGATGGTGAAAATAACAGGGACTTGCTTGATTATGTGGGTCTGTATCAGTTTGGACTGACTTATCGCACCATTTCCAAAAGACTTGGCGGCAGCATACGTCTTACCAAGCGCAAAGGATGGAATTTTAATTACAATACGGTAATTGAATTCTATTATAAACTTTCCAACAACGATAATCAATATCTGTTTGCCCAGTATTATAACGGTTATGGGGAGGGATTGCTGGACTATAACAAATTTCACTCTCAGCTAAGAGTGGGGATATGTATCAAGCCGCCATTTTTCAGCGATTATTGATCATATCAGATTGCGGACAATCCACCATCCGACGACAAGAATAAAACATGCTCTGATTACAATGCCCGAATTCATTTTCCTATAAAATCCGGGATATCTCGTTCGCGTCAGTTCGGAAAATACAAGCATGGCAAGAAACGGCAACGAGGCGACAAGCATGGCGTTTTTATGCCACGCGTCAATGATATCGCCATGAAGCAACGAATGGATCGCGCGTTGCGAGCCGCATCCGGGACATTGAAGCCCTGTAAGGGTGAGAAACGGGCATCGAGGGAAAAACGCCGAGTCATTCGGGTCGAAATAGAAGTATACGGATATTCCGACCCCGATGATAATTACGCCGAGTAGCCACAACTTGCGGTTCATCAGATGAACCAGTTAAAAGGGATTCCGCTGAAAATTGCCGCCGGAGCGCCGATAAGTCCGAATACGAAAGATATGATACACCACATTTTTGCGTTGTTCGATGCTTTGAGCGCGCCCTCATAATCGCCTTGACTGTATTTGGTCTCGACCGATGAGGAGTACACAATCGCCACTATGCCGGCGGGAAGACAGCACAGCAGAGTAAGCACGATAGCCCATGCGAAATATGAATCCGGACAAGGGGGCAGATTGCTGCGTGTGTTATTGAATCCGAATTCCGGAACACTTGCGGCCGGCGCCCATTGCGGCCAGCCCTGGGCCCAGACTAAAGTGTCGGGTGTTGCCCCCAGCGCGAGAATTTGCGCCGGAGACAACGGACCGACTTTTACATTGTTGATTAATGCCCAATATTGCATCTTCTGAATTTTGTGTTAGAAGAATTTTATTTCTTTACCAAGGATTTCTCCAAGAAGATTGTTTGCAAGACGGCTGGTGCCGATACGGAAATATTCGTTGTTCATCCATTCTTCTCCAAGAACCTCCTTGATAATGGTGTAATATTTTACCGCGTCGGCTGTGGTCGATACTCCTCCGGCTGCTTTGAATCCGACCTTGATGCCGGTTTTTTCGTAATATTCTTTAATACATAGAGCCATAACATAGGCGGCCTCGAGTGTCGCGCCCTCATACACTTTCCCTGTTGATGTCTTTATAAAATCAGCTCCTGAATACATTGACAGGATTGATGCGTTGCGGATATTTTCTGCGGTTTTCAATGCCCCTGTTTCAAGGATTACTTTGAGACGCGCATGTCGGCATGAGTGTTTTTGCTCGGCGATTTCATCGGCAACCTCTTCCCAGTCTCCTCCGAAATAGTTTCCGCAGTTCAACACGATATCGATTTCATCGGCTCCGTCGGCCACAGCGAGCGCAGTCTCTGTGATTTTCACTTCCGGGAATGATTGCGCTGTAGGGAAAGAGCCCGATACACACGCGATTTTTACTGACGATACGTCAAGAACCGTCCGGACAACCTGTGCGAAATTCGGATATACGCATATTGCGGCCACATTAGGCAATTCAGGATATTCTTCGTCAAAAGCGTTCACACGTTCCACGAAATCGGCAACCGAAGCGGGTGAGTCGGTGGTTGACAGGGTGGTAAGATCCATGCAGTTGAATATGGTCTTGTATACATCGATGTTCAGGTTTTCGGTGAAGTGCTTGGTCAGAATCTCTTCCACAGCGGCTTTTACGGCGTTGTCATCGGTGAGCACCTGCGAGGCTGCAACGGTGTCATGATATTTGTCAGTCATAATTGTATTGTTTTAATTTGAGTTGTCCTGTAATTTTGGATTATTGCGATGGCGGTCAGCGTCACGGTCGCTTTTTTTGTCAATGTTTTTCTGTAACGCTTCGGTAAGGTCGATGCCGGTCTGGTTGGCGATAGCCATGAGCACCCATAGCACATCGGCAAGTTCATCGCCGAGTGATTCTTTTTCTCCCGGCTTGAACGACTGGTCACCGTATTTTCTCGCCATTATCCGCGCGACCTCTCCCACCTCTTCGGTCAATACGGCCATATTGGTAAGCGGAGAGAAATATCTTACGCCGACCGTGGTGATCCATCGGTCGACTATATTCTGGGCTTCCCGCAAGGTTATGTCGGATGACGGTGTCATTCTTTCAACTTTGAATCTACTATGATCGTTACTGGTCCGTCGTTGATGAGCGATACCTGCATGTCGGCTCCAAACACTCCTGTCGCTGTCTTTTTGCCGGTCTTTTCTTCAACGAGTCTGCAAAATGATTCATAGAGCGGCACCGCCGTCTCATGTCCGGCCGCACGTATATAACTCGGCCGGTTGCCTTTGCGGGTTGACGCTGTCAAAGTAAATTGACTTACAGCCAGTATTTCTCCGCCAATGTCAGTGACAGACCGATTCATCACTCCCGCGTCATCGTTAAAAATACGCAATGCCGCAGTCTTGGCGGCAAGCCATGCCGCGTCATCGCGGGTGTCGCCGTTTTCGACTCCTACGAGAATCATCAGTCCTTTACCGATAGCGGAATGGAGTTTCCCGTCAATCGAGACTGACGCTTCAGTCACACGTTGTATTACCAGCCGCATAGTTAATCAGTCGGGTTTTAGCTATAATAACACAAAAGTAAGCAAATTTTCTCTAATAGCGCGTAATTAAACTCCGATATGCGGAATTATGCTACTTGAGGTAGTCTTTGAGGGGGCAGTCGGTGGAGAGCAAACCTTCGGCTATACTTTGCGCGTTGAGCCGGGCGCCTTTGAGTGATGTATGGGTGTGGTCTTTTTTGAAATATTCCGCTACTTTTCCAAGACCCTCCTCCCAGGCTATTTTTTCAAATTTGTCGCCCGATATCTTGTTAAGGTCTATATAATATGCACCTGACTCTTCTGCCGACTGTTGTGACCATGCTCCGAATGATTTTGTGTTTCGTGCGATTTTACCGTCATCAAACATGTTGCGCGGAGTGTGGCTTAGCACGATTGCTATAGCTCCTTTTTCACGTGCGTCATCGGCGAATTTCCGTATATACCATCCGAAGGGATATATTACTTGGTATCTTCCGGTAGGTTCCATTTTATAAACTTTGCTTTCATTGCCGGCTCCGGGCAATTCAGCACGGGCTTTTCCCGTATTAATTGCTCCGGCATCATTATGCCCGAATTGCATAATGACAAAGTCGCCGGGTTGCAGAGCGTTGTATATCTTGTCCCAGCGTCCTTCATCGAGGAATGTGCGGGCGCTGCGTCCGGGCATGGCGTGATTTTCTACCGTTATGCGGGCGGAGTCAAACAATTCTCCGATTACACTGCCCCAGCCCCACATGCTGTCATCGGTGTTGTCTTCGTTTTTTACAGTGCTGTCTCCTATGGTGAACACAACCGGACAGCCGGGGCGTCGTGAAGCTCCGGTGATTGAATCCGTTTCAACAGGACGGAGGTATCGGGCGAGTTTCAGCCCTTTGCATGCGCGTATTCCTTCAGCTGCGGATTCTGCGTTGACACGCGCCCCGAAGGCGGAATTATGGATGTTGTCAAGATAAAACATATACTTGACCTTTTCCTTGCCGAAAGTCTCGAATTTTTTAGCCGATATTTCGTTGAGGTCGATGAAAGGGACTTTCTCTTTTTTTGCGACCTGTTTTGCCCATAGTCCGAAAGTCTTGTTGACACGTGTCACAATCGTACTGTCTTCATCGTCCCACGCTTTACGCGGTGTCAGGGACATAAGTATCGGGAAAGCCTCGCGTTTTTTGATATCATTGATAAAACGGCGCATGTACTCTCCGTATGTGTAGACCGTCTCTTTTTCTCCGGTTTCCTGAATAGTGACATTTAATGAATCCTTTCCGATTCCGGGGATTGAGGCTCTGGCGCGTCCGCTGTCGTAAGACCCGTTGTCGTTATGTCCAAGTTCTATGATCACCCAATCGCCTTTTTTTATACCTTTAAGCACATCGGGCCATAGACGGTTATAAAAAGTGCGGCTGCTCATGCCTCCGAGGGCGTGATTCTCTACGGTGATTTTATTTTCGTCGAAGTATTCCGGGGCAAAATATCCCCATCCCCATTGTCCGTTTTTTCCGTTTCCGAGAGTGCCGGTGCGCATGGTGGAATTTCCCACAAGGAATAATACCGGATTTTCCCCACGGCGCGTGGAGCCGGCGACAGGGCGTGCTGTGCGGGCTATGTTGAGGCTGTCATATGTGTTGTCGATGACATTGTTAACGTCTTTCATCGGCGATGCGACTTTGTTTTGCGCCGTTAAGGTCGCCGATAAGGATATAGCAATAATTGCGGTTAAGAGAATATTTTTCATTAAAATTGTTTGGCTATGGTTATTTGCATTGTTGTTTCATCCACTCTACCGACTCTCGGTTTGTTTCCGGAAAGCGCCAGTGTCCGCTTGTGGGAGTGATACGAAGGATTTTGTCGGAATTGATGGCGTTATAAGCGGAATAGGTCGATGTCGGCGAGCATGTCTCGTCGTTATATCCGAAAGAATAGAATACCGGGCATTTTACGTTTCTTGCAAAGTTGACGACATCATAATATTCCAACGTTTTTTCCGCTCCGGCTTCTTCCGTGGTGTTTCTGAAATATTTGGGCCATCCGCCGGCGCGGTTGTATTTAAATCCGAGTACATCGCACAGGGCCGGATAAAACGGAGAGCAGAATTTTACTTTGGGATTGAGCGCCGCTGTGACAATTGAAAGCGCTCCTCCCTGGGAGCCGCCTGTCACGCCAGCGTTCAATCCGTCCCATTCCGGAAGAGAACAGAGAAAATCGATGCATCGTGAACATCCGACATATACATCGCGGTAATAAAATGAATTGCGGTCAGCTATACCGTTGCGGTTATATTCGTCTGCGATTTTTTGAGCTGTCGCGTATTCCTCATCAGACAATTCGGGATTGCATCCCGAGTGAATGTTGATGTTGAAATAGATGAATCCGTTTTCGCTGTAAAATGTTGACGGTTCTATCTTTTTTGCTCCGGCTCCCGGAGGACAAAACAATACTGGATGTTTTTTCCCGTCGCGCGGTTTTGTCAGATATCCGTACATGTTTCGTCCGTCAGGGCCTACCGTCAATTTGACAAGGCTGACTTCAACCGAATCGGTCGAATACTTGGGAAGGGGGGTGATTTCGGGATTGAGCGGTATCTTTTCCGCAACTTCCAGTTGTCGGTTCCAGAATTTATTGAAATCTGATGGCATTGGTGTGCAGCTTTCAATTTTCTCCGGGCTGAAAGCGGTTTTCACGAGATCTTTATATGTTTTTCCATAGACCGTGAAATTCCATTCACACGCACGGAATCCGGGAGTGTTCCGAGTGCCTGCCGGGATTATCGCTATTCCGTTTTCAAATTTTACTGAATCTTCGGTCATTGCCATCATCTCGTCTCCCGTCTTATATCGCAAAGTTACGTTGTCGATGGGATTGCCACCCTTGTAGGCTTCAATGCGGATGACGGGAGAGTCGCCGACAGTGTAATTACGGTTCGGCTTGTCGGTGGTCATCAGATATTCCACATATTCACGCCGAGGCTTTGAAAACTGTGCGAAAGAGGGTAGGGATACAGCCGTTATGCAGGCCGCGATGAAAAGACGCAGAATCATATTACGGTTATTTTGTTGAAAGTGGTACGTTTATAGTTTTGAACCGAGGTGACGACACTCGCAGAGTGATTTCGCCCGGTTGATTGCCTGACCGGAGAATCACCATGTTGCTGCCATTGAACAGGCGGCGGTGATTTTGGACATTGAGTTCTTCGGAAGTCATGTCTCCGTTGGTCACGGCGACTATTACAGCATCTCCATCGACCTCAAATGTCACGTCATCCTGAGCGACAGGCGATTTCCTTCCCTTGTTGTCGACAGCGTGGATTCTGACGTGCTGCAAGTCCATGCCGTCAGCCTTCCAATTGTCGTTATCGGGAGTCGCTATGAGTTTTACCGGCTTGCCGGCCGTCTCGATGCGATGGCGTGCGACTGCTTTGCCGTCTTTATATGCGACAGCCTCGATTTTCCCGGCTTTGAATGGAACCTTGCCCCATACGATACGGTTCCTGAGTTTTGGATTGAGGCTGTTGGTCTGTCTTCCGGCTTTCTTTCCGTTGATGAGCAGTTCCACTTCATCGGCGTTGGTGTAGGTGTATATTTTCACTGTGTCGCCTTCCGCGAGATTCCAGTTGTCGCTTACTGTCTCTTCGCCCATTTTTACACCGTTCCAATTGACAATCTGGTCTTTGGGGGTCACGACTCCGATATGTACAAGCGGTTCGTCGGTAAACATGCTCTTTATGAAGTAAGCATCGGACTTGGGCTCCAGAGAAATGTCGAAGACTCCGTTGGTCCATCCTTTTGCCGGCCATCCGAGCGACTCGCCGAGATAATCGATCATGCCCCAATAGGCGAGTCCGAGAACTTTGTCATTGTCAGGCTCATAAAAGTTCGGACCCATATTGGAGAGATTGGCCTCGCTCTGATAGAAAATCATATCGGGATATCGGCGGCTGTCTCCGGGGAAATACATATAGCGGTAATTGTAGGACGCGATATCGGTTTCAAGCACAAGCGGAGCCGGAATCGAATCGGTTTCGATTGAGCGGTAACGGGGGTGCATTGCCACTGTCACCGGACGCGTGTTGTCATATTTGTTCAATAGCGTTTTTTGCAGTTTGTAGGCGGTCACACCCCAGTCGTTGAACGGAAGATTGCTATATCCCTGCAGCTCGTTGCCAAGACTCCACACTATTACGCTCGGGTGGTTTCTGTCACGCTTTATAAATTCCGGAATATCGTTTTGCCATAGCGACATCCAGTCTTTTCTTCCTCCTGCAAACTGGGTCAACCATTTGTCATACAATTCGTCCACTACAAGGATACCGTTACGGTCGCATATGTCAAGAAATTCCTCGCTGTAAGGGTTGTGAGCCGACCTGATGTGATTGAATCCGAACTTTTTCAGCATCTTGATTCTTTTTTCGATGGCCCGTGGATAGGCAGCGGCTCCGAGAGCGCCGAGTGTGTGATGGTTGGCGATTCCTTTCAAAAGGACTTTCTTTCCGTTCAGTTTCAACCCGAATTCAGGAGAAAACTCGATTTTACGAATGCCGAAAGGCTCTTCTACGCTATCGGCCACGCTTCCGTCGGGGCGTATGAGCGATATTCTCGCAGTGTACATTGCGGGATTCTCACAATCCCATAGCGAGGGATTGCTGATTTCAATAGGGGAGAGGTCATATTCGCGATGTCTCCATTTTGAATTTACGGTTATTTTGTCGGATTGTGCGGTCACAATCTCGCCTTTGGGGTCGATAATTTCTGTTTTTACGACAAAATCTTTGTGCGGTTTCTTAGATGTCAGTTCCGTCTGGATTTTAATGACGGCTTTTTCGGCAGATACTTCAGGGGTTGTGATGTAAATGCCGTGGCGGTCAATATACAGGTCGGGTTCCGTGGCAATTATTTTTACATCGCGGTAGAGGCCCCCTCCGGTGTACCAGCGTGAATTCATCGGCTCGCCGGTGTCGGCGATGACTACCAGTTCATTGGGTTCCCCGTATTTAAGCAGTTTTGTGATGTCAATTTCAAATCCGAGATATCCGTAATCGGTGCCTCCTATATGCTGCCCGTTGAGATACACGTCGCCAACCAGCATTATCCCGCCGAAATCAAGCAGCACACGCTTTCCTTTAAGGCTTTTGTCAGGAGTGATGATTTTACGGTATGTCCCTTTTCCCATCTCTTTGAAGCCCCGTGGGCTGAGACGGCTTTTCACATTACTTGCCGCATCGGAATTGTCGGCTTTCTCCGATGTGTCCGGAGCTACCCATGGCTGTTCTATTTGAAAATCATGTGGAAGTTGCACTTCGCGCCAGTTGCCGTCGCCGGCATTGAATTGCCAGTCCCGGTTTAAATTTATAATTTCTCGGGCCTCGGTATCGGCGCAATATAATCCAAAGATTGCCGATAGCAAAATCGGGAGAATTTGTTTCATGGTTAAAAGTTGTTGATTGGTTTATTGTAAAGCTTGACAAAAATACGGATTTATCGCTAATTTAAAGTTGGATTAACCTAAGTTAACAAATATTTGCGATAAAGAACTTTATAATTATTTTATCTATGTAAATAATACTTTTGTACATTGCTTAAATAGGTCAGTTGTCTTAATTTTGCCAAACAAATACCCTACACAGAATATAGTAACATTAACCCAATCATTTTCCGTAAGAAATTGCGGCGAATGGTTATAACAAATAAACCCATGAAACAATTCAACGACGAAAATTTCCTTTTGCAAACTCCCACTGCGGAGCGTCTTTACCACGAGTATGCAGAGAAGATGCCGATCATCGACTATCACTGCCACTTGATTCCCGAATACGTGGCTTCCAACCATCGATTTGAGAACCTTTCGAAAATATGGCTTGAAGGTGACCACTACAAATGGCGCGCGATGCGTACAAATGGCGTTGATGAACGCTTCTGTACCGGAAAAGACACTACCGACTGGGAGAAGTTTGAAAAATGGGCTGAAACAGTGCCTTATACCATGAGAAATCCATTGTATCACTGGACCCATCTGGAGTTAAAGACCGCTTTCGGCGTTGATAAATTGTTGAATCCTTCTACCGCTAAGGAGATTTACGACCATTGTACCGAAATGCTTCAAAAGCCCGAATATTTCGCTCGCGGCCTTATGCAGCATTACAATGTGGAAGTTGTATGTACGACCGACGATCCCGTTGACTCGCTTGAACATCATATTAAAGTCAAGAATGACGGATTTGCTGTTAAAATGCTTCCGACATGGCGCCCTGACAAGGCTATGGCAGTCGAGAATCCGGCCGAGTTCCGCGCTTATATGGACAAACTCGCCGAAGTGTCGGGTGTTGAAATCAAGCATTTCGCCGATGTTATCGCCGCATTGAAGAAACGTCACGATTTCTTTGAAGAGGTTGGCTGCCGTCTTTCTGATCACGGTATTGAGGAATTCTATGCCGAAGACTATACTCCGGCTGAAATCGATGCTATATTTGACAAGGTTTACGGCGGCGAAGAGCTGACCGCTGAAGAAATTGCCAAGTTCAAGACTGCGATGATGGTAGAGTTTGCAATTATGGATCACGATTCAGGCTGGACACAGCAGTTCCATTACGGCGCTATCCGCAACAATAATTCACGTATGATGAAGCAGCTCGGCCCTGACACCGGTTTTGATTCAATCGGAGATTTCACCGTAGCGAAGAAAATGTCAAAATTCCTCGACAAGCTTGCTTCTCAGGATAAGCTCGGCAAGACAATCAT
>CAZYXN010000065.1:0-15604 GCA_964651105.1 uncultured Muribaculum sp. | reverse complement strand
CATGTCGCCATATACAATTACGGCAGCATAAGTCTGCGGCACATCCATAGCCACTTTAATCTGTTCGGTAGCCGAACCCATCTTAATGCCGAGAGCGTCATTGTATTTTATTTCCTTGGGAGAAGTTTTATGAGCGGGAAGAGTGGCTATATACTGCTCAACCAATGGGCGCAATGAGTCCACATCAAATTTCCCGACGAAATAGAACGTGTAGTCAGCCGCATTGGCAAGCTGAGCCTGAACTATGTCAAGGATGCGGTTGCGGTCAGCTTTTTCAACGGTCTCAACGTCAAGCACGTGGAAACGCGGAGACTCGTAAAGGAACTCGCCTACTTTTTTTGAGAAAACCGACTGGGGGTTTTTCTCCTGGTTGCGCAACATGCTCACGTAAGCGCTGCGGGTGACCTCGTAATCTTTTTCACTTACGGTGAAATCGGTGAATGTCATATATATGAGCTCCATCAACACAGGCAGATCCTTGGGAACTGCCGCGCCGCTCAAATCGCGCACATAGGAATCGGCGCCGAAGCCGACAGAAGCCTGCTTGCCTGAGAGATATTTGCTCAAGTCATTGGAATCATATGAGCCAAGTCCTGAACGGCCGATAGCAGCCGGCAGAAAACGAATATCAGTATCGTATTCGGGGCCGTATTCCGAAAGACCGCCCATGGCACGAGCCGCGAAAAGGACTTCATTATCTTTAAAATCGGTGGGCTTGACCACGACTTTGACACCATTGGACAGAGTCCATTCCTCAGCGTCAAAAAGGTCGTTATGCTTTGTCGCCACCACTTTGCCGGGAGCCGGGAGCTTTTCAATAAGCGGCTCCGACTTCACCTCGTCAACATATGCCTGTATATCCTCGGCCTCCACGCGCTTCATAGCTTCGAGAAGCTGTTCTTTGGAAGGCACGACAGTCTTTTCGTCATCGGGGAACATTCCTATAATGACGATATTGCTGTCGCCCATCAGATTGTTCATGGTCGCGTTTATAGCGTCAACCCCAATCGAATTGGCAAGCATGGACATTATCTGATAGTTGTTTTCTATACCGGGGATAGGTTCGTTGTCGAGGAAATGGCGCACATAGCTGTTGACCATAGAGCCGGAAGGTATCGTGTTGCGGTTATTATAGGAACTTTCAAGACGCGAAAGATACTCACTGCGGATACGGTCATACTCGGAAGCCGTGAATCCAAAGCGTTTAGCACGCAGAGCCTCCCTGTAAATAGCCTCGAAGGTAGGCATAATATCGTCGCCTTTCGGAGCGCCGGCCACTTCAAACGACTCCTTGGTCTTTGAAATCATAAAATTCCTGTAATCGCCCTGGGCGCCAGAGAACGGAGCGTCAGGCTTGGAGCCAATTTCGGCAAAACGGTCGTTAAGCATGGACACCGCCATGGAAAGCACATAATTCTGAAGCAGGTAATCAAGACCCGTCTTGGCGGAATCGGGTGTCGCATCATGCTTGTAGATTATGTTGATCATCGACTTGGTCATCTCCTTGTCCTTGCCTATGGCTACAATAGTCTCCTTATTGTCGGCAACGGGATAATAAACACGCCGGGCAGGATTTTCCGGCATCTTTATGTCGGAAAACATCTCCTTGATTTTATTCTCAATATAATCGACATCGATATCGCCCACAACGATTATACCCTGCAAATCGGGACGATACCATTTTTCATAATAGTCGCGAAGATCCTGATAAGGGAAATTGTCGACAATCTCCATAGTCCCGATAGGCATGCGGTAGGCATACTTGTCGACGGGATATATCACCGGAAGCAGCTGCTCGATTATACGCTGCGATCCGACATTGCGGCTTCGCCACTCCTCGTGGATAACCCCGCGCTCCTTGTCGATTTCCGCGTCTTCCAGCAACAGAGCGTCGGCCCAGTCGTGAAGAATGAGCAGACAGCTGTCGGCCACCGACACACGCGACACCGGAACCTCACTGATATTATATACCGTCTCGTCGACTGCGGTGTAGGCATTGAGATTCTGACCGAATTTCACGCCTATGGTCTCAAGCCATGAAATAATGCTGTTGCCCGGAAAGTTTTTAGTTCCGTTAAAGCACATATGCTCAAGGAAGTGGGCAAGACCGCGCTGATTGTCCTCTTCCTGAATAGCGCCTACCTTCTGAGCGATATAGAAGTCGGCAAGACCTTTCGGATATTCGTTGTGACGTATATAATAGGTCAGGCCATTGTCGAGTTTCCCTATCCTCACATTAGGGTCGACCGGAATCGGCGGTATCTGCTGATGCTGAGCCTCCACACATGGCGCCACCATCAAGACGGCGAACAATATCGCCAGAAATCGATTTGCGAATCTTTTCATTGTTATGATAATTATTGGTTGTTTTTACAACATTCAGACTCGCAAATATACGCAAAAGTTTCCTATAACTCAAAAAATTATACATGGGCGGCAATGACTCCACCCCTGCGTACCGTTGCGCAACTGAAGAGTTACCAATCCCGGAACCGCCGATACCGAGTCCCGCAATTTTTTTATCAACTCGGCCAACGAAGAGATTCCGCTAAAGCGAAATGACCCGATCTGCCTGCCATGCTGAATAAGCGTGGCAAAAATAATGTCTGATTTGTCAATTGTTCCCATAAAGCACTTTCCCTAAAAGTTTTAGGCAAAAGTACTTCCACCGGTGGGCAACTTCCCGGCACACCAAAGTTAAGAAATGACAACTGAAGAGAAAGTGTTCTATTTTTTGAGCATGGATTCGATTTTCTCGAGATCGGAACGGAGCTTCGATTCAAGAGAAAGGCGTTCCTCGATATTGCGGCATGCGTGAAGCACAGTGGCATGAGTGCGGGAAAGCCTGGTACCTATGGCAGTGACCGGCATCTTCGCATCGCGGCGGGCAAGGAACATCACCATCTGGCGGGCATCAGAAATCTCACGTTTACGGCTCTTGGCAAAAATCGCGTCCTGATCCACATTATAGTAATCGCTGACGCTCTGCGCAATCATCTCGAAATTTATCACTTTCTTGTGAAGCTTCACGGCATTGCCGAGCACACGCTGGGCAAGCTCAATCGAAATCTCGCAATTAAGGATTGTGGCATGAGTCACAAGCGACACCATTATTCCCTCAAGCTCACGGATACTGTCGGAGACATTGGAGGCTATGTAGTCGAGCACATCGGCAGGCACTTCAAGCCCCTCCTGAGAAGCCTTGCGCGCAAGCACAGCACGGCGAAGGTCGAAATCAGGCTTCTCAAGCTCGCATGTCATTCCGCATTTGAAACGCGACAACAGGCGTTCGTGCATGTCTTTCATCATCGAAGGCGCGCAGTCGCTCGACATGATTATCTGACGCTGGTTGAGAAACAGATGATTGAATATGTGGAAAAACGCGGTCTGAGTGGCCGGTTTGTGCATCAAATCCTGAATGTCGTCGATAATGAGCACATCGATGGACTGATAGAAATTGATGAACTCATTGACGCGGCTCGGCTTTGCAGTGGCGGCGGCAGTGTACTGGCTTTCAAAAAGACGAGCCGACAGATAAAGCACACGGGCTTTCGGATCGCGCTCCTTTATGCCTATTCCGATAGCCTGGACAAGATGGGTCTTGCCAACTCCGGTAGGGCCGAAAAGGAAAAGAGGGTTGAAAGTCTTGCAGTTAGGATCGGAAGCAATCGCCTCCCCTATCGAACGCGCGATTTTATTGGAATTGCCCGGACAATAGTTGTTGAATGTATTTTTAGGATTCAGATGGGAATCAAGCTCATCAACGACAGGATGCGGCATAAAAGGATTGCCACCGACCGGCTTAAGCGCCGTGGTCTGGTCGCCGCTCGCGATTTTCATTGATGAGCCCGGATCGGAGCCGACCACGTTAAATTTATAGAAAAGCTGAACCCCATTGCCGTAGACACGGCACAATGTGCGTTTCAACAGCGGGAAATAACGTTCCTCAAGCTGCTCGACAAAAAAATTGGTAGGCACGCCGAGCCACAGCTCTTTTCCATCGAAGCTGAGAGGAATGATTGGTTCAAACCATGAGTTATATTGTTCAGGGGAGAGATTGTCTCTAAAAATTTTTAGACAATTTCCCCATAACTGTTGATAATCGGGATTCATAAACGATTAGGGGTTAAGCTTTATCTGTAATGCAAATTTCACCAACTTTTTTTTCAAAAACAATTCAAAAAAAATTTGGAAATTAGAATTACGATGCAACCTACCTAATGCACAAGAGATTACGCGACAAGTGGAAATTTAAGCTTTCAGACTCAGCTTCAAAATAATCATTCCATTATAATTCAATCGTTTAGCACATGACAGCCCTGTATATGCAATAATGGCGTTTCTCGTGAAACGCCATTATTAGCGGTAAATTGCATGAGTTACCACCGTGGAACAATTCGCATAAAAAGTTATCAACTATTTAGAATGATTCCAAATAAATCCAACTTGTCAGAATATCTTAATTGAAGGTATATATTTTTTAGGATTTTGCTTAAGCTCAATCATTATCGAATCAAGTCCGCCGGCAACTCCGTTTACATGGTCATAAAGCTGCCGGTCATTCAGCAACAATCCCAAAGTATTGTCGGGGCGATTGATTTTAGCGGTAATATCATCGACATTTGAGGTAATCGAATTGACATTGTCAACCGTCTGCCGCAACGGCAACGTTTTAAGCTCCTCTGAGAGCACGGCAAGATCGGACGTTATCGAATCAAGGTTTACAGCCACACCATTGACTGTTTTCATTGTTCCCGGCATTGTGGCAAGAGTACGGTTAAGATACACGGTCGTCGCCTGGAGATTGGCCGTTATAGCATCAAGACGCTTAACCGACACAAGCAACGTGCTGTCGCCAACCAAGCGGTTGACATAAGTGAGCAATGAATCGACCTTCGGGAATATCGACTCCACAGCCGGCGCCAATGAGCCCGATATACCGTCAATCATGGACGGGGCAGTCTCCCCTATCAATCTATCACCGACCTGATGCGAGGCAGTGTTGTCGGAAAAATGAAGCACCACCGACGCAGTTCCGAGAATACTGCTTTCAATAACCGCCTTGCTCCCTTGAGGCACTTTTATGTGTTTGTCAAGTGAAATCTCGACCAACACGTGCCCCGGGTTGTCATATTCATAAGCGACATCCCTGACCTCGCCAACTTTAAGTCCGTTAAGGGTCACAGGCGCGGAAACCGCGAGGCCGGCCACATTGGTATAAGACGAATAATAATAGTTGGACGCTTTAAAAAGGTTGATCCCTTTCAGATAATTGATACCAAAAATCAATAAAATTCCGGCAACCAGCACCGAAACGCCAATAATCAGTTCTCTTGAATATTTCATCGCTATTACTTAATTATCTATATTATTTAATCCTCACTCCATCGCGAGTCTCTATAATAAACGCGCCGGAATGTATTTTTCTGATTTTACGCAATTCAGTTTGGGCTTTATCTCGCGAAGCATAACCTCCCACCGTATATTTATAAAGGGCGCCATCCTCATAAAAATCCACATTTTTAAGTCCTTTAAATTCCCGGGCTCCCGCTTTAAGCCGCTTGTCAGTAGCGAGAAACTGGATTTTATACACTACCGGAGCATCGGAAGCATCAGCCTCCGCGTCATAATCAGCCTCCGGAGTCTCTTCATCCTCCTCATTGACAGCATCAGCACCCGGCACGCTGGGTTTTCCTGAAGCATGGTCATAGGAAAGCTTATAAGAATTGAACGCATTACATATGGCGCGAGCAAACTTAGTCTGTCCTGCTGTCGATGCCAGAAACTTCTCGGAGGCAGGATTGCATATGAAATCAAGCTCGATAAGCACCGCCGGCATACCGGTTCTCGCCAGGACAAGAAATCCAGCCTGACGCACGCCATTGTTTTTACGGCCTGCGGTACGCACCATCTCCTTCTGCACCTTTCCCGCGAAATCAATGCTCTGGTCAAGATGCTTGTTCTGGCACATCTCAAATATTATATATGATTCCGCAGAGTTAGGATCAAAGCCGCTATAACGCTCGGAGTAATCATCCTCAAGCATAATCACCGAATTCTCGCGTTTCGCCACTTCAAGGTTGGCCGCGCTCTTATGCAATCCGAGGGTATATGTAGCCGCTCCATTTATTGTAGTCCTGTTACGATTGCGCTTGTCGACAGAATTCGTATGTATGGAGATAAACAGATCGGCATTTGCTTTATTGGCAATATTGGCGCGCTCCTGGAGTTCACGAAAATAATCTCCGTCACGAGTGTACACGACTTTCACATCCTTATGAGCTTTTTTTATCATATCGCCAAGCTTTAAGGCGACTCCGAGATTGATACTTTTTTCATTTGTTTTCGTACCGATCGCTCCATAGTCATGTCCTCCATGCCCCGCGTCAATGACGACAACAAAATCTTTAGCCGACAACATAGTGCCGGTCAAGGTGACAGATATCACAAAAAACAATATCCTCAGAGTTCTGCCCATAGTACGCCTTTAACACTGCAAATGTACGCAAATAACCGCTAAAATTATTAATCCGTAACATATTTTTTCCCGATTCAATTGTGACGAATATATAATTTTAGCTAATTTTGCATTGCAAATGCGTTTCTACGGCGCATAGGGAGATTACATCACCTCGGCAATTCGGCTGCATCGCAGCTGAAAGTGATGGGACGGCTCTTCTCCCTCTCGGCATCGGCGATGCCGGCATACATTTATTGCGACTGCATTCAGTCGATCTGCGTCCCGTCTGGCAGAATTTTTATTGTTGAACCAAAAATTTGACAAGAAAATTTGCCATATGGACAATGTTCATTTAAAAACATCATCCAACTCAATTTATGTGTCTGACAGACAGCATCCGCTGCCTGCCTGTCATCGTATAATAACTTCAATTAAAAATATCACCCAAACATTTTCATTTCATGCAAAAGGACTACGCCATTGAAAACGCTTGGCGACAAAAAGCCAAAAGCGGCATTCAAATTTTAATGCTTTTACTCTGTTTCGGCTTTATCGCGCCGCAAGCAAACGCGGCTTACGAAACCGTAACTATTGACGGGGTCGAATATGAGTCAACCGGCACCGAATGGACATTAACAAAATTCACCTCATCCGCCCCTGAGACGGTCACCATTCCAGAAAGCATCACCCATAACGGACAGACACTACCGGTAGGCTCATTTAAGGCGCTATCTTACGCCTTAAACAATTGTCCGGGAGTGAAAAATCTGATTATCAAGGCAAACATCGAAACTATGGAATCTTACATATTTGCCTATTCTTCGTTGGAAACCGTATCCCTTCCGAACTCAATGCATAAAATTACAACCGGAGCATTCCGAGGGTGTGAATCATTGACTTCGGTAAAATGGCCTGATCATGTAACCGAGATAGGCGAATACGCATTCAGTTCATGTAAAAATCTGTCAGCGTCTCTCAACTTTCCTTATGTGGAAAAAATCGGAGAAGGAGCATTTGACTACTGCCATAGCATAACAGAAGTCGAAATCGGGTCTAAATTAAAATGGATCGGGCGTCTGGCCTTTTATGATATGAAATCGCTGACCTCATTCTCCATTATGTCGCCGGAACCGCCTGCTTTTTATGAAGGGGCAGAGGAAGGTTCCATATTTTTTCATCAGCAGTCAACGACCCTTAAAGTACCGGCCGGTTCAATCGACAAATACCGGTCAAATGCATACTGGAATATTTTTCCGACGATAACGGCATTGACCGACTATATCATTATCTCCCCTGACGAACTGTCGTTGCAACGCACCCAGACGGCAACTCTCAAAATAGACGCAAACATCGGCGGCAACGCGGCATCATACACACTGACAAGCTCCGACACAAATGTCGCAACCGTAGCAACCGACGGAACCGTAACAGCTACAGGCACAGGGAGGGCCATAATAACCGCAACATGTCAAAACGGCAAAACGGCAACATGCACGATAAATGTGAGAGAACTTGTGACGCCCTCATCGGTAACCATATCCCAACGCGCCCTGACCATCTATGAAAACCGCCAGACATCGCTCACGGCCCGCATGACTCCCGACGACGTGATCGGAGGCATCACATGGAGCAGTTCCAATCCGGATGTGGCGGCAGTAGACGACAATGGAAATGTGACGGCCAAAACTCCCGGAATCGCCGTAATCACTGCAGCATCGGCAATAGCCCCTGAAGTAAAAGCCACATGCGACGTAACGGTGTTGAAATATTATGTTCCGCAACAGATTGCCATAACTCCGGCAACAGTGTCGATTGAATATGACGAAACCGCGACACTCACAGCTACGGTAATGCCGGAACTTGCCTCGCAAGAGGTTTCATGGACAAGCGCGAATTCTCGCATCACAACGGTAGATAACGGAATAGTGTCAGGCGTTTACCCGGGAACAACCACAATCACAGCCAGAAGCAAGGAGAATCCGGAATTGACCGCGACTTGTCAGGTAACCGTGACAGCGACACCGAAAACATTGGCTTTCGACATCTCGCAAATCGTAATGACAGAACAGAGTTCACGGACAATCCGGGTTACCGCCACTCCAAGCTTCGCGTCATTGGACATTACAGCCGTATCGTCGGCGCCGTCAGCAGTCACAGTAAGAGATATCCGCATATCAGGAAACAGCGCATCAATTGAACTGTATGCGGCACAAAGCGGCACTGCAAGAATCACCGCATCAACGTCCGACGGGAAATTACAAGCCGTATGCGAGGTGACAGTACCGGTAAAAACGCGTTCAATCACAATAACGCCATCTGATTTAGGCATGAATATCGGTGACACGGAAAAACTTGCCGCCCAGGCATTCCCCGCCGGAGCGCCACAGGCATTCACATGGTCTTCGTCCAACACGAATATCGTATCTATAGACCAACAAGGCAATATCAAAGCGCTGGCACCAGGAACAGCTTACATCGAAGCATCGGCAAATGACGGCTCCAATGTGACAGGCACAGCAACTATACGAGTCCTTGAGCCGCAAATAAGTTATCGACTTGCCGAAGACGAAAAATCATATTATCTCAGATACACGCGAGACCTTTCAGGAAGCTTTGAGATTCCCGCCAAATACGAAGGACTTCCGGTAACCGGCATCGACAAATACGCATTCGAGTCAAGCCCCGACTTGACGTCGCTTACAATCGCCGGCTCAGTAATCGATTTCGATTCTTACTCATTTTCAGGAATGAGCAAACTCAAAGCCATGACATTTGCCGACAGCGATAGTGAGATGAACTACACTACCGACCGATATTCCAGCACTCCATTACTGTACATACCCTCATCAATCGAGTATCTTTATATGGGACGCGAGGTCAAAGGCAATTTCTTATGCGGTCTGTCCAAATTAAAGACACTCATAATAGGCGACCGAGTGAAGATGTTGAATCCGTCCACATTTGAGAGCAGCCTAAATCTGAAATCACTGACAATAGGGCTTAATGTAAGAACCACATCCAACATTTTCGGCTATGGCAAAAACGATGTAAAGATTGTAAAAACAATCTGGCTGTCAAACACCGTCCCGTCAGGATGGGAAAATGTAGCCGGCAAATATAATTATGTAGGCAATGGGAATTACGCGTCAAGCGGCATGAAAGGAACTATCGAGATGAAGTTCCTGAGTTCCAAATTTGACGCCGACGGAGTCACTTACGTCATGGAAGACCGCGAGCGTCAGACGCTGGCAGCCATAGATTGCAACTATGCCCAACCATTCACCCCGACATATGTCCCCGACAAAATCATGGACATGGGGCTTGAATTCTCTGTGGTACGCATAAATCCCGCAACATTCGCCGAAAACGAACATATTTCTGAATTTGCTATCGGCGATAATATTAAAGCCATTCAGGACAGCACGTTTGCCGGATGTGTCAATCTCGCACAATTTGACATACCTGACGGTGTCAGACTCCTCGGAAGCTCCGCGTTTACAGGATGTAAAAATCTTCAATCGGTCTCAATAGGAGAGTCAGTGAAAAGCATCGAACACGACACATTCCGTGACTGCGAATCATTAAAAGAGATCTCAATCCCCTCCAACGTAGCATCAATTGGGAATGGAGCATTCACCAATTGCTCCACACTGTCCGCACTGACAATCGAAGATCGCCTGTCGACCCTCGAAATAGGCTATGGCGAGCATCGCAATTCCCTTGGGACAGTCTCTTCAATAGAACCGATGTTCAAGAATTCTCCGCTCAAGACACTTTATATCGGAGGAGACATAGACTATAACGCGTCTCAAGAATTCGGCTATTCACCATTTTATGCCAACGAATCGATAGAAAACGCGACAATCGTAGGCAACGAAACCGAAATCCCTGACTATGAATTTTACGATTGCAGCAATCTGCGTACTGTGAAAATCGGCGACAACGTTGAAAAAATCGGAGCATTCTCATTTAAACGCTGTGTGGCCCTGAACGAATTTGATTTTGGAAAATCAGTAAAATCAATCGGTGAAGAAGCATTTGCCGACTGCCGCGAAATGACTATTCTGCGAAGCCATGCCGAAATTCCTCCCACCTGCGGAAATGCTGCATTCTCCGATATTATCCGCAATTGCGTCTTATATGTACCGCCATTCTGCAAAATTCCATATCAAAACAGCCCGGGCTGGAAAGAATTTTTCCGCATCGCCGAATTTGATCCTGCCGGAATCGATGATATAATTATCGATAACGACAGCAACAGCATGACCGAAGAATATGATGTATATTCAATCGACGGACGTTTGATCAGAAAAGGCGCGCCCGATTTAATCGGGCTGCCTGCCGGCATATACATCATAAACGGCAATAAGACAATAATACAGTAAAACTTTATTTACAGCGATGGATTTCCCTTTGGCAGCACTGCGAACTAACGCGGTGCTGCTTTTTTAGATATGCTCATGTGGTGAGTTTTGGAGTTAACACAATTTATGTGTATATTTGATGTAGTCCAAGGCTAATATTTTGACTACAAGGCTGTTTTTAAGAATCCGCGTGAGGATGGGCAATGGATAAGAAACTGGCGGTGTGTTTGGTTACGCTATATTTCTCACGCTTTCAAATAACTCTTTTACTCTGATGCAAAGTTAACAAATATTTTTGGATTACGCCCCATTCCGGGGCGTAATTCTCGTTCATGCCGTCTGACGCCTGATGTTGCGGGAACATCACCGTATCAATCAGAAAGAGCAATAGAGAATACCATCATATCGGGGCGGAGTTTCCATAACCACAGGCAAAGGTAGTCCGTGTTCCTGTCAGCCATGCAAGGTCAGGCCCTCCGGGTTTCGTGGAAAAATCTTCCGCGCCCCGAGGGGCTTGCGGTATTTTTCCCGAAAACCTTGCACGGCCGGAACACGACCTTTTAAGCCTGTAGTTATGGGAACTCCGGCCCCATAAGCCGGATTAATGAAAACCGAAAAGATATGATGAAAGCAACAAAAGACAAGTACACGCTTGAAACACTACTGCCGCTGAACGTCTCATACGACAGGGAGCACATCCTGCGGCAGTCCGATGTGGACATGGTGAACAGACTCGTTGAAGTTATCGAGGATTCACGCTCTGATTCCATTCCCAAAATCGGCGACAGGATGCGCCATACCGACCGGCATGGCGACTTTTACGGCCATGCGCTGCTTGAGAAAGTCCGTGGGGACAAGATCTCGGTATGTCTCCAGCCGTATGTCCCGTTTGTCGGAATCGGAGAACAGGATATATGGATTGACGTCAGCGGCGGTCCGTTCACATCAATCGTACCGGGCGACATGAAGTTCACCGGATGGAAAGAAGGCATGTTCAAGGCATGGGGACACTGCGGGCCGTGTGCCAACGGCACGGTCTCATTCACGGCGAAAGTTCCCGGATGGGAATATATAGAGCCTGAACCGCTCTACGGTGATTTCACCACCGAGACATGGCGCACGCTCTATATCTGTAAAAACACCGGTCCTGACTCGCGCTATCTCTACAAAGGAGACTTCATCGCTTTCCGTGACGATGCGGAGTTCGACAGATTCAGGGAGGACTACGAGGCCACGGTGTTCCCCGGCAACTGGGAGAACCGGCTTGTAGTTTGGTGCTTCAGGAAAAAGACGGAATTCCTGCCGGAAGATGAATGGAACAGACTCGACCTACCCGTTCAGGAGCGTATGCGCAACTGCCGCCCCACGAGAGTCAAGATTGACAAAGACATGGAGCGGCATGTCACCACATTCTACCATATAGAAATTCCACCGGTCATTTACTAAAACCATAAGGATATGCAGACAACGACAGCAACACAGACAGCGACACCGGCAGGCGGGCACGCCGACCTGTTGTCCGGAATTCTCGGAATGGAAATCCGGAATGAAGAGAAGATAACGTCACAAGACAGGATTTTCTGCGAAAGGCAGCAGGAACTGCTCTACAGGACTCTTGACCAGATAGACCGCTGGTACGGCATCTTTACCGGAGAGGCAGAGCAATACCGAGATAGTCACAGCCTCGTCTACAAGAAAAGCGGAGAGATAAAATTCCGGTCTTCAGCAAACAGGTCCGAACAGGACGACTACACCCTATACGCTTTCAAGCCATTCAATGCAATCAACGGGCTTGCATCCGCCAATCTTGAAGCCAATGGAGAATTCGCCAGAAGGATAATCACATATTTCAACCGCACATACAATGTGTCGGTGCCGGTCCCGGCCTTGTCAGGGGAAACACTCGGCATAGGGTTCCGTCCGCAATATATGACATATGTCGATATCGTAATAAGGCATCTGGGCGCCCGGAGTTTCCGTCAGACCGCCGAGGAAGAGCTGCTCAGACGTTTCCACAAGCTTGTAAAGCCCGGTCGATGGAGCAAGGTCAAGCCGGAACTGAAAGGAGACAAAATATCATTTCCGAACGTAATCGCGTTCGATGAATTCCATTACGACAACTACCGCAAAAACCACGTGCACTACAACTATTACGGAAGTATCTCATCGTTTTGCGAAGGGATAGCCTTCGGTTCCGACAATGTGCTTTGCGGAAACAGCGGTATTGTCCCGAAACTGGACCAGAATGATGTGGATGTATCCGGATGGTACAGCCTCGCCACGACCAATGCCACCGGAATGAAGTTCTTCCGTAACGGGCGGATAGATGTCAGGTTCAAGGACAGGGAGGCGGCAGCCCTCTGTTTCAACCGTCTGCGTCTTGACGAACTGCGGTTATACGAGGAATAAACGGTATGTATCAGTGACTGACAGCAGCAGGCACGGATACCGGCAACGATGTCCGTGCCGCTCATTTTATAACCATATCACAAGACAACCATGTACGCCATCATACCCCAGCAGATACCACCGGACAAGCGGAAGGAGATAAACGACAGGATACTCTTCTGCATAGATTCGGGCAAGGACACCATACCGGCGGAGAGCATCTACAACTGTTATACCGGTATCGGAGGGCTGCATAACCTGCGGCGTTCCGATTTCGGCAGTTACAACGAGTATGCCGAGGCCAAGAAGGAGTTCGAGATGGGCCAGTTCTTCACTCCGCACGAGATCTGCCGCGACATGGTCGGGATGCTTTCCCCCCGGCCGTCGGAAATGATACTCGACATGTGCTGCGGCATGGGGAATTTCTTCAACCATCTGCCGAACCTGCACAACGCCCACGTGTTCGACATAGACCCCAATGCAGTGGCTGTGGCACGGCATCTGTATCCCGAATCGAATATATGGCAATGCGACATACAGCAGTTCATGCCGGAAAGCCTTTACGATGTGGTGATAGGGAATCCGCCGTTCAATCTCCGGTTCGTGAACAGCATGTCGCAGGTATTCTATATGGACAAGGCTTTTGACGCGCTCGCCCCGGCAGGGATACTGATGCTGATAGTGCCTGAATCGTTCCTTCAAAGCGAATTCTGGGAAAAATCAAAAGTCCTGGCCGTTAACAGACAATTTTCATTCCTCGGACAAACCCGTCTGGAACCCGACGCATTCGCCCGGTACGGTGTTCGCGATTTCAAAACAAAAATAATGGCGTTCCTACGCCGGTCACGGCACATTGAGATGCAGCCTTACAATGCCGACGATTTTGTCTCGCGGGAAGAGCTGACACAGCGCATAGCCGATGCCCGCGCCATGAAGCGGCGTCTCAAGCTGCCGCTCATGCAGGAGGCCAACGCCATAAGCCGCGAGGAACTGGAACAGTTCGAATACCGTCTTGCCAAGTACATGTATGAGCTGAATACCCACAAGCGCCTTAACAGGCATATGGACAAGGCTCTTGAACTTGTGGCCAGATTTCGCAACCAGAAACCGCCCGAGGGCTGCACCCTTGAAGAACGTGAGGAGTGGGAACGGAAGAAACTCACTCCCAACAAGGTGCTGTCGGTCATAAGGCGCCATATAAGGAATCAGAATGCCGTGCGCAGGAAAGAGATAGCGCTGGTGAAGACATCCTACGGGTTCCGGCTCAAAGCGTACGCCCCGAAAATGCTTGACAAAAACGCCGACGACGTGGTGAGCATGAACGACCTGATACTCGGGCGTGCGCCACTGCCGATGCCGGAGAATCCCACCGGGGCGAACATCCGGCAGATGGAGGGGGCGCTAAAGCTTATCAGACGCAAACAACGGCGTCTGAGACAGCAGAGCCTGACATTCCACGAGATGGAACCGCTTCCGGAACTGTCCGCATATCTCGACAATGCGACTTTCGTGAACAAGGACATGGATGTGTGCGGGTTCACCAACCTGCAAAAGCATGACCTCAACCTTGTGATGCAGAAACGGTACGCCCTGCTGAACTGGCAGCAGGGTTCGGGAAAGACCGCCGCGGTATACCAGCGTGCGAAATACCTGTTGAAATTCAATAAAGTGCGCAATGTCATCGTACTCGCCCCCTCGATAGCAACGAACATGACATGGGAGCCTTTTCTCCGCAACAACCGGGAGCGGTTCAGGATGATAAGGAGTTATACCGACATTGAGGATGTGCCGGTCGGGACATTCCTTGTGGTATCCACATCAATGCTCTGCAAACTGAAGCGCTGTCTGATGAGGTTCATAAAGCGGTCGGCACGCAAGTTGTGCCTTGTGTTCGACGAGTCCGACGAGATCACCAACCCCGTATCGCAAAGGACGAGATACATCATGGCCATCTTCCGCAGGGTGCACTACAAGATACTCGACACCGGCACAACGACACGGAACAACATCACGGAGCTTTACAGCCAGTTCGAGCTTCTGTACAACAACTCCGTGAACATGACGTGCTGGAGTCCGGAGGTATACAGGCAGAACCGCGACAGGGAGATAGAGAGCGACACCAACGACAGCTACGGCAAGCCGTTCCCGGCATTCCGCGGCCATGTGCTGTTCAAGTCGTGCCACTGCCCCGGCAAGGCCACCGTGTTCGGGATAGAGAAGCAGAACCAGGACATATACAACAAGGACGCGCTTTTCGGACTTATAGGCAAGACCATCATCACACGCAAGTTCAGGGATTTCGCCGGGGAGAAATACGAGGTGAGGACGCATACAGTAGTCCCGTCGGCCGGCGAGCGCGAGGTCTACCGTGTCATCATCGAGGAGTTCTGCC
>CAZYXN010000064.1:0-15792 GCA_964651105.1 uncultured Muribaculum sp. | reverse complement strand
AGACGGTCAAGAAGAGAGCTTACTTTGATATAAGCGGCGGCAGCTTCAGTTTTGTCGGTCATTGCGCGAAGACGACGCACAGCGTTACGGGCTGTCTTTGAGTAGTAACGGTTGCGGAGTCGGCGTGACTCTGTTTGGCGGATTCTCTTAATAGATGACTTATGATTTGCCATTACAAAAAATAATTCTATTTGTTGTTATTGTTTTTGTTTATCGTAGCCCATAGGAGAATCGAACTCCTCTTTCAAGAATGAAAATCTTGCGTCCTAGCCGATAGACGAATGGGCCATCATAGTGTTGCCGTAAAAGCGAGTGCAAATATAGACACTTTTTTTTGTTCACGCAAATTTTTTTTGATAAATCATCTTGAACGGTCTCTTTTTGCCCCTTTTTACTCTTTTTTGTGGTTAAAACTGCTACATTTGCATTGATGTTAGTCCACATTCATTGTATCGCGTTGCACACCGTCAGGTATAATGACCGAAATAATATTCTTTCGGTTTATACATTGGAAAACGGGCGCATGTCGTTGCTTGTCTCGGCGGGAAAATCCAAAGAATCCCGTCGTCGGAAAGCGATGATGATGCCTATGAGCTTATTTGAATGTGTAGCCGACATTCGTCCGGCAAGGGAGATTGTTTCCGTCGATGACGTGCGTCCCACTGTTGTTTTTCCGCTCCTGCATTCTCATCCCGTAAAGATTGCTGTCGGCATGTTTATGTCGGAATTCCTCAATGTAGTGCTCCGCGAAGGCCAGCCCGATCCCTTGCTGTTCCGGTTTATATGCGCTTCGATTGATCGGCTTGACCGTGCCGATGAACGTGGAACTGCCAATTTCCTGATGGTATTTATGTATAGGCTCACCCGGTTTCTGGGAATTGAGCCTGATGTGGGCGCTTATCACGCCGGTACTGTTTTCGACATGGCCGACGGCATTTTCCGTGACGCAGTTCCGCTCCACGGCCATTATCTTGACAGCGTTGACTCGAGGATGCTTAAAACATTGTCGCGTATGTCCTGGGAAAACATGTCGCGGATCAGGTTTAACAGGCATCAGCGGCGGCGCGTCATTGCGGTGGCGTTGGAATACTATACCATGCACTTCGCGTCATTGTCAAATATAAATTCGCCCGTGGTGCTTTCGCAGCTGTTTGATTAGACTTGGCTATAAAGAAATACGCGGACTCGTTATATGATATCCGCGTATGATATTTCACCTTGAGGAAGTCGATTGCGGCGATTTCATCCGCTGATGTTATATTGGAATTAAGATTCCTATCGTGGTTTCCTCGTTCTTTGACTATATAACATCCGATTCCCCCTCAATGTTTTTACGATATTGTTAAATGTTTTTCAATCATTGTCGTAACCGCATTTGGCAAACAAATTTCTATCCTCGTTTGCCGAGTTGCCGACAGTTGTGAGCATGTCGCCCATCAACGCTCCGTTCATGCCCCCTCTCAGTATGCGTGCCATTGATTTCTCCGAAAGTCTCATTCTTCCTCCGGCAAATCGCATCGTCGCTTTAGGAGCGATGAATCTCATCAGAGCTACCGAGCGGATTATTTCGTCCTCGCTGATCAGCGGCGTGTCTTGTAGCGGTGTCCCGGGAATAGGGTTGAGTATGTTTATCGGTATGGAGCATGCCCCGGCTTCACGGGCTTGTTCGGCCAGTTCAAGCCGTTGACGCATCGTTTCGCCCATCCCTATTATTCCTCCGACACACACTTGCATCCCTACTTCCAGAGCCTGTCTGATAGTGTTGAGTTTGTCTGCGTGGGAATGTGTCGTGCACAATTCCGGGAAATAGCTCGATGATGTCTCCAGATTGCAGTGATATCGTTTCACTCCTGCCTCTTTGAGCATTTGCAGTTCCTGGCGGTTCAGCAGCCCCATTGACGCGCACAGGTACAAGTCGGTTTTCTCGGCGATTTTGCGATAGATGTCACAGAATCGTTTCATGTCGGCCGGAGCTACTTTTCTGCCGCTGGTGACAAGCGACAGCCGTTTTATGCCGAGTAGCTTGTTTGTCTCCGCCGCTTTTATTGCATCCTCTTCGGGAATGATTTCATATTCATTGATTCCGGTGGAGTAGTATCTGGATTGAGCGCACCATTTGCAGTCCTCCGAGCAACGTCCCGAACGTGCGTTCACAATCGAACAAGTGTCGATGACATTCCCCTCCTGGCGCATGCGCGCTTCGTCGGCGGCGTCCGCGAGTTGGTTGGTGGTATATTTTTCATTGAGAGCGAGAGCCTCTTCGACCGATGCGGGAATCCCCTCTGATGCTCTTGTTTTGACCGATTCGAGTTCTTGCATAGCGATAAGTTTTGGCTGCAAAATTAATGAAAAAACCGATAACAAGGAACCGCCTTCGCTCATTAATATTATAATGTGAAAAATAGGGCGGACTTGGTTGTCCGCCCTTCCGTGGGATAATTTTGCAATATACAAGTTTTTAATCGTCTACCGGCCCCGGATTGGGGTTGGTGTTCTTTTCATATATCTTGAAATCGGTGAGATATATGTGTTCGTCTTTAAGCAGAGTGTTTGAGCCGAACGGGTCTTTTCCCACGTTGCGATAGATGCCGTATTTGTTTCTTATGGCTGTCCCGTTTTTGGCTCGCCATAGGTCGATATCTGAATCGGAGCCGCTTGCGAGGACTTTATTGTCGCGGATTCGTGTGATTGTTATATTGTAATGTCCATGGCGCCGGTAATTGCACTCTTCTACTACCTGCACCCACTCGTCTTCAAATTCCGACAACGGGATATTGTCGACTATGCGTCCCTTGTTTACACCTCCCGAACGTCCTGTGTGTATCACCTCTAAGCGTTTGTTTGTGCCGTTGGAGTTGGAGCGCAGCGAGATTGTGATAAGAGGGCTGCCGTTGTCACTGCCGTCGGCGGCTTTCAGCTGATGTATGTGGGTGAATTGTCCCGACGGTTGGAATCCAGATGGTATCTTGAACTTCCATTCGAGGCGTTGCCATTCGTCATAATTGCCGTTGACTTCCGGAAAACCGTTGCCCGACGTGCGGCTTTTCATCTCATTGCGCTGTCTGTCGACTTTTGAGCCTCGGTCGCCGTCTATGACTTGGCTGTTCTTGTGAACCGACAATTTGTAAACATGCATTTTCAGGAAGCTGTCATACTCGACTTCGACGTGTGTGCCGGTATTGTGGTCGGCGCTGCTGTTGTTCGGATGTTCGGTATATTCAAAATTTAATTTTTTCATATAACTGTCCACCGCTTTCCAGTCGGATCCGATAAGGGATGCGTCCGGCACCATTGATGCCATGAGCTTATACTCTTCTTTTGGAGTTTCCGGTTTTTCCGGAGTCTCGGGCTTTTCCGGTTCCTGGGGAGTGTCGGGGGTATCCGGCTTTTCCGGATTCTCCGGTTCGGCAGGAGTGGTGGGTTGTTCCGGTATCTCCGGCTCATCTTTTTTTGTGTCGTCCGAACCGCATGCGCATACTGTCGTGGCAATCACGCTTGCGGCTAAAAACATTCTGAAATATTTTCTCATAAGGTTAATTGTTGTAATAAAATTGACATTGCAAATTGAGTGAAAAAACTTCGATTCTATTGAAAGTATTATTCCAAATATTGTGAAAATCATCTTCCGGGAAAAATATAATCGGATTTTTATTTAAAATCCGATGTTTTTAGATAAAATACACGAGCATCTGTTTGTTGTAATAGGGTTTAAATCAGATAAGTCTTAGTTAGCTATTATTTGAAATGCCCCATACTGCCCAATGTGTTATTCCCAAGAGTTGTGCGGCAAAGCAAACTTGGCTGTAATAGTCCACGATGCCGCTGTCGGATGAAACATTAATGAAAGCATTATTGTCAGGGATGTTGGCTATTTCGTTTTGAGAACATGACATAGCAGATAGGATAGAAATTAATACCGCAATTGAGACTGGAATTTTCATGGGTTGAACGTTTTAATTGATTGATAATTGCAAATCTATAAAAATGTGGAATTTGCAATTAATTTGACACAAAGCATGGCTTGTTGACTCTACACTGACTCTACACCGACTCTACACATTCTATTTATGGACGAAATAATTTGTTTTTAGGAGCTGAATCGCTATATTTGGTGAGAAAATTTGAGATTATGTCATAAAAATCAAGATTATGTCTTTAAATGTCAGAATGCTTTTTGTTGTGGTTGTCATGTGTTTGCCTGCCGGTATTATGGCGAATGATTCCATAACAGTCGCGGGGCATATTGTGAATATTCCCGACGGCGGCTCTAAGACAATCATAATAAACGAGTGCGATATATCGCGGAAAAGCGTGCGTAAGGTCGCCGATCTGGATTCGCTGGGTCGCTTTAATGTCAAAATCCCTTTTTCATTCGGACATACATTCACTATAAATTATAACCGCTATCTTTTCGTCAATGCTTTCGCAGAACCGGGCGATTCCGTTTTTGTGGAAATTGATGCCGGCAAGTCGCCTATGGAATTTCATGTTTCCGGAGACAATTCAACGATGAACGAGGAATATTCCCATGCGTTCTTTGATTTAAGCGCTATATATAATGATGTGAAGCTGCCGCCGGCCGATGAATCGGTTGCGGTTTTCCTCCCTGCGTTTAAACGCGAGGTGACGAGGACACGCGCTATTGTAGACGATTATGTTTTACGAAATTCCATATCGGCCGATGTGGCTGCGATGTTATATAGAGACAATCTTTATTTGATTGCTAATCAGGCGTGTGATTTTCAGGGGAAAAGCCGTGACGAGCGATTGGCGTTTTTTACTGACTCGATATTCGACCTGATGAATGAAGATAATGCGAAGGTCATGATTTTTCCGTATCATCTTAGCGCGGTGTGTCATGAGTTTCCCGAATATGTCAATCTTGTTCCGAAAGGATTGATAAGGGATCTGATGTATGCTTCGATGAAGAATGAGGTTGTCCCCGACAAGACTGAATTTACCGATATGGATTATTATAGCCGTCTTTACGGGAATCATTCTGAGGAGATTGATGTGTCATTGATTAAGCCGGGCGAGATTGTTGTTTTTGATGGCGAGTCGTTGCGCTCTTTTGACAATGTTATGCCTGTCGATTGGCTGACGAGCGTATTCCCCGGAAAACCGGTATATCTGGATATCAGCGCTGTATGGTGCGGCCCGTGTCGGGCGGCTCTTGGTGAAAGCGAGGATATAAGAGAGTATTTTAAGGATTCCGATGTGGTCTTTGCGGTGATGTGGCTTAAATCAGACATCGAGTCCTGGAGAAAACTTGCCCCGGCCTATCATAATGCAATTCACATTTTCATCGTTGACGATGATATGTCCAATCGCATAATGGGGAGCCTGAACGTGGGCGCTTTCCCGTCATATTATCTTATAGGGAAAGACGGAAACATTGTCTATGAGGGGGTGCCGCGAATCAATCATCCCGGGTTGGTTGATTTTCTGAAGTCCAAAATGTGATAGAGGCGGCTTCCAGGATTAATGTTGCGTTCTGCCGGTATAGCGGGTGACGGTCACAGTCCCGGATATTCCTGACGGAACAAGCGGAGTGTCCTTGTCGACAATCGGGAATGTGGCATGGGTGTAGCGTTCTTCTTCCGGTTTGTCTGCGTCGCCGATCATTCGGTTGTAGAGGCTGTTGGCTATGCGTAAAGTGATTTTGTTTTCACCCCGGCGCAGATATTCTGTGATGTCGAGAGTCCAAGGCGAGCACCATATGCTTCCGGCCGGCTTGCCATTGACAATAACCTCTGCCGCATCGCTAAATCCGTGGAGCTTTAGTTCGTAACTTGAATTTTCAACGGGGATGATTGTGAACGAATTGCTGAATTCTGCAGTTCCGGAGAAATATTTTATTTGCGGATTGTCGCTTACGGTATAGTCTTCCAGTTGGGAGAGGGTGATTTTTCCGGAGCCTCCCATGGCCGGGTCGAAATAAGCGTCCCACTCTCCGGCAATCTCTATGGTCTCAGCCGGGTTGAGACCATAGAGATTGCCGGCGGGAGAATTGTAGTCAGACAACACTATGAATACCGATTCGTGCGGACCCAGCTCAAGATTGACCGTGCTGCGGTTGTTGGGGTCGATTACTGTCGGCTGCATGTCGATTCGGCCTGTGACATGATTCCATAGCTCGGCATTTTTGTGGGTGGAATTAAATGCGAAACAATTGGATATGGATTTGTTCTGATGGTTGTCGATGAAATATATGTCGGCATCGGGCAAACGACGATGGGTGAAAAAGAGAGTGTCGCCTTCCGGGAATGACATGTCCGGCCGTATTCCGTTTTTAGCGATGAAGGATGGCAGAGATTCTCCTGAGGCCGGATCGAAAATCAAGGCTCCGTCATTCTTCAGCTGTTTTATTTTGAATTTGGCCGATTCAGGGAGCGATGATGCCGGCAGGGACAGAACTGTATATTTCATTCCTGACGGTAAGGAGAGAACTCCGTTTTCCACGGTCATATCCATTAGAGCGTCGGTGGTGAGTCCGTCAAAATTGAATCCCTTTGGAATCTCGGGCAACCGGTGGGAAATTATGCGTACGGGCACATCGTCGCCGAGATATATCCCCAGGTCTACTACCGGTTCTCCTTGTCTTAACAAATAATTGCATCGTGCCTGTGAGTCCCACATCGGTTTTGTGAATTCCCAGAAAGTGTTGTTGCGGTTGAGGCAGTATTGCCGCCCGTTGGCAGTATTCCCCGGAATTCCGGTCAGGGTTGGCTGGTAGGCTGACGCACATATGACAAATTCGTTTATTCCGAACGCGCAGGCATAATCGGCAAGGCTTTTTATGTCGCAGGGTTTATGGCTGTATTTAGCATCGGTGAAAGCTTCTCCCGAGGCGATGTTTTTTCCGTATATGTGGGCTGCCGACGAGCAATCCTTGATGTCGTAGCTCCCGTCAGTCTGATATGCCCAAAACTCGCCCTGCGGTTTGTCGATATGTTTTTTCACCTCGATGTTGTCGCCGGTGAGGCACAACGCACCTCCTATGGCCTGGGCGGTAAAGCGGAGTCCCTCTTTTCGCGCGATTGAGTCAAATGCTCCGTAGTATTTCTCTGTTGTAAGCCGGGAGAGCGTGCGTCGCAGGTCGTGCAGAAATTTTGATGTTTTGTCAGGTGAATCGACTATGTATCCCGCCATGGCCGGAAGAAACGGGAGCATGTCATAGCCGTTGCGTGCGGCAAATTCATGGTCAAATCCCGTCGTCCAGTTTTGCGGGCCGGCCTCATGGCTGTCCATTGTCACCCCTTCTATGTGGAGGCCGTTGGAACGTATCGAATCGACAAGCGGCCCGATGTAACTTTTCCATTGGCATTCCGCTCCAAGCGATGACAGTTTGTCGCATTCAAGTCCCAGCGCCTCTTTTCGTCCATGTTTTGTTTTCGCTCCCGTGGATATCGCTCCAAACCGCATTACAATCCATTTGCCGGCCGGCAACGCATCGCATTTCAATCGGCCATCTTCCGACATATAATCGGAAAGATTGATAAAGCTGTCGCTGTTCAGGATTTCATCGGAAGAATATGCGGGAGTAAGGTTTTCATCCACGTATTCCGATACTAACGCCGCTTTCTCTTCCCATGCGTAGGTCATAGCGTCTTGATGAAGGGTCACATTCTCAATTGACATTCTGTTGTCGTCAGGATGTCCGCTTCCCCACTTATATAGCCTTATGCGGAAATATCGGCCTGTCGCAGCCGGGAATGAGATTGTTTTGAATTTTACTCCTCCATGATTTCTGTATCGCGGATCAACAGCGGCTATTTTGCGGTAGTGGCTGCCGTCATCCGACACTTCGAGAACGCCCGGCGATGGAAGTTTGCGATAGATGCATCCATAAAATTCGTCGGCAGGCTCTCCGGGATAGTTCATTGCGAGAGTTCTTGCCTTCGCCCTGCCGTTAAGCGTGTAGGTCAAACTCCTTGCGGTGAAATTTTTTCCGCAATCGACAGTGATTGTGATTGTGTCGTCGGGATTGCTGTTTCGTATTATGGAATCTTTCAACATTGTGACGCTTCCATGGTTTGTCGCCGGCACAGCAATGACCGCGATGTCACGGAAATAGCCCATCGGCGCCGCCGGTATCGGCAATATTGTGTCAATTTCAGAGTTGCCATAAATAATGGTCTCGGAAGAAGCGACACGCTTCATGCCGAGTTCGGGAGTAATCCATGGCCCCCCGGCCACATATCCGTTTCCGACGTTGGTCTCAAATGAGAGTCCGAGACGTTGGGCTTCTTTTGCCGAAAACAGCAACGCGTCCCACCATTGGGGGGAGAGCAGTTTTGGCGCGTTGGCGCCTTTGCCGTGTACCTGGTCATAATATACAATTCCTCCGATACCTTGCCTCTTGAACGCTTCAAGGTCGGCAGTGATTCCTTCATGAGTGACCGTGTCTTCTCCATGAAACCACCATACTTTCGTGCGTGTGGAATCGGGCGGTGTGATGAAGGCGCGTTTAATCTCATTTAACGAGGCGAAAATGTCGACTGATAATGAAAGGAAGAGAATGAGCAGGAATTGTTGTTTCATGACGTGATTTAAAATAATAATGGGGGTCGCCTGAGAGCGACATTGCTCCCCCGAGGCGCCCCCATGCAAGCTGAGATTCGGGTTTACTTATTTTAATGCTTCGTGTTCATACTGGAGAGTAAGCGACGGCTGGTCGCATACTTCCGCCGGCCCGAAATATTGGATCGGGCCCGGATAGATGAACTCGGTGTTTATTGCCCATGCATCACGCTGTGAGGCGAATTTCTTGAACGGACGTCCGTTAAGTGACACGAGCGCTTTTTGTATAACCGGTTTCATAGCGCCGTGGCGGCGTTCCATATTCATCATCATTGTGATTGGAATACCACCGGTAGTCCATTGAACCGACGGTTTGGTAAGGCCTCGCACGCTTGACATGTAGCCGGTAACGCCTGATTTTACCAGACAAGCGGCGTTAAATCCAAGAGCATAGCAGTAGTCAGCATCAAAGTTTGACGGATCGGCGCAGCGTCCCTCATAACCAAAGAAATGATACAAAGAAGCGAATTTTCCTACATATTTTCCTTCGGCTTTAAGCGCATTGAGCCGGCGCGCAACCATCTCGCCAAGAAGTTTCTCGGTTTCTATAAGAGATACCTGGACGTTTCCGTGCGGGTCGCGGTCAAGGCATAACTGGCGGGCTACTCCCTCGGGGAGGCTTGTGAATATTTCCGAGTTTTCAGGAGTGAGACGGTCGGCGATCCAAGAGAGCTGATTTGCTTTCTCGACATGCGAGAATTCTTCGGCATTGGCGGCAAGGAGCTCGTTAAGCTCGGCAATCAATGCTTTCATTGCGGGAATGAACTCGATAAGTCCTTCCGGAATGAGGACTGTTCCGAAATTGTTGCCATTTGCAGCACGGCGGGCTACAACGTCGGCTATGGAATTTACGATGTCGTCAAGAGTCTGTTTTTTTGCTTCGACTTCTTCTGAAATGATACAGATATTTGGTTGGCACTGAAGAGCGCATTCAAGCGCGATGTGGCTTGCCGAACGTCCCATCAGTTTGATGAAATGCCAGTATTTTTTAGCGGAGTTGCAGTCACGCTGGATGTTTCCGATAACTTCGCTGTATACTTTTGTCGCGGTGTCAAATCCGAATGAAGTTTCGATCACTTCATTCTTCAAGTCTCCGTCGATGGTTTTTGGACAACCGATAACCTGCACGCCTGCGTTGATCTGCTTATAATATTCGGCAAGGATGGCCGCGTTAGTGTTTGAGTCGTCGCCGCCGATTATGACGAGAGCGCGGATATTGAGCTGTTTAAGTATTTCAAGACCTTTGTCAAACTGAGCTTTTGTCTCAAGCTTGGTGCGTCCCGAACCGATAATGTCAAAACCGCCGGTGTTACGGTATTCGTCAATAATCTCCGAAGTGAGCTCCATATACTGGTGATCGACAAAACCGCCGGGGCCCATTAAAAATCCGAATAGACGGCTGTCTTTATTGATTTTTTTGATTCCGTCGAATAGTCCGCTTATTACGTTATGTCCGCCTGGAGCCTGGCCTCCGGAAAGTATAACTCCGACATTGATAGCTTCACCTTTCAAGGAGTTGCCGTCTTTTTCAAATCGGATTTCGGGGAGTCCATAAGTGTTAGGGAATAATTTCTGAATCTCTTCCTGGTCGGCAACCGATTGAGTCGCTTTGCCCTCCACGGCTTTTACAGAACCGGTCAGCGCGATGGGCAATTTCGGCTTGTAAGCGGCGCGGGCTTTTTGAAGTGCACTCTTTTTCATTTTATCAAATTGAATTTAAATGTTTCAGTTATAATGGCAAATTTCGTAAAAAAATATCAAACCGTCAACTCATTTTCGATAAAATAATACGATGACTTTCATGTCGGGGATATAAAGGCTGCAGTGATTGCCTTGTCAGGGGAGAGACTGTACGATGTCACAATGAATGTTTTATCGCAGGCGACGGCATTGAATCTCTTCAAGTCGGGAATCTGCAACGGGAGATGTATTTCTTTGAGGGGCAGGCCTGGAACCCGAGCGGCTTTATATACGGCTTCTTTTGTCGTCCATGCGAGCAGCAGCAGCTCGCGGGTGTTGTATACCGGCAGTTCCTCTTCCGAAAGAAAGCGCGGGGCGACACGGTATAGCTGTTCTCTCCAAGTTTCGACATCTATGCCGATTGACGCTGCCCTGCAATGTGTTACGGCAAGAACGCATGATTCAATGGAGTGTGAAATGGAAATGGAGCCGTTGAACCCGGAACAGTGTATTGACGGGCGCCCCTCGGAATCATGCTCAAGGGCAGCTTCGTCGCCAAACACTTTGCGTATCATACGGCCGACGGTTTCGATTTCGGCCTGACGGCGGTTTTTCGCAAGGTCTGTATCTGAAAAGTATTCGATATGTAATTCGATTTCCGGCGCCATAGATATTATCAGTAAGCAGTGTCATGCAAAGGTAATATTTATTTTTTATGATTGAAACAATCATCGTGCGGCATGGCGGGATAATTCATGAAGTTAGTTAAATATGTCCAAGAAATGGATGTTGTCATAGGGTTGATTTGAAAATTACATGACATTTGTATATCTTTGTAACTTGATTTTAAGACCAACTTATGCTTCAACCATTAATAGAAGAATCAAAGGTAAAGGCTGTAAGAAAGCTTCTTGAAGAAAATGACCGCATAGTCATTACTTGCCACATGTCGCCTGACGGCGACGCTGTGGGTTCTTCTCTCGGGCTTATGCACACTCTTTCAAAAATAGGAAAGGACGTGCATATCGTAACACCTGACCGTATTCCGGATAATCTGCGTTGTCTGCCCGGGGCAAAAGAGATTGTCCCATATTCGAAATATACTGATTTCGCCGACAAGTTGCTGAGGGAGGCAGAGGTTGTATTCTGTCTTGACTTCAACGCCTTGTATCGCGTCGACCGCATGAAAGACGCTCTTGCGGCGGCCAAGGGGAAAAAAGTGCTTGTCGACCATCACGAAAATCCTGAGGAGTTTGCCGATATAACGATATCTTATCCACGTCAATCCTCGACATGCGCGCTGTTGTTCAGACTGCTGTGCCGGCTGGAACTGTTCGGAATGATAGGACGCAAGGCTGCGACCTGCATATATACCGGCATGATGACCGATACCGGAAATTTCTCTTATAATTCCAATGACCCTGACCTTTATGTAATTATCGCGGAGTTGATTCGCAAGGGAATCAACAAGGATGAGATTTATAAAAAGGTTATGGACACCAAAAATCTGAATGTGTTGAGGCTCCATTCCTACGGAATTGCCAATATGAAGGTCTTTGAAGAACAGAAAGCGGCCTTAATAGTCCTTTCTGCCGATGAGCTTAAACGGTTCAACTATAAAAAAGGTGATACCGAAGGGCTTGTCAACGTGCCGTTGTCGATACCGGATATCATATACTCCGTGTTTATCAGGGAAGATGAGCGTGAAATAAAAATATCAACACGTAGCAAAGGGGATTTCCGTGTCAATGACATCTGCGAGAAGTATTTTCACGGCGGCGGTCATGTGAATGCTTCGGGAGGTGAACTTAACTGCTCGTTGGAAGAGGCTATAGATATTTTCATGCAGACTCTGCCTGAGGTGGAAAAATATCTGATTGAAAAATTGAAAAATAAATAAATACTCACGATAATACATACATAGAAATGAAGATATCATTTAAATCAGGCTGCATGGCTCTTCTGGTTGCCATATCGACGGTTTTTACCGGATGTGAGGATTCAAAGAGTTATGCTGATCTTCTTAATGACGAGACTAAAAGCATCAATTTCTTTCTTGCCGACCAACGAGTCGAAGGCGTTGTGCCCGGCGATTCCGTCTTTGTGACACGTTATGAACTTGCGGAAAAGATTCTCGAGGAGAAGCATATCAGTGTGACAAGTCCTGAATATGACAAGAAATTCAGCGAGGTTCTTGACTCGATGATTAACAATCCGTCGATTGACGCTCCGTTCTATCGTATGGACGAGGACGGCGACGTGTATATGCGCGTGGTGAAAACAGGAGACATGGACGACCGTCCCGAGTTCAATGATCTGGTTTATCTGCGTCTTACACGTTATAATCTTCAGGAATATGACGGGAAACTTCCCGAGGGTTACGGAAACTCATATGATGTCGCTACGGCCATCACAATACGTTATGACAATGAGAGTTCCCAATCTTACACTCAGTGGGGTGAAGGCATTCAAGTGCCTCTCGGCTATCTGGGTTACGGATGCGAAGCCGAGATTGTAGTTCGTTCCCGCAAAGGGCCTAACGATGAGATAGGTATCGTAGTGCCATATCTATATACAATACGTTATTTCAAAAGCAATATTTAAGGAATCGGTTATGTCATTAATCAAATCAATTTCAGGTATACGCGGAACTATCGGCGGAGCTCCCGGAGAAGGATTGAGTCCGGTAGATGTTGTTAAATTTACGGCTGCCTACGCCGATTTTATCTCCCGCACATCCACTCGCACGTCACGTACAATTGTAGTGGGTCGGGATGCCCGTCTTTCCGGGCCTATGGTGAGCGGACTTGTTGAGTCGACCTTGACGGCGATGGGATTTGATGTAGTCAATATCGGCCAGGCTTCCACTCCTACTACCGAGATCGCAGTCGTTATGGAGGAGGCTTGCGGAGGCATAATAATCACTGCCTCACATAATCCGAAGCAATGGAACGCCCTTAAGCTTTTGAATGAAAACGGGGAATTTCTGAATGACGCACAAGGAAAAGAGGTTCTTCGCATCGCAGCGGAGGACGCTTATACATTTGCCCCGGTGGATAGCCTCGGAACGGTATATGTCAACAACACTTATAACCGTAAGCATATAGAATCGGTTCTGAATCTTAAGCTTGTAGACGTTGACGCTATACGCAAAGCTAATTTTACCGTTGCTGTCGATGCCGTGAATTCGGTGGGAGGCGTGGTTATCCCCCAATTGCTGAGAGCTCTTGGAGTAAGCAATATAATAGAACTTAACTGTGAGGCGACAGGGAAGTTTGCCCATACACCGGAGCCAATCCCGGAAAATCTCACTCAGATTGCCGCTCTTATGCGTGAAGGGCGTGCTGATGTCGGTTTTGTCGTAGATCCAGATGTCGACCGTCTTGCAATCGTGATGGAAAACGGCGAGATGTTTGTCGAGGAATATACTCTTGTTTCAATCGCCGATTTTGTCCTTTCCAATACTCCGGGTTCAACGGTCAGCAATCTCAGCTCGTCGAGAGCTCTTAGGGATGTGACCCATAATCATGGTTGCGAATATAGCGCTGCGGCAGTCGGTGAAGTCAACGTTGTCACAAAAATGAAAGAGACCGGCGCCGTGATAGGCGGAGAGGGTAACGGGGGAGTGATATATCCGGAATCCCATTATGGCCGTGACGCTCTTGTCGGTGTGGCTCTGTTTTTGACTTTGCTTGCCAAAAGCGGGAAAAAAGTGAGCGAACTGAAAGCCGGTTATCCACAGTATGCTATCGCCAAGAACAAGATAGAGCTTACTCCCGATATTGATGTGGATAAAATACTTGAAGCTGTGAAGCGGAAATATGCTTCTGAGACAATCACGGATATTGACGGAGTGAAAATAGATTTTGCCGATTCATGGGTGCATCTGCGGAAATCCAATACGGAACCTATAATCCGCATTTATTCAGAAGCTCCTACAATGGACGAGGCAAACGAGCTTGCACAACAGATAAAGTCGGTCATAGCATCGCTTGTTTAATAATATAGATGAAAATGGACGGGGTGAATCCATGGATTCACCCCGTCCATTTTTGCTGTTATATCAATTTATTTGATTACATCAACAAGCCATCCCATATCTACATAATTGCGGAAAGTGGCGTGTCCAGTGGTGAGTTTATTGGCCTCCGGGGCTCCAAAAACATGGCCGAACGGGGTTTTGTTGACAAATCGATAAATATATGAGCAACTTCCGATGCCGCTTTCTTTCATGTCCTCAGGACAGAATACTTCTTTCACTTTTACCAGCTCGAAGTTTCCGAGGAGCATGTCATGGGGCATTATTTCTGATTTGGCCAAGGCTGATTCATAACTCGAAAGAGGAGTTGATGATGGTGTTGCAGCCGGTTGCTCGGTTTTGGCTCCGGTGTCTGTCTCAGTATTATCAGCTATTTTTTCTTCAGCGTCAGCGGTGGATTTAACGATTTCTTCTATGTCGTCTCCGGTGTCGAGGTCGTTATTGGATATCATGTATTCCGGAGCAGGCTCTTCGGTGTGTCCTTTTGCAAGTTCCAAATCCTTCTCATTGTCGTCTCTCTGCTTCACGACATGATGGACTTCATATTTTTTTGCCGCTTCAGTCAATGATACGGTAGCAAAGATATGTTCTACATTCTGTGACGCGGTGGTGTAGCCCGACCAATAATTGTAATTGCCGACCTCCTTTTTTTCGACTACGGCGCTTGTGGCAAGTTCAATCATGCCTGCGTCATGGAGATGCTTCAGTTTGGCCAATTCGGACGGGTTGACTTCATAGAAACCGGTATTAAAGCTTTTAACGCAGGAGCTGTCGGCAAACATGGCTTCTTTTTCAAGCGCTTTTTTTGCCAGACGGGGCGTTAACGTGTCATTGTCGCATGAAGTGATGGCTGTCGCCATTAATAGCGTCCCCACAATCAGCGGGATGCGCGTAAAGCTTTTTTTCGGTCTCATGATTATATGAATTTGAATATTGTTAGTTCATTCCCAATTTTAATTTCATGCGTTCCCACAGAGTGGGTCCTTCAAGCTTGAGATGGACGTTCACTCCATGATCATGCTTGTTGAGGAATATTATACTGCTGTGAAGGATTATTGCCACCACATCTTCAAAGTGGGTCAGCCCATGTATGTTGGCGAGCGGAAATTTATGGAATGGCGAGTGCGAATCAATGCTACTTATTATGAGGCATCCGTTTTCGTCAATAGTGATATTATGATGATCGGAAGCATATTCAAAAAGAAGTCCGATATCGAGATTTTCAATGCCGCGAGGCGGTTTACGGTATCGAGCATAAAGTTCATCTATAACTTTTTTTGTAATCATAATTTTTCTCTGATTTTGCCTGCGTGCGGTGAATTAAGGATCGCCGTTGTTTAATAAACATCAATGGACGTAAAAAAGTTTGAATCAAGGAAGATTTAATGTCACGCACCTGACAGGGCAGCACTAATTAATTAATTAAATTAAAGGTCTATACCGGCATTCACTAACGGATAAAATTACCCGTTTATAAAACACTATATGCA
>CAZYXN010000063.1:0-16163 GCA_964651105.1 uncultured Muribaculum sp. | reverse complement strand
AATTCGGCTATCTTTATGTCGGCCGGATGCGTTATTTTTATGTTTCGCGGATCTCCGTCTACGAGTCGCATTTTATGAAATCCAGCAGCTGCCATTACTGATGCGTCATCGGTAAACTCTTTGCGGTACGGCAATTCATATGCCTTTGCCAATAGGGAGCCGTTGAACGCTTGCGGAGTTTGGACGGCGCGGTATAGAGAGCGGTCGGCCGGTTCTGATTCCCCGTCTGCGGTTATTATTCTTAGAGACTCGGTTACAGCTGTCACTGGAATTGCGCCGACGGCGCCATCTGATACGGATTTTATGACTCTGTGTATAAGTTCCGGAGTTACCATCGGACGTGCTCCGTCATGAATTGTGATGATTGCGTCGCTTGGTAATGCAGCTCTGATTGTTTCGATTGCGTTTTTGACCGATTCCCATCGTGTCGTGCCTCCGAAGGCGATTGTCGGGGGGTGAAATTTTTGCTTTGCAAGCAATGACTCCCACAATGATTGATGCTCTTTGTTGATAACTAATATTATATGACTGCCGGGTAATGCGGATTTGAATCTCTCAATTGTGGTCATGATTAAAGGCCGTCCAAGAAATGTGCAGTATTGCTTCGGTAATTCTCCTCCGAAACGAGAGCCGTTGCCGGCAGCGACAATAATATTGTAAATATTGCGGTACATGATGCAAATTTACGAATTCTTTTTTGAATAGTGCGTGAATCTGGATCGAGCTTTGTCTGAATGGAAAAAGCGAAGAATGCGGAAAACGCATTCTTCGCTTTTTATTATGATCTGAAAAATATTCTATTCTTAGGGGTTCGATTTCAAGCCAAAGGAGGGTTAGCGGTAGTCCTTTAGCATTTCTTGCAGGCGTTGGCGTGCAAAAAAGATGCGGCTTTTAATTGTGCCGAGCGGGAGGTTCATCTGTTCGGCAATCTCATTATATTTATAGCCGGCCACATGCATAGAGAAGGGTATGCGGTATTCGTCGGCAAAAGAATTGATTGCTGTGGTAATTTCGTTGGCCGAAATTGAAGATTCGGGAGCCTCAAAGCCTGAGTCTTGTGGCAAATTCAGGTGGTAGAGGTCTTCGGTCTGGTCGATAACTGTTGCCGAGCGAACGACTTTGCGGTAATTGTTGATAAATATGTTGCGCATGATTGTGAACACCCAACCTTTGAAGTTGGTGTTGTCGACATACTTGTCTTCATTGTCAAGAGCCTTAAGGGTGGTGTCCTGAAGCAAGTCGTAAGCGTCGTCACGATTAGCGGTCAGTGTGTAAGCAAAGTTCAGAAGATTGCTTTGAAGAGCGAGAAGCTTGGTTTGAAAATTAGAAGAACCCATAATTGAATTTTTAATAAATAGTGAATATACTGAAGGATGTGGTATCAATTGCTTCACAAACGTGTTACAAATCGATTACTATGCAAAGATGTATAATATTTTTAATATGCAATAGGTTTTAAAGATTATTTTTGTAATTCGTTCGACATTTAACTTTAGTTAAGGCATAATACTCTAATTATTAGTAGATAGGATATAATTGTTAAAATTGCATAGATGTTACGGATGCTGATTTTATTTGTTACAATGAATTCCAGATTATCAATTTGGGGATTAATTCAATTGATTGCAAGCTATTCTCTTTGGATGGTTCTGGTTGGCTTCTATTGAAGAATTTTTGTTGCTTTGCGACAATCCGGGGTCCGTAATTGCGGCAAAAAAATATTGATATCCTGAATATAAAAAAACTTTGCAACTGTCTACGTTACAAAGCTTTTTTAGTAGTCGGGGTGGCGGGATTCGAACTCGCGACCCCCTGCTCCCAAAGCAGGTGCGCTAACCGGACTGCGCTACGCCCCGATTACCTTTCGGCACTGCAAAGTTAAAAAAATTATTTTAACCATGCAAGAAGAATCTGCTAATATTCATCCCAGGGACGAATTTCTATATCATCAATCGGCAGATGGGTGAATGCGTCGATGAATGCTGAAGCAAGTCGTGCGTTGGTAAGCAGCGGAATGTTGAGATCGATTGCCGCACGACGTATCCTATACCCATTGCTTAATTCGGTTTCTGACAGATTCTTTGGTATATTTACCACAAGGTCGACCTCTTTGTGATGAAGCAGTTCAAGAGCTTGTGGCTGCATGTCGGGCTGGCTTGGCCAATAAACTTTTATCGCAGGAATTCCGTTGTCGGTAAGGAACTGATGTGTCCCTCCGGTGGCGTACAGGCTGTAACCGTTATTGTGGAGCTCATGAGCCGCGTCAAGCATGTCCGCTTTTTGTTTGGGTGTTCCTGTGGACAGCAATACTCCTTTACCTTTGGAAGGGATGCGCATACCAACTGATAGCATTGCTTTGAGGATGGCTTCCGCTGTGTCGGAACCGATACAGCCTACTTCGCCGGTCGATGACATGTCGACTCCGAGTACGGGGTCGGCGCCTTGCAGACGGGAGAATGAGAACTGGGACGCCTTGATACCTACGTAGTCAAGGTCAAAAGCGTTTTTATGAGGCCTTTCCACATCATGGCCGAGCATTACGCGTGTCGCGATGTCTATGAAGTTTAACTTGAGGACTTTGCTGACAAAGGGGAATGAGCGCGAAGCGCGAAGATTACATTCAATAACTTTGATATCGTTGTTCTTGGCAAGGAACTGGATATTGAAAGGTCCGGATATATTCAAGGCTTTGGCGATTTTTTGGCTTACTTTTTTTATGCGGCGTATCGTCTCCACATAAAGCTTTTGCGGAGGGAACTGAATTGTTGCATCTCCTGAATGGACTCCGGCATATTCGATATGCTCTGAAATAGCGTAGACTTTTATTTCCCCGTTCTGAGCCACTGCGTCCATCTCAATCTCTTTTGCATGCTGAATGAACTCGGTCACTACGACAGGATGTTGTTTCGACACGTTGGCGGCAAGTTTGAGGAAACGCTCAAGCTCCTCGTTGTTGCTGCACACATTCATTGCCGCCCCTGACAGCACGTAACTTGGACGCACAAGCACCGGAAAACCGACTTCGTCGATAAACTTGTGGATATCATCGAACGATGTCAATTCTCGCCAACGTGGCTGGTCGACCCCGATTTCATCCAGCATTGCTGAGAATTTGTGGCGGTCTTCCGCATTGTCGATTGATTTTGCAGATGTGCCGAGAATAGGGACTTTAGCATTGTCGAGCCTGGTTGCGAGGTTATTAGGAATCTGTCCGCCGACTGAAAGAATAACTCCGTGGGGTTGTTCAAGGTCGAGGATGTCCATGACACGCTCATAGGTCAATTCGTCAAAGTAAAGACGGTCACACATATCATAATCGGTTGACACGGTTTCCGGATTATAGTTGATCATGACAGATCTCCATCCTTCTCTTTTGACTGTCATGAGGGCGTTTACCGAGCACCAGTCGAATTCTACCGAGCTTCCTATGCGGTAGGCTCCAGAACCGAGTACGACAATCGATTTATGGTCATGAAGATAGTTGACATCGTTATGTTCGCCGTTGTAGGTCAGATACAAGTAGTTGGTCATGGCCGGATACTCGGCAGCAAGCGTGTCTATTTGTTTGACAACAGGTACTATGCCGAGTTTTTTGCGGAATTCGCGTACCTTGATGATTTCCTTTTCAGTGTCTTTTAGGTTCTCTTTGAGAAGAGCTCTGGCAATCTGGAAATCGCTGAATCCCTGTTCTTTCGCTTGGCGTAGAAGAGCTGCGGGAACTTGCTCCAGTGAACTGTATGTTTCCAGTTCGTCGGCCGTCATTACGATATTGTGCAGCTTGTGAAGGAACCATCGGTCTATTTTGGTTAGTTCATGCAGACGTTCGACGGTATAGCCCTGACGCATGGCTTTCGATATGACGAATATGCGCTTGTCTGTCGGGTCGGCGAGTGAATGGTCGATATCAGGCACCTTAAGTTCTTTGTTCTCGACAAAACCATGCATGCCTTGTCCGATCATGCGTAGACCTTTCTGTATTGCTTCTTCAAATGTGCGTCCGATAGCCATGACCTCGCCTACGGATTTCATTGAAGAGCCGATTTCGCGTTTTACGCCATGGAACTTTCCTAAGTCCCACCGTGGTATTTTCACCACGATATAATCCAATGCCGGTTCAAAGAATGCGGAAGTCTCCTTAGTCACCGAGTTCTTTAAATCAAAAAGTCCGTATCCGAGACCGAGTTTGGCGGCAACGAATGCCAAAGGATAGCCGGTCGCTTTTGATGCGAGAGCCGACGAGCGCGACAGGCGGGCGTTGACTTCTATTACACGGTAGTCCATCGATGTCGGGTCAAATGCGTACTGCACATTGCATTCGCCAACTATGCCGATGTGGCGTATGATTTTTATTGCTAATTTTCTAAGATAGTGATAATCCTCGTTGGAGAGAGTCTGTGAAGGAGCGACAACTATGGATTCGCCGGTATGTATGCCGAGCGGGTCGAAGTTTTCCATGTTGCAGACCGTGATACAATTGTCAAAACGGTCGCGGACAACTTCGTATTCCACTTCTTTCCAGCCTTTGAGCGATTTCTCGATAAGCACCTGTGGTGAGAACGCCAATGCTTTTTCAACAAGAGCCACAAGTTGCTGCTCGTCGTCGCAGAATCCGCTGCCGAGTCCTCCAAGCGCATATGCCGCGCGAACGATGATCGGGTAGCCGAGCTCTGACGCAGCCTTGATTGCGTCAGGAATATTGCTGACAGCCTCGCTTTTGATGGTCTTTACATTGATTTCATCAAGTTTTTTTACAAAAAGCTCGCGGTCTTCCGTGTCCATGATGGCACGTACCGGGGTGCCAAGTACCTGTACGCCATATTTCTCCAGAACGCCGCTTTCATAGAGCGCTACTCCGCAATTGAGAGCCGTTTGGCCGCCAAAAGCGAGCATTATGCTTTCAGGGCGTTCTTTCTCAATTACTTTTTCAACAAAATATGGGGTGACCGGAAGAAAATATATTTTATCGGCAAATCCTTCCGAAGTCTGGACTGTGGCGATGTTAGGATTTATAAGGACGGTGGTTATTCCCTCCTCTTTCATCGCTTTCAATGCCTGGGAGCCTGAGTAGTCAAATTCTCCTGCTTCTCCAATTTTCAACGCGCCGCTGCCGAGCAGCAATACCTTTTTGATTGAATGTTGATTCATGATTGCAATGAATGGGGGATTATAACATGTTAATAAATTCGTCAAACAGGAATTCAGTGTCCTTCGGCCCCGAAGAGGCCTCAGGATGGAATTGAGCCGAGAAGAAAGGCTTGGTTTTGTGGCGGATTCCTTCGTTGGTGCCGTCGTTCATATTGATGAAAAGGGGTTCCCAATCTTCCGGCAGAGTGTTGCTGTCTACGGCAAAACCGTGGTTTTGAGAAGTGATGAAGCAACGTTCTGTGCCTACTTGACGAACCGGCTGATTATGACTGCGATGCCCGTAGGCGAGTTTATAGGTCTTGGCGCCGGCGGCCTTTGACAGCAACTGGTTGCCCATGCAGATGCCGCATATGGGCTTGCCTATCTCGATAGCTTTACGAATGTTTTCGACAGCTTTGCCGGCGAGATCCGGATTGCCGGGGCCGTTGGAGATAAACAGGCCGTCGTAGGGGATTGAAGTGAAATCATAATCCCAGGGCACTCTTATCACTTTTACTCCGCGACGTGTGAGGCAGCGGATGATGTTGTGCTTGACTCCGCAGTCGACAAGTACGACTGTTTTTTCGCCTTCACCATGCACTTCCACTGATCGGCAGCTTACTTTCGCTACAAGATTTTCAGCATTCGGATCATAAAAATTAACGTCGTCACACCCTTCGATGAGGATTTTCCCGAGCATTGAGCCATGCTCGCGGAGATGTTTGGTAAGGGCGCGTGTGTCGATGCCGTATACGCCGGCTATTTTCTCTTCTTTGAGCCAGTCGGCAAGACTGCGGTCGGCTTGCCAGTGGCTGTGTTGCCAGGTGTAATCTTGGGCTATGATGGCTTTGCAATGGATGTGTTCGCTTTCGTAATATTCGCTGACATCGTTTTTCTCGCGACGCGGAGGCACGCCGTAGTTGCCCAGAATTGGGTAGGTTGTCACTAAGATTTGTCCTTCATAGGACGGGTCGGTAAGACTCTCGGGATAGCCGGTCATCGCTGTGTTGAACACTACTTCACCGGCGGTTGAGGCTTCGTAGCCGAAGGATTTGCCCTCAAAAGTTGTACCATCTTCAAGTGCCAGGATGGCCTTTTTTGTCTCGCGCATACGATCAAAAGAGTATGATGTTGGAAAATATACGTAACTAATCTCCCGGTTTTCCAACTCGAAAACCGTGCAAAGTTACGCAAAATTTCCCGAAAATGCGAACGGTAGAGTGATAAAAACTGAGAGCGGGAGTTAACTCTCTGTATGTCACTCGCAAGGAAATGTGAAGATAATACGGCACCCTTCGGTGTAGATGGGGTCGAGTCTTACGTTTCCTCCGATGATGTCGGCTACGGCTCGGCAAAGAGCAAGACCGATACCGGCTCCTTGCTTGAAGTTGTCAATCTTAGTGAACCGTTCAAACACCCATTCCTGCTTGTCGGAAGGAATGCCAGGGCCTGTGTCCGTAACAGTGATGACGGCCTGTTTGGTGTCTGATCGTATTTCGCATGACATGGTGACAGTACCGTGTTTTGTGAATTTGAATGCGTTATGAAGAATATTGGTCAAGGCCGCTTCTACGAGATGCTGTGATGTATGGACTGTTGCGTTTTCATTTGTCGGATAAAAATGGTAGACGGTATCCGGCGATTTTTTAATTCCGCTTGTGCATAGGCGAGATTGCAGATGTCGTTGAGCGACACCTGTTTCTTTTTCTCTACTTCTCCTGAATCAATGTTTGAAATGACCATGATATCATTGACTATTTTTAAGAGGTCGTCACTGTTGGACGCGATGACATCAGCGTATTTTTGGCGGCTCTCATCAAGTGAATTTGACAGAACTTGGGCAAATCCCACAATTGCATTGAGCGGAGTGCGGATTTCATGACTCATATTCTGAATAAAACGTGTTTTAAGCAAGCTTGCTTGTTCAACCTGTTTCATAGCGGAGACCGCTTTGTTTCGTTCTTCTTCGACCGCTTTTTTCAGATGTTTGATGTGTGACAGCTGGATAAGTGAAATTAGCAGTGCGACTGACAGCAGAATGAAGATTATGACAGCAAACCATATTTCAATTTTATGCTGTGCGTAGATTGATACAGGCTGATTTATGATATTGGCCGTTTCTGGCACTTTAGACTGTTCAAGTTTGAAATCGTTCAGCCGGTTGTGGTCAAATGTGTATTGTCCCGGAATTATAGTCACCGGCGATGCTGAGAGCGAGTCGTTGAGAAAGTCAATGCAGTCATGGGCGAGTTCTCCTCCGGAAGTGCGGTATTGGGGCACGAAGCCGCCGATTGCCCATGTGCCCATCCCGACGGATGAAAGGGTCATTACCGGCAGTTTGTCATTGGCTTTTCGGAACATTGTTATTGCGTTGCCCAACATGAATTCACCGCTTTTGTCCACTCGCCATGTGCCGCAAAACAGCAACGAATGTCGAGGCAGTCCTTTCACTTTGTCGCGAACGTTTTCGGCTGTCATGTTTCTTCCGTCAAGAAAGAATACGTTGTATTCCGGATATTTTATCAACTCCTGTTTTATCCATGCCTGCATGTTTATACCTCCGAATGTATTGTCGGTAAGAAATAATATGTCTTTGACATCTGGAAACAGTTTCCGCATCAGGTCGAAATTGTCTTTCAGGCTGTATTCATATGCATATCCGCCAACTATTTTGAAATCGGGGAAATCGCTGCGTAAATCTTTGCATTCCGGATTCCATATGTCAAGACGTGTTGTGTCGGAGGGAATGCATATGGTGTTGCAACTTATCATGCCTCCCATGATGGGGATGTCTTTCAGTTTTTCGTCATTCTGTGACAGATATGTAGACCAAGCTTCCTGTCCGAACAATAATATAATGTCGGGTTTCTGCGGCGGGGTGTATTTTGCCATTATGGATTTTAATCTGTCGCTCCATGTCTTGGCATCCTTTAGATATAGGCAGTCGAGACTTTCTATTACGACACGCGCGTTAGGCTGCTTTTGGCGGAAAACATCGTTGAATTCGTCAAGATTGGTTTGCATCGACTTCATGTCTGGGTTGTAGGAGGTGATAATCAGAATGAGCTTTTCATCCTCTGAATTATTGCCCATGGCATTAAGCGTCAGCATGCATGCTATAATGACGCAAAGTAGATATTTCATTATATTCTTTTCTCTTCAATGGTTGCGGTATTATGTTGCAAATATAATGAAATAGAATGTGATTTTCAAGACATGACCACGCGGGCCGATAGTTTTTATCAGTCCGCGTTGCAAATTTTGTGTGCAGAAATTTATTTGTAAATGTCAAATCCACGCCTGCGCAATGCGTCAAGTGTGTGGTAAGACATCGCTTCCTTATAATATCCGATGATGTGGTTGCACCAGTCGTTGTCTGTTCTGGCTCCGGCGCGCGTGCGGTTATATTCCGAAATTTCCTCGTCATAATTAAGCAGTTCTCGGGTCATGTCGTCCTGACGATAGCGGTTGTGGAATATCAGGAGGCTTTCAGGTTGTTTCGGTTTGATATCGGGTGTTTCCCGAGGTATGCCTATGGCAAGACCGCACACTACGAATACATGTTGAGGAAGTTTTAGTATTTTGGCTATCGCTTCAGGCGCTGCGGTTCTGGCGTATCCTATCGGACATGTGCCGAGCCCTGATGCTTCCGCTGCGATAAGTCCGCTCATCATGGCGAGAGTCGCATCAACCACTCCGACGATGATTCCGTCGGCTGTCATCGGGAAGTCTGGCATATCCGATGATTTGGCTGCCGCTAAGGTGTAAATTTTATTATAGTCGATGCAGAATAACAAAAATCTGCGACAGGTCTTTATCTGTTTTTGACCGGTCAGTTCGTATAATTGTTCTTTTATCGATTGGTCATCGATGTCAATAACTGAAAATTGTTGTCCGTTATAGCTTGTAGGGGTGTTTCGAATTGCCTCATAGATAAAATCGATAGAGGGTTGTGGAATATCTTCTCGCTCGTATCGACGTATGCTTCTGCGTTCTAATAAGGTTGTTTTGACGGTTTTCATGATTGAATCGAAAAATGGAGATTAAACACTGGAATTTTAAAAGTAACAATCATCGTCTCCATTTTGTTCAAATCGGCATGTTAAATTTTCAATTGGCCTATTTTCATTATGTCGTTTTCGAGAGTGTCGCGGTTCACAGCTCGGTTTCTGAGGCGGTTGCGATAGGAATAGATTGTGTGTACCGAGTAGTTGAGCACTTGGGCTATGCGTGTGCAGTCTTCAACACCGAGCCTCATGAATGCAAGAATGCGCAGGTCGGTGTTAAGCAGTTCGTTTTCGGCAAGCTCTATCTTCTCTTCCGGCCGCAACAGTTTATTGACTTCCGCCACGAAATTTGGATATATGTGGAGAAACGTCCTGTCAAACGTGTCATAAAATTCCTGGCTTTGTTCTTCCGCAAATCGGCCTGAAGTTACAAGTTTGTAAAGTTCGTCGGCATGTCCGGTCGAGATTTTACGTTCGGCTATTTTGCAGAATTGGTGCAATTTGTCCATGTAGGTCGTGCAAAGATTCAGAAACTGGCTGATGTACATTTCTTTCATACGGTTGGCTGCCTCAAGGCCTTCCTGAAGATGTTTCATCCTTTTCATCTCTGAACGGAGTTTGAGCGATGTCATGAATAGTCCGAACAAAAGAATTGCGAGTATGACGATGGTCATTGTTGCCCACAGTTTGCTGTCGGCCTGCTGTTTGCGGTGTGCTTCTGCTATTACTGGCAACGCTCCTGAAGCCTGAAGCATTCTCATTGATGCGTTACATTCAACAGCGTCCGATAATGCGACATTTAAATATTGATGGGCGCGTTCTAAATCATTGTTGTCAAACATTGCCGCTCCAAGTTCGTGCAGTGACACGGTTTCGCGTGTCGCGTTGCGTATGTCGGCTACTGCTGATTTTGCAAGATAATAAAGTTCTCCGTTGATGTTGCCGTGCGTCTTGTGTATTTGAGCCAGTATATTGGCGGCTATGGCTCCAAGTTCCGGGTTGTGGGGCGTTTTTTCGAGATATTCGTCAAGAATCACTTTGGCTTCCGATGAATGGCCGGTCACCCAATAAAATTCTCCTTCGCGCACTTTGTATTCGTCGATGCTGTCAGGTAAGATTTCCAATAGCCGGCGCAGCATGTCTACAGATTTTGCATTCCATTCTTTTGATGATTCCGACTGGTTATGATAAAATGATGACTGATAGCTGTATAATTGTCTTCCGGCGCTATAGACCGGAATTTTAAGAGAGTCGGGTAGGGTCTCCACTTTGATTGATTGGAATATCTGTGCGGCTTCCGGACCAAATCCTGTCAGTGTCATGTTGACAAGCTTTTTCGTCATGAATCTGATTTCATCTCCCTTCATGTTGTTTTTTCGTGCGATTGCTTCTCCTCGTTCATAGACTATTTTAGCCGAGTCGGCAAGATATCCGCTATAGCTTTTGCCAAGCGACATTAATAAAGGCACCAATGACGGGTCGTCTGATTTATATTGGGCGATGAGTTCTGATATCGAATCTATTTTGGCCTGACGTGCTGCCACATATATGTGACGGCGGTGAAGCTCGTTGTCAAGCTCTTTCAGGGCGAGTTTTGCGTCTCTGTCCGAAATAGATGTCATGGCATGAACGGTTGAGAACAGAGATGTGAATATTATGATTATCAAAACGGATGTTTTCACGGTCGATGGCTACTGTGTTGTTATGCAAAGATATTAAAAAAAGATATTAAAAAAGGATTAATTCACGAAAAGTGTAAAATGTTTTTTGGTTCCGATTTCAAATCATGGGAATTTTAGATTAGAAATTGGTCAATAAAGCGTATCTTTGTATGCCTAAATATAAAATAAGCATGAATTTTGAAACCATAAGCACGATACCTAAATCGACTTATGCCGCCAATAATTTTGAAAATATAGCGGTATTTGACCGTCTTGATGAGCTTAGTGAACTGAAATTGCCGGCTAAGATAGATTTTATACTTTCGATTTTATGTGAGCAAGGCACACTCACTCTTGAATATGACGCGACATCACGTCAGCTCACGAGCCGTGAGCTTATGGTTCTTAAGCCGGGACATGTCTTGCAGGGATATCATGCGTCGGCCGGATTCAGGGGGCATGTGATAGTCGTTGGCACTGCGATGTTTGGTAATACGCTGACTCCGATGTCAAAGGTGCTTCCATGTTTTTTGAAATATAAGGATACTCCTGTTATAAAGCTTACTCCTGATGAAATTGCCATGCAGACGGCGTTGAGGTCGATATTACGTAAAAAAACATCGACTTCCGGACACATTTACAGAGAGGATGTGGTGAGGTCTATACTTGAATGTCTGTTTTATGACACGCTCGGGCTTTATGCTTCATATGCGCCGGTTAGACACCCCTCGGAAGGGATGAAGCGCCGCGATACATTGTTGCATAAATTTATCGAACTGGTGGAGGCTAATTTTTATCATGAACGTTCCGTGTCCTTTTACGCCGACGAGCTTTGTGTGACTCCAAAACATCTTTCTGCGTCAATCAGGGAAGCCAGCGGACGAACAGCCGGAGAATGGATTGATTCCTATGTGCTTATCGAAGCTAAACTGATGTTGCGCAATACGGGTCTGACTATTCAGGAAATCAGCATGAAACTGAATTTTCAGAATCAGTCGTTTTTCGGTAAATACTTCAAGCGTCTTTCCGGACAATCCCCCAGAGATTACCGCGCCCATCCAAAATCATGACAATTGTTGGCGATTAAACGGATTTTGCGTAACTTTGCCAACCTCAAAAAAATATAAGCATGTTTAGAATTAAGCGTCTATACACATTTATGTTACAGAGTTTTCTTCCTCTGTTTCTTATGACGTTTTTTATATGCTTGTTCATCGTCCTCATGCAGTTCTTGTGGCGTTATATAGACGATCTTGTGGGAAAGGGACTGGAAATGAGCGTTATCGGTGAGCTGTTTTTTTATGCTGCGTTGACCATGGTGCCGATGGCGCTTCCTCTGGCTATACTACTTGCGTCATTGATGACTTTCGGTAATCTTGGCGAACGTTTCGAGCTTACGGCGATGAAAGCGTCTGGAGTCTCGCTTGTAAAGTCAATGCGTCCGCTGATTGTGCTGATGGTGTTTGTGGCTGTCGGAGCTTTTTTCTTTCAGAACAACGTGCTTCCAATCGCGCAGACCAAGATGTGGACTCTGCTTTATTCGATGAGGCAGAAATCCCCTGAACTTGATATTCCCGAAGGAGTGTTCTACGACCAGATACCGGGATTTAATCTTTATGTCGCCAAAAAGGATTCTGAGACAGGAGTGCTCCACGATTTGCTGATATATAATGTGGAGCGCGGAGCTGACAATGCCACGATTATTTATGCCGATTCCGGTAAGATGTCGATGACCGACGACAAGAGTCATCTGTTTCTTCAGTTGTGGCAGGGCGAGCAGTTTGAAAATCTGCGTGAGCAGAGCGGAGGTATTTCTTCCCGCAATGTCCCTTATCGTCGTGAGTCGTTCAATGACAAGGAGGTGCTGATAACTTTTGACGCCAATTTCAACAGAATGGATGAAAGCGGCATGAGAAATCAGTATGTTGGTAAAAACATATCCGAACTTCAGGCGACTATTGATTCCGTGAATCATAAAGTGGACAGTGTAGGGTCGATATATGCCGATGCTCTCAAACGTATATCTTATCTTAACATTCCGTATCAGGAATATGTGAAGAATCCTGACGGTTCCGGAGAATTCCAACGTCCGAAGCCGGTGGAGCTTGACCGTCCGCTCAATGTTGACTCGATATTTAAAGGTGGAAATCCGGCATTTGCCAAATCGGTGATAAACCAGGGCTTGTCAAAAGCCCGTAGGGCATATAATGATTATGATTTCAAAGCTGAGACTATGCATGATGACAAGTATACGATACGTCGTCATGCGATAGAGCTGATGAAAAAATTCACCCTGTCGGCTGCCTGCCTTGTGTTCTTCTTTATCGGTGCTCCCCTTGGCGCTATTATCCGCAAAGGTGGTCTTGGAACTCCTCTCGTCATCTCGGTCATACTGTTTATATTCTATTATATAATAGATAATACCGGCTACAAGATGGCCAGAGACGGAAAAGTCGCTATCTGGGAAGGATTGTGGCTGTCGACATTCGTGTTGCTCCCGTTGGGAATATTCTTCACCTATAAGGCTGTAAATGATTCGGCTGTGTTCAATGCCGATGCATATGCCAATTTTTTCCGGAAACTCTTTGGCAAGGGTGAGGCTCGTAAACTGGAAGTCAAGGAGGTCGTGATGGATGAGGTTGACCGCAACGTGGCGATTGACGGTATCGAGAAGCTGTCGGAGCATTGCAGGCAATTCATTTCGCGTTATCCAGGCCGTCAGGGATATGCCGAATATTGGCTTAACGGATATGACAGAAGAGAGCTGCATTCTATACGTGCTGAACTTGAACACATGGTCGACTACATGTCAAATGACCGCAGCCGTATAATAATATTGAAGCTTATGGAGCTTCCGGTGCTGAAAAGTTTATGGTTCTATCATCCGACTTCCTACAAATGGATTGCATGGACGTTTATCGTCATTTTCCCGATAGGATTGCCTGTTTATATGTGGGGTGTCCACACTCAGAAAAAGCTCAAAGAGGAACTTGAACGAATAATAACTACTGATAAAGAATTGATAACCTTGCTGAAGGTTAATAAAGAGGATATAAATTAAACAACGAAATGGATAAGATAAAACTTGACTCTATCGAAGAGGCTATTCAGGATTTCCGCGCCGGAAAATTTGTAATCGTGGTTGATGATGAGGATCGCGAGAATGAAGGCGACCTTATCGTTGCAGCAGAAAAAATCACCCCTGAGCAAGTGAATTTCATGCTTAAGAATGCTCGCGGCGTTCTTTGCGTGCCGATGCCGATATCGCGATGCAAGGAGTTGGAACTCGCTCATCAGGTAGATAACAATACCTCGGTTCTTGGGACACCGTTTACTGTGACTGTCGATAAACTTGAAGGGTGTTCGACTGGTGTGAGCATCGCCGACCGTACGGCGACAATCAGGGCTCTTGCTTCTCCTGATTCAAAACCTGAAACATTCGGTCGTCCCGGGCACATAAATCCGCTTTACGCTCAGGATAAAGGCGTGTTGCGCCGTTCGGGGCATACCGAGGCTGCTGTCGACCTCGCGCGGCTTGCCGGACTTCATCCCGTGGCTGCCTTAATGGAGATAATGAGCGATGACGGCACTATGGCTCGTTTGCCTGAGTTGCGTCGACGTGCCGATGAATGGGGGCTGAAACTGATTTCCATTTCCGATCTGATAGCTTATCGTCTTCGCCAGGAGTCATTGGTTGAAAAAGGGGTTGAGGTTGATATGCCTACAAAATACGGGCATTTCCGGCTTATTCCGTTTAAACAGAAAAGTAACGGACTTGAACACATCGCAATTATAAAAGGAGACTTGTCAGGTTCCGACGAGCCGGCATTGGTCAGAGTTCATTCTTCATGCGCCACCGGCGATATTTTCGGTTCGCAGCGTTGTGATTGCGGCGACCAGCTCCATAAAGCAATGGAGATGATTGAAAAAGAGGGGCGAGGCGCCGTGGTTTATCTTAACCAGGAAGGTCGTGGAATCGGGCTGATGGAAAAGATGAAAGCCTACAAGCTTCAGGAAAATGGTATGGACACTGTCGATGCCAATATATGTCTGGGTCATCTTGCTGATGAGCGTGATTATGGGGTCGGCGCTCAGATTTTGCGGGAAATCGGTGTCAGAAAAATGCGTCTTATGACCAATAATCCGGTTAAAAGAGTCGGACTTGAAGCATATGGGCTTGAAATCGTAGAAAATGTCCCGGTTGAGGTTGAACCAAATGAGTATAATCGGCGTTATATGCTTACGAAAAAAGAACGTATGGGACATAATCTTCACATGTAATCTTATATTTTTTATATTTATTTTGCAATTAACCAAAAATTAACTAAATTTGCGGTGTATTAATCTAAATAAATAAATAAAGTGTTATGAAAAAGATTTTATTTTTGGCTGTAATGGCTGTAATGGCAATCAGTGCATCTGCACAGAACTTATATCTTGGTGGTTCACTCGGTTATAACCATACTAAGACTGATGATGTCAAGACTGATAATTTTATTATCGCTCCTGAGGTTGGATATAACTTCAACGAAACTTTTGCTGTTGGCGGTTTATTGTCTTATACTTGGGAAAAAGACAACTATAGTATGTTTACTATTGAACCTTACGCTCGTTACACTTATTTCCGTTCTGAAAACAACCTTATCAGCCTTTTTGTAGATGGTGGTTTCGGTCTCGGATTCATTTCTCCTGATGAAGGTGATTCTACTACAGTATGGAACATCGGTTTTAAGCCAGGTCTTTCTCTTAATGTGACAGAGAAGTTCAGTTTCGTGGCTCATGTAGGTTTCTTCGGATATGAAGATTTCAAGGAGGCTGGCAAACATACTGGTCTTGGGATAGATTGCAACAAACTCTCATTCGGCTTCTATTACAACTTCTAATTTCGAGAAACTGAATAAAGTTTAAAATATCGCGGCTGCCAAAACTGTTGGCAGCCGTTTTTTGTTATAATTCAGATGTGATAGGGAGGTGACAAATTGTCAATATTCATGTCACATTAGCGATTTGGCACAATATGTGCAATATATAGTACGAACGAAAAAAAATAACCAAAATATAAATACAACAAATTTAAATCAAAAACCGCTATGAATATCAAACCATTAGCAGACAGAGTGTTGATTAAACCGACACCCGCCGAAGAGAAGACACTGTCAGGTATTATCATTCCCGACACAGCTAAAGAGAAACCGCTTCGCGGTACTGTAATTGCCGCTGGCAATGGCACTAAGGATGAAGAGATGGTGGTGAAAGTCGACGATGTGGTAATGTTTGGCAAATATTCCGGCACTGAAATTGAGCTGGACGGAGAAAAACTGCTTATCATGCGTCAGTCTGACATTTTGGCAATTATTAACGAATAATAAAA
>CAZYXN010000062.1:0-16298 GCA_964651105.1 uncultured Muribaculum sp. | reverse complement strand
GAATATCCTTATTTAATGAAGACAGCCTCAGAGACATCGCCAGCCATGCCTGAGGATAACCGCACAAATGAAACACTCCACATACGGCGGAAGTTAACAACGCGATATATCCGACTGCATTCCATATCCCGTCGCTGATCTTATCCACATAATTCTTGCTGCCGGCAATCTTTTCCATATTTTTCGAGAGCTTGATATTTAAAGGTATCCCTATGACCGGAATAGCCAGCCATATAAAATTTACCCGGCTGTTACCGGTTGCCAACAACAGAACAAACACCGTAACAGCAACGATAATTGTCAATAAGGCCCACATGACCGATATTCGCAAATCGGGCATTGCCACACGCTTTTTTGTGGCTTCAATCATCGAAGTGATGACTGCCATACTCTCTTGTGGAGTGAGATTTTTTTCTTCCATGAGTATTCTATTTTAATTAATTTAAATCGGTTTACAATATAAACCACATTCTGAAAAAGAAGAGCGCGCACGTGCATTGACGCTCTATTAATGGCACAAATATAAATCAGTTTATTTTATAAACCAAATATTTTCAAATAAAATTTCTCATTTTAACATTTTTACGTTAAATCGGAAACCAAACAAATACAGCCGCATCCCATACAGCATGCGACACCACTAATGCGCCTAATTTATTGGGGCAAAAACGATAAATCAACCCCCAGAATCCTCCCGCAACCAATGCGGCCATCACAAGCATAAAGTTACACGAACCGGCATGAACCAATGCATAAACCGCAGTAGCGATGACAAATCCCGACGTAGCACCCCATTTTGCCGACATCTTCTGTTGGATAAAACCTCGCCAGAATATCTCTTCCGCCGGGCCGATAACCAGCAATAGCAACCCCGACAACAGCCATGGAGATATTGACTCTTTAAACGAATATATGGCATTGACCTCCGGACGGGCGAAATTAAACATAAGCTGCGACAGCTTGTCACCGACCCAAAACACTCCCCACAGCATCGCAGCGCTCACCACTCCAAGCACCGCATCCATCGCTGTGATTCGGAAATTACGGTACCAGTTGCCAAAGACTGTCGACATTGTTGTCAGAATAATCGCAGCTATGGTCATCACAACCCACAGATTCACATGGGGTGCTGTCACCGGAGAAAACATAACTGTCCATAAAATCAGAGCGACCAGTATCGCTGCATACACCTTTTTCATTGCACCCGCATTTTATATAATCGAACTTATAATTAAAGACACGCTCAGCAACAGGCTGAACATCAACTGCAATTGTGCTGTCGAAGCATCAAGAGCGACAATTCCCGACAGATTTCCTGAGGTCGACCTCATCATAATCCTGACATTATTAAGAGAAGGCATCAACGCCAACAGCGAAACCAACGACCACACGGGCAATACAGAAAACCCCACAAGTATAACAACCGCCACAAACGGAACCGTTATTTCTGCGATGTAGACAGCCTTTGATGCCCTATAACCTATGAGCATGGCAAAAGTACGTATTCCCGCACTCCCGTCAGTTGAAGCATCACGCGTGTTATTGACATGAAGAATCGCTACTGTTATCAGCCCGATCGGAATTGACAGCCACAACACAGGCCACACCATAGTTCCGGTCAGGACATAAGCGGTACCGATAGTCGGCAACAGACCATACGAGAAGAAAATATCCACATCTCCCAATGCGTTATATTTCAACTTCGGATAATACACCGTAAATAGCATGCCCACGATACCGAAGATAGCAGTCGGCCATCCTGAAAGCCACACAAGACAACACCCGGCAAAAAGCGTAGCACACATCAGCCCAACAGCAAGACGATGTATCTCACGTGGCGAAAACTCGCCTGAAGTCAATATCTTCACTCCGTAGCTCTCGTCTGTATCTACTCCGCTTTTATAATCATGGAGATCGCTCCACACATTTCCCGACGCTTGAAACAACGCCATTGTAATAAACGCGAGCACTCCGTTCATCCATGCCGGATTCTCCACAGGCAACCCCTGTTTTGACCAAAGCCAGAATACATAAGCTATAATCACTGCTACCGGCATTGTCGATGCCGGATACGACCACGGACGTGTCGCCAAAAACCAATCTTTAAAACTATGACGCTTCATCGCTAAAATAAAAAATCAGACTGCAAAGGTAGCAAATTTATCTGAAAGCATATGAAGCACGCATCGACTGTCCGGCAGATAAATCCCGGTAATTATTGATTCCGCCATTAACCCGCTTATAGCGTCGGAACCTATGATACAGTGAAAACTTTACGTTTTCACTGTTGTTTTTGTTTTATAATTGTTTTGCCACGCGGCATTAAAGATTTAAATGACATTTCCCATGAACGAACAAAACACTCGAGTTCAGCCATCAAAGCAGAATTCGGCAATCGACCGCAAACTTCAAGCCGATAAGAAATATTATTGGTTTCTTGTTATGTATATGGTATTGGAAAGCGCGCTTGGTTCATTTGTCAACGATATGTACTCTCCGGCTCTCCCGGGAATGTGCCGATTCTTCGGATGTACAGTGCCGCTCGGGCAGATGGGATTGACGATGGGCATGATAGGACTCGCCCTCGGACAACTTATTCTTGGCCCTATCAGCGACCGGTACGGACGCAAACCGGTATTGGTAGGTTCGCTCATCCTGTTTATTGTCGCTGCTCTCGTGAGCATATTTTCTCCGACAATCCATGTGTTTAACACTTGCCGTCTATTTCAGGGAATAGGGGCTTCGGGAGGGTACTTTCTGGCCCGCACGGTTCCGGCCGACATATTTTCGGGGCGCCCTCTCGCCAAACTGATGGCTCTTGTAGGCGCAATAAACGGTATTGCCCCTGCATCGGCTCCGGTAATCGGCGGCATTACCGCCGACACCTTTGGATGGAAAGGAGTATTTGTGGTTCTTGCCGGATTCGCGGCGATTATCCTCATCCTGTCTCCAATGATGAAAGAATCCTTACCTGCGTCACGCCGAGCCAAAGGTTCGTGGTGGAATTCGGTGTCAGGCTACCGGACACTGCTCAAAAACCGGTCTTTCGTGATACATATCTGTTTTAAAGGGACTGCGCTGGGACTTCTGTTTGCCTATATTTCGGCATCTCCGTTTATTCTGCAGAACCATTACGGAATGTCGCAGACAGTCTACGGGCTTGTAATCGGATTCAACGCTCTGTTTGTCGCCGCCGGCTCAATGATGGCGCTTAAATTCAAGCCATTGAAGAAAGCCGCTTTCGTGGGCGCTATCATACTTGCCGCCGGAACGGCGGGTGAGGCGATAGCTCTGTACAATGTCCACAGCATATGGCTGTTTGAAACGTTTATGGCAATTATCCTTTTCGCTTTGGGTCTTATATTCTCCACAACCAATACTCTTGCCATGAACGAAGGACGACAGACCGCCGGCGAAGCCTCATCACTTCTCGGCATATCGGGATATATCGTCGGAGCAATAGTATCTCCGCTCGTAGGCATGGGGGACATCCTTCACTCTACCGCAATAACCTTCTCCGCTGTCACTATAGCGGTGGTCATATGCGCGTTTCTGTCGAAATCAATCGCGCCCGACCTCGACAAATGACAATCGGCAACGATTCAAGACGGGCATACACGCCTTGAACCACTACGTCTATTGCCGCCCGGTTATAACCTCTGGAATCCATAACCTCGCTTAAAGCCTTTGCGTAATCACCTTTATGTTTACGGTTAAGCTCCTTCCAGTTGACATCCTTGAACATATCAGCAATCTGCCTGTTAAGCGGAAGCTTTCCCTGTAACATCATCACGGCCAATACCGGATAGCCGGGATAGCCCTGCCAATATGTCGCGTTGTCATTGGAGAAATAAACATCATCTTCCCAACTCACCGAGTAGGTCTTTACACGGTCAGAGGATGTGACATATGCGATTGCCGGAGCGCCCGAAATCAGTTCCGAATCTCTGCCCGGCATCTTCACTCGCCCGTCAGCGATAGCGCTGTAAGCCTCATAAATCTTTTCAACAGGAGGAAGTCGTTTCATATTCATCATCTTTTCTATAATAACGTCCCCGGTTCCTGTCGGTTCACTTATGTCACATGCCGATGCGTAGCGGTTATTTCAGATATTTAAGACGGTTTCCCCAGTCTTCCATTACATCCTTACGCCATTTATAGGTCGTCTCCGCCCCCTGCAGATTATGCCAGAACAATTCAGGAGCGGCTTTATCTGTGTACCAACTCTTACCTACGGCATAATCGTCAGCCGACTCGCGTCCCGGCCAGAGATTTTCAATCGTTATAGCACCTTCATATTCCGGAAAACCTTCGATATGGGATGTGACGGTATATGGTAAAGTGCCGAGATAATAAGTGGTCAGCTGAAAACATACTGAGTCAGGAGCGATATCATCTTTTACCGGCCCCTTTACATGAAATTCGATTATGGAATATACGGGAACTGTGTCAGATGCCATTGTCGGACAAATGCATCGAGCTTGAACTCCATGCCCGACTGCTACGCATGGATGCCGCACGCAACAGCGTCGCTCTGTCGGCGGCCAACGATATTTCCGCAGAGTCTCCGATAAACAAAATCCACGAAATCATACTCTACATATCGCGAAACTATAGCCGTCCGATAAAAACCGCCGAAATAGCCCGGGCCGTCGGGTTAAATCCCGACTATGCCGGAGCATTATTCAAAAAAGCTCTCGGAACAACGATTTCGGAATATCTCACTAAAGAACGCATCGCATGTGCCCAACGGGCATTGCTTTTCTCCTCCGAAAGCATAACTAAAAACCGCCTACTCTTCAGGATTCGGCTCGATAAGCAGCTTCAATATCGCATTCCGGCGTGTCACATCCCAGACCCCTCGCGACTACTGCCGAAAAAACACCAAACCTATATAAATTCGGTAAAGCTATAATTTTACCACAAAAGAAAAGTCGCCAGCTAAATAACTAACGACTCCAAGTGGAGTATAGCGGACTCGAACCGCTCACCTCGACACTGCCAGTGTCGCGCTCTAGCCAGATGAGCTAATACCCCATTGCTGGATGCAAATTTACGTGTTATTTTGCAATCCAACAAATAAATCGGCTGGTTTTTGCCTTGACTTTGTATTTTACACGGATATCCGCATATGAAAGCCTGCCAACGCGCTTAGTCCGGAAAATCGGCACATGTGATTGTCGACCAAGGCACGAAAGAGTGGATTTCGCTTCCTTCGGGACGGCTGCGTTCTATCAGCTTGCGAGTATAGGGCATATCCATCCCCTTACGGCCATGAAAATGCCGATAGACACGTTCCCACACCGGGAAAACCTTGTTACGCTGCCCCGTTGAAATTGAATCGCCAAACACCTTGCGGCCATACCATGTCTCATATTGCTGATAGGGAACATCCTCTCCCGACATATATTTGGCCGTATACTCAAACCCCCGGTATATACGGTTATCGAAAACTCCATACAAGTCGTAACCCTGATGCCACGCTATTTCAGCCGCATTGGCCAGATATCCGATACCCATCTGCACATGCTGTTGGTCGCGCCCGCTCTCCTGACACTGGCCGTTGTCCATAAAATAATTCTTTATGGCGCCATTGGAGTCGCCGTCTACAAGCTGGCGATAAGCCTGCTCGAATATATCTTTCCGATCAAAATACACTCCGATACTCAACAGCGTCTGACCGTTAGCCGCATCCCAATTGCCGTTATAACGAGGAGTCCAATCTTTGATCACAGGATACAGTTTTTCCATAACCATAGTCTCAAACGCCTTGCGGTCGCTCTCTTTCCAGTCGGGATAAGTATATTTAAGAATCTCGGCGGCGTTGAGATACTTCACTCCGCCGGTTCCCACCTTAAGCTGACGATTATGATTGACCACCGAATCAAGAGTGCAAGCCCAAGCATTGAATATCTCTATCGCCTTTTCCGCATAAGCCGGATTACGTTCGACATACCATTGGAGGGCCATGGTATAGGCCGCCGTACCGTCACGCACAAACTCATTCCCTCCGATATTCGGCTTGTTGTAAGGCCCGTTAGACACTACTTTAAACGGAGTGGGCTTATAATCAAGCGAAGCCACCGGCGATTCTTTAAGCTGAGCCCACGCCGATTTCCACGGCTCCTCGCCGGAAAGCACCTTGGCTCTCATAAATTCAAGATCAGAGGCATTATGGAGTAACCCCGGATGGACAAACTCCTGCGCACCACAAAATATGCACGCAAGAAAGCACAGAATGATGAAAAAAAATCTGTTCATGGATTAATGAATTAAATTTGCATAAATAGGCCTGACATACAAGCCAAGTGCAAATTTAAGCATTTATGCAGATTTCACCCAAGCGGCCAACTATAAAATTTGCTTCTGAGAACTCAATTTGTCAGACAAGAAGCAGCGACCGGCACTTCAGAACGTAGCAAATGATATTCCTGCAAGGATATAACCCTTGTCATCACGCGGATTGCATATACCTTTGACAAACAGAGCAAGGCCACATGTGTCAGACAATTTAAAATCCTTTGCCGCTTTAAGTCCGACATTTATTACCGCAGATCCGGAGGCATTGTAAAAACTGGTAGCGTTATATCCGAAACCGTCTATTCCTAATTCTTCAACCCCATAAAGAGCAGCATTGGCTCCCATATACCCGGTTCTTCCTATATTTATGGAGCAGAAGAACACATGCGCCATTGCCACACCATCTTCTTTCCTCTTCCGCAGTATATCATTAATTAAGATTCCGAACCTGGTATCATGCGAAAAAAGCTGTGCTGCAATATTTTTACAGCACAGCCTTTATAGATTCATCTTATAGCTGAAAACACTCGGAATGGGAGTAGGGACAATAAGATTAATCAATGATGTCGAAACCTGTATATTTACGAAGAACTTCAGGAACGACAATGCCTTTGTCGGTCTGATAATTCTCCAGAATAGCCGCCATGATTCGCGGCAATGCAAGAGCAGAGCCATTGAGAGTGTGGCACAGACGGGTCTTTTTGTCTTCTCCACGATAACGGCATTTCAAACGGTTGGCCTGATAAGTCTCAAAATTTGAAACCGATGACACTTCCAGCCAGCGTTCCTGCGCGGCAGAAAACACTTCAAAATCAAATGTTATGGCTGACGTGAATGACATGTCTCCGCCACACAGACGTAAGATATGCCATGGAAGCCCAAGCTTTTCAAGCAATCCCTGCACATGGTCTTTCATCTCTTCGAGAGCGGCATAAGAGTTCTCCGGCTTCTCAATACGTACAATCTCAACCTTATCAAACTGATGCAGACGGTTCAGACCGCGCACATCCTTACCATAGCTTCCGGCTTCACGACGGAAACATGCTGAATACGCACAGTTCTTTATCGGCAACTGCGAATCGTTGAGAATGACATCACGATAAAGATTGGTGACAGGAACCTCGGCAGTAGGAATAAGATACAGATTGTCCTCATTCACATAGTACATCTGCCCCTCCTTGTCGGGAAGCTGGCCTGTGCCGTATCCTGAGGCCTCGTTCACTACATAAGGAGGCTGTATCTCAAGATATCCGGCCTTTCCCGCCTCATCAAGGAAGAACTGGATAAGGGCGCGTTGCAGACGCGCTCCCTTTCCCACATATACAGGAAATCCCGCTCCCGTGATTTTAACACCTAAATCAAAATCGATGATATTGTATTTCTTTGCGAGATCCCAATGAGGAAGAGCGTTTTCAGGAAGATTGGGCATAGGGCCGCCTGTCTTTTCAACCACATTGTCAGCAGCTGTCTTTCCTTCCGGAACCATTGCGCAAGGGATATTGGGAATAGTGAGCAGTATATTGCGTATTTCAGTTTCAGCACGAGCCACCTCATCGGCTATAGCCTTTTGCTCTTCTTTAAGAACAGCGACTGTAGCTTTGGCTTTCTCGGCACCCTCTTTGTCTCCATCTTTCATCAATTTACCGATAGAAGATGCGAGTTTATTGAGTTCCGCTGCTTTGGTGTCACTCGAAAGCTGGGCCTGACGACGCTTAGTGTCAAGAGTCAAAATTTGTTCGATAGCCTCCTTGCCGTCAAACCCTTTGACGGCAAGACGTTCAACAATATGTTGAGGATTTTCTTTGATTTGTTGTATAGTAAGCATCTTTCTATATTATGCTAATAATTCTTTTACTTTAGCGGAAATCGCTTTACCCTCCGCACGGCCTGCAAGCTCCTTGGAAGCCACTCCCATGACTTTGCCCATTTCTTTAGCGGAAGTAGCGCCGACACGAGCGATTATAGCTTTCAATTCAGCTGCCAGCTCCTCCTCTGAAAGCTGCTTGGGCAAATATTCTTCAATTATAGCAGCCTGGGCAAGTTCTTCGCCGGCAAGTTCAGGCCGATTTTGGGATTCATAAATCTGAGCGCTCTCTTTACGCTGCTTCACCATCTTAACGAGAATTTTAATAGCGTTGTCGTTGCTCAGATTGCCATCGGCACCGGGAGCGGTCTTAGCCTCCAAAAACTCTTTTTTCACTCCTCGCAAAGTCTCAAGACGCACACGGTCTTTAGCAAGCATAGCCGATTTTATATCAGCGCTGATTTGGTCAAACAATTCCATTGTTTCGTTATTTATTTTCTGCGAAATTACAAATAATTATGCAAAATCTGCGACAATCACATCAAAAATGCGACTTTAAATGTATTCACGTTGACTGAATTTGTTAAATTTGCATTTCCATAGAGAAATTTGACGGCTATGCAACCTATTTTTTTAATCGGATACATGGGGTGCGGTAAATCAACCCTTGGCCGCACGGTAAGCGCCATGACCGGCATGCAGTTCATTGACCTTGACACATATATCGAAGGACGATACCATATGACTGTCAGCGATCTGTTTGCCGAACGTGGAGAATCGGGATTCCGTGAACTTGAGAAAGCGATGCTGCATGAAGTGGGAGAATTTGAAAATGTACTTGTGGCATGCGGAGGAGGGACACCATGTTTTTTCGATAACATAGAGTGGATGAACGCGCATGGCGTTACTGTATTTCTCGACACTTCGGTCGACAAACTTTTTTCCAGACTTAAACGCGGCAAACACAAGCGACCGCTGATTGCCGATAAAAACGATGACGAGCTAAAAGAGTTCATCATAAAAGCACTGGAGGGCAGAATGATACATTATGCGAAAGCTAAATCCATATTCAAATCAGATATGCTCGACAATGAAGCGGAAAAATCAGACACTGCCCAACGATTTATCAACCAATTTAATATCACTGCACTATGAGCGACATGATGATGACCCCTCAGCTCCAGCCGACTGAAGTCGCAGAACGGAACAAAAAACCGTTAATCGGATTGCCGTCCTCATGTTCCACCGAGGAACATCGTTTTCCGCTCACTCCCGAAGCCGTCGCGATTCTGGTGGAAAATGGCTACCGCGTAAAAATGGAAGAAAATGCCGGCTCGTCAATTCAATACACCGACATGCAATATATGAAAGCGGGTGCTGAAATCGTATCCAGAAAAGAAGCGTTCGGATGTGACATAGTGATATATCTGCCATCAATCTCTACCATTGAGATAAAAATGATGAAACGCGGCTCGATGCTGATGTCAATGTTTCATTTTGACGAAAATCGGGCTGACGCGTTACACGAACTTTTAAGACGAAGCATAATATACATCGCTATCGAACTGATTGCAGATAACGATGGCAACAATCCGTTTGCCGACATCTTTGCTGAAATCGACGGCAGAGCGGCAATAACCCTTGGCTCGTCCATGCTGCTCGGACCTGATTTCGGGAAAGGAATCCTGTTGGGAGGAGTGTCAGGAATAGTGCCGTGTGAAGTTACCGTCATCGGGTCGGGAATCGCCGCCCAGGCCGCAGCCTCATCCGCAATCGGAATAGGCGCCATGGTAAGAATGTTTGACAATGACGTTTACAGACTGCGGCAGGCAAGACAAACAATCGGGCCGGCGTTGATAACTTCAGCATTACACCCCAAAGTCCTGCACAATGCGCTTAAGAGCGCCGACATAGTTGTCGCGACTCCGACCTATCGCCCATACAAGATAGGAGCCGAGGATGTCGACATAATGAAAAAAGGAGTGATAATCATGGACATGACAGGCAACAAGCCAAATGTTTTTCCGTCATTGCCACACATTCCCATCTCTTCAGGCATTCCCCGCAAGCCTCAGAACCAAGGGCGCGTATGCTTCACTTCTATCGGAAACGCGGCTCCACGCACGGCTGCCATGGCATTGAGCAACACATTCATAGCCATGCTCGACGAAATGCTGCATTGCGACGGAATCATCAATTGCGTAAAACTTAAGACCGGGGTTCAGAAAGCCGTTATCACATTCTTTGGAAAACTTGTAAGCCATCGGGCGGCAAAAGAAGTAAAAATGCGTGCGATCGACATACATATACTCCTAAACTGTTGTTAAAATGGCACATCGAAAATTTTATGTGGTATGGGCGGGAAACAGCCCCGGAATCTATGACAGCTGGGAGGAGTGCAAGGCTCAAATCGAAAACTTTCCCGGAGCAAGATATAAATCTTTTTCATCGCAAGACGAAGCCACTGCGGCATATCGCGGCGACCCGTCGGCAGAAATGTACGCATTGAGAGCTATAGCCTCCAGAAGCGCGCAAATAATCAACTACAGTTCTTTTCCTGAAATAAGAACCGACGCTATCGCCGTGGACGCCGCATGTGCCGGAAATCCCGGCAAAATGGAATACCGTGGTGTAGAAGTAGGCACGGGAAAAGAGATTTTCCATGTGGGGCCTTTTGACGACGGCACCAACAATATAGGAGAGTTTCTCGCTTTAGTACACGCTTTAGCATTGTGCAAAAAAAATGGAGACACAACAACACCTATATATTCCGACAGTCGCACAGCCCAATCATGGATCAGGAGAAAAACAGCCAAGACAACCTTGGCTCCGACTTCGCGTAATGCAAAAATATTCGAACTTATAAGACGGGCTGAACACTGGCTTGCAACCAACACCCCGAAGAACCCGATCATCAAATGGGACACTGAGTCATGGGGAGAGATTCCTGCTGACTTCGGGCGTAAATAGCCGGAATTGATTTACCGGCACTCGCAAAAGGGGACATCACGCTATACGAATATTTTATTTGCCGAAAAGCGGCCGGCAAGTTATTTCACAAGCTCCATACCTCTTTTAATGGCGCCTTCATTCAGCGGAATGAGGTGATGGTGGCGTTCCGGCAAGGTCTTCTTAAGGCCTTTGATGACAGCTTCCATAGGAACCAGATCTTTTATGCCCAACAATGCTCCGAGGACAACCATATTATATGTCTTTGAATTACCCATAGAGAATGTTGCCTCCATAGCATTTACCTCATAAATTTTTATATCGGTACGTTCGGGACACCGATGAATGCCATAGGAATCGTAAATCAGAATACCGCCAGGCTTAACATGTGATTCAAACTTATCAAGACTCTGCTGATTCAACACTACAGCAATATCATAACTGTCAAGAACCGGAGAACTAATAGGCGAATCGCTCAAAATCACGGTGACATTGGCAGTTCCTCCGCGCTGTTCCGGACCGTAGGCAGGCATCCATGTCACTTCAAGGTTATCCATCAACGCGGCGTAAGCGAGAATTTTTCCCATCGACAGCACTCCCTGTCCGCCAAAACCTGCTATAACGATTTCCTCTTTCATTCTACTGTGTTTTTTAAATCCCCGAGAGGATACTTGGCAAACATGTTTTCTTCCATCCACTTATTGGCATTAACAGGCGACATTTTCCATCCAGAAGCGCAAGTGCTCACAACTTCCACGACAGAAGTTCCCAAGCCGTTCATGGAGCTCATAAAAGCTTTTTTAATGGCATTTTTAGTCTTGCGGACGGAAGCGGGGGTATGAACAGCCTGACGCGTAACATAACATGTTCCGTCAAGCTCTGCGAAAAGATTGCTTATCTTCAAAGGATAACCGTTCAAATCCACGCGGCGCCCATAAGGAGTAGTACTGGTCTTCATACCCTCAAGAGTGGTAGGTGCCATCTGACCTCCGGTCATACCATATATGCCGTTGTTTATGAAAATTATCGCGATATTTTCGCCTCGATTGGCGGCATGCAGGGATTCACATGTGCCGATTGCCGCCAAATCCCCGTCGCCCTGATAAGTGAACACCATCAAGTCAGGACGCAAGCGCTTGACAGCGGTCGCAATAGCAGGAGCACGGCCATGGGCGGCCTCAATCCAGTCCACATCAATATAATTGTAGGCAAATACCGCGCATCCTACCGGCGCTATGCCAACAGTCTTATCCTCAAGGCCAAGCTCATCGACTACTTCAGCGATAAGTTTGTGCACTACCCCGTGACTGCAACCCGGACAATAATGCATCGTGGCATCAGTCATAAGACGCGGTCGCGAATAAACTTTATTTTCCGGTTTTATAATTTCGTTAGTATCCATTGTCATAAAGCCTATTTTTAATTAGCCTCGGGAAATCTATCAAAAAAAGCATCGAGCACCTCTTGTGGATTAGGCACAATCCCGCCAAGACGTCCGAAATGGCAAACAGGGACTGAATCATGACAAGCGAGACGCACATCTTCAATCATCTGTCCGGCATTTATTTCAACAACAAGGATTCCTTTCACTTGTTTAGAAAGCCGTTCTATTTCCGCTGTCGGGAAAGGCCACAATGTTATGGGACGCAATAATCCAAGCTTCACACCCTGACTGCGAGCTACCTCAACAGCTTTTTGACATATTCGCGCGATTGAGCCAAACGCAACAATGAGATATTCGGCATCATCAAGGTCATAAGCGCTGTAACGCACTTCATTTTCCTCAATCAACTTATATTTCTCTTGCAAACGATTGTTGATGACCTCCATTGCTGCCGGCTCAAGCTCGAGTGTGGTAACAACATTGCGGCCTCGAGTTGACGGCTTGCCGGTCACAGCCCATGGACACTGGCGGGCAATCTCCTCATTAGTACGACGCGGCCGCTGCGGAGGCAACACAACTTTTTCCATCATTTGCCCCACAATCCCGTCGGCAAGTATAATTGCTGGAGTACGATATTTGAAAGCAAGATCAAATCCAAGAAAAACAAAGTCAGCCATCTCCTGAACCGATGAAGGAGCAAGAGTAATCAAACGGTAATCTCCATGACCGCCGCCTTTAGTGGCCTGGAAATAGTCGGCCTGTGAAGGTTGGATCGTTCCGAGTCCGGGGCCGCCACGCATCACATTTATAATAAGGGCAGGCAATTCGCCGGCAGCGATATAACTTATCCCTTCCTGCTTAAGACTTACTCCCGGAGAAGAGGACGAAGTGAATACCGCTTTTCCGCACGAAGCTCCGCCATATACCATATTTATGGCGGCAATCTCGCTTTCGGCCTGGAGTACAACCATTCCGGTAGTCTCCCACGGCATAAGCTCTTCAAGCGTTTCAAGAACTTCACTCTGCGGAGTAATAGGATATCCGAAATATCCGTCAGCTCCATATCTTATAGCGGCATGGGCTATCGCCTCATTGCCCTTCATTAATCTTGTTTCTTCCATCATTTCTTCCTCATTCCGCTATCGTTCGACCTTACGATACACTTCAATACACCCGTCAGGACATACAATCGCGCAATTCGCGCATCCTATACAGGCATCCGCATTCAAAGTGTAAGCATAATGATAACCGCGATTATTAACTTCATTGGGTTGAAGAGCAAGCACATCGGCGGGACAAGCTGCAACACACAAGTCGCACCCTTTACATCTTTCCTCGTTGATTACTACCGCGCCTTGTATTTTTGACATTGTTCTATTTTGAGTAGGTTATTGAAAACTCTGCGACAAATATAAGCAAAAAATGTTATTAAACACAACTTTTAACAAGTAGTTAACTTATTGCACACAAGCACAAACAATGTGCTTATGTGCTCCAATAACACTATAAATGCCGCAAACACAAGACCAAAGCAACAGCAGGTTTCTGTTTACACTACAGAAACCTGCCTTCACATCGGATAGTAGACTTATTTTACAACTACTTTTATAGGAGCTGCCGAAGAGGGAGTTGAGAGGATATAGCAGCCCGCGGTCAAACTTCCGACAACATAAGAATCGGAAACATTATTATCGGTGGTGATAATCTGCCCCATAAGATTATACAGGGCAATTCCGTCCACCTCCCGATTGAAAGTGATTATGCCATTTTCATACTTAGCAATAGGGAATGACTCCGTCGGCGTCTCCACCCCGACCGTAGGAGACAACAGATTTACACGATATAGGCCCATTCCGGCATTAGCCGCATACATCAACAGACGCCCACCTGTGGATGACGGCTCGTCAGGAAGATATTTTATCTGACAAGATTGAAACCGGTGGGTAGACAAACCGGTTTTCTCGCCAAGCAACCATAACTTTTTGTGATTAGAGAAATCATCAATAATGCTTGGAGTCGACACAATCTGTATTCCGGTGCCACGGGTTTCATCAATACCCTGCCCATAGGCGACAAACTGCATGTTTTCAATTTTGAAAGGCGACACTCCCGCAGGCATAGGAAAAACGCGGGTGACAATATCCGTACAATTGCCGAAATGTCCGATCACCTCACACGTTCCGTCAGACACAAAACGGTAAAGCATCGGTGAAATCCAAATATCGTCACTCTGAACAGCCGCTGAATGAAAATAGAAATAATCGTCACCGACAGGTGTAATGTGTCCGTAAAAATCCTGAATAAGCCGATTCTCAATTTCAAGCGATTTTATATACTCCACATATGACACATTCTTTTTGACGTTAGATCCCGACACATCCCAACGCCAAACAGGCATTCGACCATTTCCTTCCCCATTGACAAGCATATTCGAGTTATGATTCTTATCTACCGCCCACAATCTATAATTTCCGCTTTTAATGCTTCCTTCGACAACTATATCGCACGGGCGCCGTGATTCATACTCATATTCAAACGAGAGAGTCAACGTCGGAGTCACACTTTCAGCATCCAACGGCAGATTGTCAAGATTAAGGGTATACAGATTGACCATTGTCACTTTTGGTTTTTCCGCTTTATTTGAAATCACGAAGAAATAAGGAACTCCATCGACATCCTCATGTATCCAGTTCATGGCAAAGTATATCGACCATTCATCTGTAACAAATCCATTAGAGCCGGACGATTTAACCCATAACATAGGAAGCTCCTCTCCTGTAAGCAAATCATATCTTGCAAGCCACATGCGGGTGCGGTCGGTAGCCCAACCGGATATATTGGAAGAACTGCCACGCGAAATGTAGATCACTCCGTCACGTATCACACAACTTTGATTAGGGGTAAGACAATCCGCCGAAATGTCTTTCTTATTGTCATGAGGGAAATCCACCATCTTAGCCACTCGGTTGGAAGTATTCACTGAACGAAACCATACTGATTTCAGCTGCATAGACTTTCCGTCGTCAAGAGGGATATCCTCGTATTCCGTAGCATCTTCCACCGGCACATATGCCTCTGCCGGCTTTTCTCCATAGGTTATAGTTCTGTCATCGCCATAAAAATACTTTCCCGATCCTTCGTCATATATACGCCAATAGTAGGTTCCATGCACTCGATTGCTTCTATTCATATTAACTGTCGCAGGATATTTGCTCGGCCTTATATAGCCGAAACCATCTATCACACTGAAATCGGAATATTTCGACAACTGCACATATTGATATGAGCCAACAGTCCCTTCATTCAAGATAAACTGGGCATTCCCCTCGGCTGTTATGGTTGAGTATGCATTTCTCACAGGCAAATCAATTTCCGCATAACAAATAGACACGTTTAGACAAGCAAAACATAATGCTAAAGATAATTTTTTGAAATTCATAAGATTGACTGGTCAGTTAATATAAGATTGATTTCAACAAATGTATTTAAATCCCGGGATTAAACCAAACTATTATAACAATAATTTCAAAAAAATTAACGTGAATCCTCTATTTGCAAAATTTCTAAATATTTTCAATGAAAAATTTGCATAATAAAAAAATATCACATAACTTTGCACTCGCAAAACGACGAAGGTCGACCTTTAAAAGGTGCGTTAGTTCAGTTGGTTAGAATACATGCCTGTCACGCATGGGGTCACGGGTTCGAGTCCCGTACGCACCGCTGAGGAGAGAGGATTTGGAGTCATCGTTAAACTTCGGTTTACATGACTCCAAATTTTTTTTGCTCCTACTCGAATATAAGCAACGAAAAAAGCAGTCTGAAAACGCAGGTCCGCATTAAGGATGTCAGGAAATAAAA
>CAZYXN010000061.1:0-16450 GCA_964651105.1 uncultured Muribaculum sp. | reverse complement strand
CCCCACTTGCCGCTCGCTTGCGTGAAAACGGCGCAGAATCGACCTCACACCAACGCCGTTGGTTTGCAAAAGAAGCATTTGCGGTAAGTTCTGAATATGACAGCTCTATATTCAATTACTTTGATTCCGCTGATGGCCCGTCTGCGCTTCGCATTGCGATTGACGGAGCAAAAACTATGCGTTATGGAGAAAATCCACATCAAAAAGGTTATTTCTTCGGCAATTTTGAAAGTATGTTCACTCAACTTCATGGAAAAGAAATATCTTACAACAATCTCCTCGATATAGATGCGGCAGTAAACTTAATCAGCGAGTTCTCTGATCCGACATTCGCTATTTTGAAACACAATAATGCTTGCGGACTCGCTACACGTCCTACAATTGCCGAGGCATGGAAAGACGCTCTTGCAGGAGACCCGGTATCAGCATTCGGCGGCGTTCTAATCTGTAACAGAGAAATGAATGAAGAAGCGGCTGAGGAGATCAACAAAATTTTCTTTGAAGTTGTAATAGCTCCTTCATTCACAGAAAAAGCGTTGGAAATATTGCAGCAGAAAAAGAATCGTATCATTCTCATACAGAAAGCCCCTGTAACAGAAAAGATACAGTTCCGTTCATGCCTTAACGGCGCGCTCGCTCAAGAACGCGACCTTAAGATTGAAACACCTGAAGATTTAAAACAAGCCACCACACGCAATGTTACTCCGGAACAAATCAAGGATTTGCTGTTTGCCAACAAAATTGTAAAAAACTCAAAGAGCAACGCTATTGTTCTTGCTAAAGGGGAGCAGCTTCTCGCAAGCGGCGTAGGACAAACCTCACGCGTTGACGCTTTAAAACAAGCCATCGCAAAAACTCATTCATTCGGCTTTGACCTTCACGGAGCTGTCATGGCTTCCGACGCATTCTTCCCGTTTGCGGATTGCGTGGAAATCGCCCATGAGGCCGGCATTGAGGCTGTCATCCAGCCTGGAGGATCCATTCGCGACAATGATACGGTAGAATACTGTAATAACAATGATATGGCAATGGTTATCACCGGATTCCGCCATTTCAAACACTAAATTTGACTCAACATTTACTGACCAACACCAAAAATGGGAATTTTCTCTTTTACAAAAGAAATAGCCATTGACCTCGGCACCGCCAACACCATTATCATTCACAACGATAAAATCGTGATTGACGAACCGTCGATTGTGGCGCTTGACACAAAAACAGGCAAACTGATCGCTGTCGGAACTGAAGCCCAACAGATGCAAGGTAAAGAGCCGGAAGGCATCCGCACCGTGCGTCCACTGCGCAAAGGCGTAATCGCCGACTTCAATGCCGCAGAGCTTATGATTCGCGGACTCGTAAAAAAAGTTAGTACAAAAAGCAAATGGTTCTCACCTTCCCTGCGTATGGTTGTCGGAATCCCCTCAGGCTCTACTGAAGTGGAAATCCGTGCGGTGCGCGACTCGTCGGAACATGCCGGAGGACGTGACGTATATATGATTTACGAACCTATGGCAGCCGCCCTTGGCATCGGGCTTGACGTCCAGGCTCCAGAAGGAAACATGATTGTCGATATCGGTGGAGGAAGTTCGGAAATCGCCGTCATATCTTTAGGTGGAATCGTCAGCAACAAGAGTATTCAGATTGCAGGCGATGACCTTACGGAAGACATAAAAGAGCATATGCGAAGAGCCCACAACATAAAGGTTGGCGAACGCACCGCCGAGTTAATTAAAATGAATGTAGGTTCAGCACTTACCGAACTTGAAAATCCGCCGGAGGATTATATCGTACACGGTCCGAACCAGATGACAGCCCTTCCGATGGAAGTACCTGTAAGTTATCAGGAAATTTCGCACTGTATCGAAAAATCCATTTCCAAGATTGAGGCGGCTGTACTAAGCGCTCTTGAACAGACTCCGCCTGAACTGTACGCCGATATAGTGCGCAACGGTATCTGGCTTGCCGGTGGAGGAGCGTTGCTTCGCGGACTTGACAAACGTCTTATTGACAAAATCGGAATTCCGTTCCATATCGCCGAGGATCCGCTTCTTGCAGTCGCTCGCGGAACAGGCGTGGCTCTAAAGAATATCAACAAGTTCAAATTCTTGATTCGATAATCTTTATCATAATTTACATCCTGCCGGGAGTGCTATGTTTATCATGGCACTCCCTGATAGGTAAATGTATGCCGCAACAAAGATTATGCGTGACCTTCTCGATTTTTTAATTAAATACAGCAAGTGGCTTATGTTCGCAATATATGTGATTGCGAGCTGTGTATTATTGTTTCGCAACAATCCATACCAGCATCACATATTTTTGACATCAGCCAACAGAATCTCCGCCTCTGTTTACGGGACTGCCGAGAATGTGACATCATACTTCCATTTGCGTGACATCAATGACGATCTGCAGGCTCAGAATGCCCGACTCGAAGCCACCCTTCTTGATCTTGAGAAAAAATTGAACAGATATGAACTTGAAAGTTCATTTGATTCTCTCATGAACGACACTGTCAAATTTCAATACGACTTCATACTTGCCGATGTAATAAGCAATAGCATTACTCGCAGGCACAATTACATCACAATTGAAAAAGGGCGTCTCGACGGAATAAAACCTGAAATGGGGGTCGTCGACCAGAATGGAGTGGTCGGAGTCGTCAATGTCGTTGGCGATCACGCATCTCGTATAATCTCCCTCCTGAACCCCAAAATGAGAGTCTCTTGCAAAATTAAAGGGAGTGAATATTTCGGCTCTTTGGTATGGGACGGGAAAAGCCCTGATGAAGCTGTGCTTGAGGAAATGCCACGTCATGAAAAATTCAAGAAAGGCGACACAATTGTTACAAGCGGTTATTCTGCCGTATTTCCTCCTGGCATCCCTGTCGGAACGATATTAAGCCACGCGAAAGAACATGATGATAATTTTTATGCTTTGCGTATAAAATTGTTTACTGATTTCTATCGACTTAGCACTGTCCGTGTTATTACAAATGATATGATTGATGAGCTTAATAGCATAAGCGAAGGAGAAGAAAACGATTGAAACGATAAAATTTGATGACAAAAACAATATTACAATTTCTGCTTCTATTCATTGTTCTGATACTCCTGCAAGCAATAGTTTTCAATAATATATGCTTGTTCGGAGTTGCTGTGCCATTCGTATTCATTTATTTCATCATACATCTTCCGGTTAACATATCAACCAACTGGCTTCTTACACTATCCTTCATTACCGGTCTGACAGTCGATATCTTTGCCAACACTCAAGGCATGAACGCGCTTGCTTGCACCATAACTGCAATGTCACGCCACAGCATTCTCCATTGGTATTTCCCCAGAGAAGATGAACTCACTATTCCGGAACCGTCAATACGTTCTCTCGGCATTGAAGCATACTCCAAATATCTGTTTACCTTTGTCCTGCTTTATTGTGCGATTATCTTCCTTATCGAATCATTTTCAGTTTTCAACATTCTACAGCTTCTGTTACGTATAATATGTAGCACGCTGCTCACTTTTCTCCTTTTGCTTGGATTAGACAGCATCTTATCACAAAGGAGATAATTTAAACTATGAGAAAAGATTACGAACTTGAAAAGCGTAAATATATAATAGGCGGGTTCATCGTCCTGATTGTGATTATCTACATTTTGCGGTTATTCAATCTGCAGGTGATGGATAGCAACTACAAGCAGTTCGCCGATTCCAACGCTTTCATGCGAAAAACCCTATATCCATCAAGAGGGATGATTCGCGACAGAAACGGCAAATTGGTCGTCTATAATCAGCCGGCCTACGATGTGATGATGATTCCAAGAAATGTACAGGAATTTGACACTCTCGATTTCTGTAATACGCTTGGGATCACTGTTGATGCATTCCACAAACGCCTCATCGACATGAAAGATCGGCGTATGAATCCCGGATATTCCTCCTACACTCCTCAGAAGTTCATTGCTCAGATATCAGCCCGTGATTACGGCCGTCTTGCCGAAAAACTTTATAGGTTTCCCGGATTTTTTATTCAGCAAAGAATTCTTCGCCAATACGTCACCTCTACAGCCGGCAATGTGCTCGGCAATATCAGAGAAGTAAACCAGAAAGATATCGAGCGAGACCCTTATTATACAGCGGGAGACTATTGCGGAGATTTAGGTGTGGAAAAAAGCTATGAAGAATATCTCCGTGGAGAAAAAGGAGTGGAGATTCTGTATCGTGATGCATATGGACGTATCCAAGGACGATATGAGGACGGAGCCCATGATATCCCTCCTGTATCCGGACGTGATATAACGCTAAGTATCGACATAGACTTACAGCAATATGGCGAACAGCTTATGAAAAATAAGATTGGCGCCATTGTTGCCATAGAACCTGCAACAGGAGAAGTTCTTGCTTTTGTCAGCAGCCCCACATATGATCCCAAATTGCTTGTAGGCCGTGAACGAGGGAAAAACTATAGAGCCCTAATCAACGATTTCTATAAACCGCTATTTGACCGTGCGTTAAAAGGCGCTTATCCTCCGGGGTCTACATTCAAGCCGTCGCAAGGCCTCATCTTAAGGCAAGAGGAAATCATCACCCTCTCGACAGCCTATCCGTGCTATCACGGATTTATAAGTGGCGGACTACGCGTGGGCTGCCATGGTCATGGCTCGCCGATTACATTGCAGCCGGCATTGCAGACATCATGCAATGCGTTTTTCTGCTGGGGACTGAAAGCTATGCTCGACGGACATAAAGCGAAATACGGTTCAGTAGCTGAAGCGTTTGAGGTATGGAAAAAACATCTCGTTTCACTGGGGTATGGATATACACTTGGCATAGACCTTCCAGGAGAATCACGAGGATTCATTCCTAATGCAAAATACTATAACGGCTGGTATGGCGAAAATCACTGGAGCGCAAATACCATAATCTCAATTGCAATCGGACAAGGTGAAGTCACAGCCACACCCCTACAGATAGCCAATTTGTGTGCTACCATAGCCAATAGGGGGCATTTCATTACTCCTCATGTCGTCAAAAGCATTCAAGACACAGTCATTCCCGATAAATATCTCCAAAAAAGATACCCGACTATCGATCATTCATATTTTGAAGAGGTAGCCACAGGAATGCGCATGGCTGTGACAGGAGGAACATGCCGTTTAGCCAATCTTAAAGATATTGAAGTATGCGGAAAAACCGGAACAGCTCAAAACCCGCATGGAAAAGACCATTCAGCATTTATCGGATTCGCACCATATCACGAGCCTAAAATTGCAATATGCGTATATGTCGAGAATGCCGGATTCGGAGCTACCTACGGTGTGCCTATCGGCTCATTGATGATGGAAAAATATCTTACCGATACGATAGCTCCGGAACGAAAATATCTTGAAGAACGTATGTTAAACTCAAACACTATCATAAGCAGTGGAGTCAAAAAACACTAACACTTCAGTATTACGCAATATCGACTGGCCGACAGTCATAATATACCTGTTGCTGCTCATCGCCGGAGTGGTGTCAATTTATTCGGCAAGTTATGACTTTGACAACGCTTCAATATTCTCTTTTGAAGAATTTTCAGGGAAGCAGATTCGATGGGTCGGATGCGCCATAGTCGCCGCATTGGTCATCCTGTTGATTGATTTCCGTATTTATGAAGCCTACGCCTATCCAATATATATAATATTGATCCTGCTATTGATAGTGACAATTTTCATAGCTCCAGACATTAAAGGTTCAAGATCATGGCTTGTATTAGGTCCCATGAGTCTGCAACCGGCTGAATTCGGGAAATTTGCCACCGCTTTAGCGTTATCCAAATTATTTTCCTCCTACAATTTCTCGCTCAATTCAAGCCCAGTAAGCTATCTGAAAGCCTTGCTTATCATCTTTTTGCCGATTGTGCTTATATTGGCCCAGAAGGAGACAGGTTCCGCACTTGCCTATCTCGCTCTATTTTTCGTGCTTTACCGTGAAGGAATGAGCGGTCTGGTATTGACGGCGGCTCTGTTTGCCATAGTGTTCTTTGTCACGATTGTAAAATATTCCGAAAATATGATAATGGGAATACCTACCGGCGAGGTCTCGGTATTCATTATGATTGAGATTATCATAGTATCAATGATGGCGATATATTGCAAAGTGATTTGGGGAGCACGGACATTATTGTTCTGGTTTCTCAGTACCGGAATCGCCGCATGGATCGCCGACATATGCGGAATAGTAATCCCAGGTGAGATTTTCTTCTTGAGTGTGATTGGAATCGCCTTATTATATTGTCTGTTCCTGTTGTTCCGAGGCCCGGTAAAAAAAATCATTATCACTGTCGGAGCTGCTGTCATCGCGATTGCATTCATGTTTTCGGTCAATAAAGTATTTAATGATGTTTTGCAGCCACACCAGCAGCAACGCATCAAAGTGTCTCTTGGGATTGTGGAGGATTTACGTGGAGCCGGATATAATGTAAACCAGTCTAAGATTGCAATTGGTTCAGGCGGTCTGTTTGGCAAAGGATTCCTCAACGGGACACAGACAAAACTAAAATATGTTCCCGAACAACATACCGATTTCATCTTTTGCACAATCGGAGAAGAAGAAGGATTCATCGGCACCACAATAGTCCTGATTTTATTCCTGGCATTAATTCTTCGCATTATAGGGCTGGCAGAGCGGCAACCGACCACATTCTCTCGCGTATATGCCTATTGCGTCGCGTCTTTTCTTATTTTCCATCTTGCCATAAACGTCGGAATGGTAATAGGCCTATGTCCGGTGATCGGTATCCCTTTGCCGTTTTTCAGCTATGGAGGGTCTTCTCTATGGGGATTTACATTCTTATTATTTATATTGCTCCGCCTTGATGCGGCACGTAGAGAACACCATAACTACTAACGCCTATTTATCGCAGATTTAGGCATTTTATTAGTCATTTACATAGATTTTTTGTAAGTTTGCACACAATTCCGAACTGAATAATTATTAATGGAGTCACTTTTATATGTCATCATACGCGGTATTGCGATTGGGGTGCTTATATCGGCCCCGATGGGCCCTATAGGTATGCTCGTGATACAGCGGACATTGAATAAAGGACGGCATCCTGCTTTTTATACCGGAATCGGGGCGGCGGTAAGTGATTTGGTTTATTGTCTGCTTACTGGTTTGGGACTTTCTTTCATTACCGACTTCATCGAAACCAACCAGTTTATTCTTCAGATTATCGGTTCGGTAGTATTGGCGGCATTCGCATTGGTGCTATTTCGGAAGAATCCGACACGGCAGTTGTCCACTCCCGCAGAAACGCCGGTATCAGGATGGAAAGATATCGTATCAGGATTTCTGCTCACATTTTCCAATCCACTTATTCTGTTCTTTATCATCGGATTGTTTGCGAGATTCAATTTTCTGCTGCCGGAATTCCGGCATTACCATTATATCACCGGCTATGCCTCAATTTTTGGCGGGGCATTACTATGGTGGTTCACTATAACTTACTTCATTAGCAAGGTTAAATCCCATTTTAATGTGAGATCCTTGTGGCTAATCAATCGTATTATAGGCTCAATACTGCTGATAATGGCGCTTATCGGGCTTATAATGGGACTTAAAGACTATTTTACTCCATGACCAACAACCACGACTCTATCAGTATCCCTCTGGTAAAAGATTTAAATGAATCTGATTTTGACGAACTCATTCAGACAATAGAGGGGCAAGGCATACGTCAGACCATCGATTGTCTTGATTGGGGAAAACAATTCCCTTATCATCCGCTGACGACTGTTTCGCTTATACATACGACTGAAAAACTCTATATAGATTTTTTCGTCAGGAGCAATTACTTGCGTGCAGTAAACTACAAACCGAATACGCCGGTATATGAAGATTCAAGTGTCGGGGTATACATTCAGCCGTTAATTGACAATCAGGAATACTATGCTCTGATGTTTAACTGCATCGGAACAATTAACGCCCAATATGGCATTCCGGGAAATAAGAAAACTCTTGGAGATGACTTTATAAATAAGATTTCAGTATATGCATCATGCGGCAACCGACCATTCCAGGAACTTGAAGGACTGTTCATGTGGAATATAATCGTAAGCATACCTCTTGAATGCATCGGAATAAAATATGATGGAAAACCGGTAACGGTAAAGGGAAATTTCTACAAATGCGCATCCGGCACCATGCAGCCTCACTTTATTTCATGGAGACATATTGACACGCCCTCTCCTGATTTCGATGTGCCTGAATCTTTTGGAAATATAATTTTATTATAACATATGAAAAAGATATTCCTTGTTTTGTTTATATGTATTGCCGCCTCTTCAGTTATGTCGGCTCAGTCATTCAACCTCAGAGATCTCCTCAAAGGAGCTTCGCCCGATTCAACTTCAACCTCTTCCGGCACTTCATTAGGCGATATTCTCGGAAGCGGAACTGTGGGTTCGCTCGTGAGCAATATTCTCGGAAGCGATAAGATTACGCCAGCCGATATTGTAGGCACATGGAATTATTCCGCCCCTGCTGTATCATTTAAAAGCGACAACTTATTGAAAAAAGCCGGTGGCGCGGCCGCAGCGGCTACAGTCGAAAACAAGCTGGCTCCATACTATAAGACAGCCGGATTCGATAAAATGATATTGACCGTGGAATCTGACAGCACGTTTACAATGAAGTTGGCGCGGGGTTCATTGTCCGGCAATCTGACAAAATCAGACAAAGACGGTTTTATGACATTCCATTTTAAGGCGTTCAAAATGAATATCGGCACAATGGATGCTGCAGTTTCAAAGGCAGCCAATACATTGACGATCACTTTTGACATCTCAAAATTGATGACTCTCATAAATACCGCATCGAAACTTACAGGCAATTCGACCATCTCAGGACTAAACAAACTTCTGCAAAGTTACGACGGAATGCAAGCCGGATTCCGTCTTTTGAAAGGTAAAAACACGACTGAAAAATCAACTAAAAAGAAATAACTGAGTCAGAGAGAAATCTCATCGGCGCCAACCTGTATCAACAGGATTTATCAGATTTATCTGCATTCTGAGCAATCCAATTGATACAGGTTGGCGTTGTTTAATATTATGACACCATCATTTCAAAATACTGACGGCACATCCTCTCAGAAACACAAAGGGATGGCGATTATGGCCAAAATTGTAAAAATTGCGGTTCCGTTAGCTATCTCAGCCAGTCTGATATTATGGCTGTTTCATAAAGTGAACATAAGGCAAGTGTCTGATATTATCAATCAAGGAGTGGATTGGCGTTTTATCGTCATGATGATGGGCATTACTGTTGTTTCTCATATTATTCGAGGTATACGGTGGGGCATCCAGTTAAGAGCTGCAGGAATTCCTCGCATACCGGCTATTGCCGAATGCGTCTCCATATTTGGCGCATATGCGCTAAATCTTGTATTCCCTTATCTTGGCGAAGCATGGAGATGCGTGTACATATCCCGACGTGAAAACTGCAAATTGTCTACTGTGGTTGGTACGGATATCGGTGACAGAGCCTCTGACGGAGTTATGATTCTGATGTTGATAATTCTGGCAATATTTGTCGCGCGTCCTGCAATAGACCGTTTTCTTGATCATTATAAAATAGGCGAGGAATTGGAAGCCGTCTTATCTGACGGGATGATTTTGGTATGGATTGCTTTAATTATAGCATTATTGATAGGTCTCGACCGATTTTTCAAACACACAAAATTTATAAAAGGCGTTAATCAGAGCATTAGACGGATGTGGGAAGGTTTTGCGGTTCTTTTTCATATGAAAGGAACAGCTCTTTACATCGTATTGACTTTCGGAATATGGATTTGCTATTTCATGGAGACATATGTATGCTTCTATGCATTCCCTTTCACTCGGCAGTTGCTCATCAATCCTGAACTTGCATATGGATTTATTCCGGGACTCGTAGTGTTTGTATTTGGTTCATGCAGCATGGCTGTGCCATCCAACGGCGGTCTCGGACCATGGAACCTTGCTGTAATGTTCGCCTTAGGACTATATGGAATCGGCAATAATGAGGCAGCCGCATACACAATTGTATGCTGGAGCCTACAGGCACTTACTCTTGTAGGATTAGGCATATTCAGCGCCATTTACATTATGACATCGCGTCATAAGAATAAACCATCTGATCCGAAATAAATCTATTGCACGGTAATAAGTTAAAATAAAGACACCTCTTTTTAAGATTTTTTGTCATCTGTAATATTGGCATAGTAATTCGAAGTTGCTAATTTTGTATTGCTATGGTCAAAGCTGCTAAGATATATCTGTATCCTGTTATGTTTTTATTGACGCTTTCAATGGCGGCGTGCCATAGTTCACGTCATGCTGCAAAAACACAGAATCCATCTGCCGCCATAGTAATAAATCAGAAAAATATCAATACCAAGAAACTTAAAGGCGATGAAAAATTGCTGGTCGAGGAGGCAATGACATGGCTTGGTACCCCATACCGGTATGGGGGACAAGACTATTCAGGCACCGACTGTTCCGGACTTACAATGAAAGTTTATCATAAGGCTCTTGGAATAAAAATACCGCGAAATTCAGCGGAACAACAGCGTTTTTGCAAAACTATCAGCAAAAAATCGCTTAATGCCGGCGACCTGTTGTTTTTTTGCACGGGAAGAGACAAGACAAGGGTATCTCATGTAGGACTGTATATCGGCGACGGACGTTTTATTCATTCATCATCAAGCAAAGGAGTTATTATAAGTCACATTGATGAGCGATATTACGCATCAAAATATCATTCTTCCGGATTTGTAAGCCGCAAAGGCTACAGACATCCTTCGGAAAAGAAAAATGTGGACAAAAAACCAGTTCCTGCGACAAAAGCTCCGGAAACCCAACCTTTAAAATTTGAAATCCCGGCTGAACGAAAAGCGGATATAGAACTAAACAATGCTATTGAAAACCGTATAGATTCAATCTATAACTCATTTCTTGATTAAAAATACCATGGATGGCTGTTTATTGAGATTATGCCATAACTCCCTTCATTCCCAAGAATTCTGCGAGCGCATATATATCCCGGCTTATCTTTTAAAGATGTTCGTTTCACCATACCCGACGATTCAATAAAATATCCGTCGGAATCATAAATCCCTACATGATTTATTTTTCCTGATGAATTTCCGAAAAAGACCAAATCACCTTTGACATATTCATTCGGCAAAACCGGAGCGCCTGTTTTTGCCTGTTGCGAAGCATCCCTAAGCAATATTCGCCCTGCATTGTAAAAAGTCATTTTTACAAGACCCGAACAATCCATACCCTTGCTTGACAATCCACCCCACAGATACGGAGAACCTGCGTGATGCCGGGCCATATTTATTATGAATGAGGATGCATCTTCCAGATATACTGATTCAAGCGGAGAGACATCGTCCGATTTAATCCATCCCGTTCTACCGTCAGGAAGCGTCACTCTGCTCCAGTGTTTTCCGAGAGTTCCCTCTACTATATCTCCCGCGACCGCGTCAGTCACCATTTCTCGCAGACTGGTTGTGTCATTGTAAATTTTCACTTCGGAGAATGCTGTTACAAAAAGACGTTTCTTTTCCCGCCATCCGGCCATCGCGTCATCGTCAAGAAATGTCAATGAGTTGGAAATAACATATCCCCTATAACCGTCAGGCATCTCAATCTCCATCCAGCCGTTATCAGTCTTGTTTACTACTCTTAAGGGAGTTCCCATCAATGCCTGCGTTGACATTTCCGCTCCATGTCGCGGTTCAGTTCTTACATGAGCTACGGAGATGTGAGGCAATGCCCATTGTCCCGAAACCTGCAATATGCTGAATACACTCAATATTATAGCCGATATCAATCTCATTTTTATAATCTTTTCCATAATGTAAATTTAGTATTTTTTTCACTTGCTCAATCCTTTTTCAATGTTAAATTGTTAAAGTAATATAGCCGGAACCGTATTATATGTTCTAAAGAGACATCGGCTGAAATTTTTATTCATCTGTTATACTTGACGATTATGGGCAGCAAAGAGATTATAACATTAATGAGACTGCTCGAAATGAGCGAATCTCAACATTCGGTAGGAACATTTTCATTCTCCAACGGTCTTGAATCTGCTTCCAACGTCAACCTGATTGCAAATGAATCCACTCTCGAACAATATGTGATGGCCGTTTCAAGACAAGCTGCCTACAGTGACAGTATTGCATCAATACAAGCATATCGGGCTGCGGCCGATGACGATTATGACCGTATCCTCCAGGCTGACGAAGAGGTGTGGCTATGCAAAACCGACTATATTTCGCGGGATTTAACGCGAAGACTTGGAAAGAAACTGGCCGAGGAATCCTTACAGCTGATGGATTGCCCCATGATTGAACGGTTTCTAAACGATTTGATCAATGATATAACACCGGGCACCTACCCCATCGCGCAGGCGATATTGATGAGCCATATAGGTGTATCTGAAATGGAAATGTTCTGCTCCCAGCAGTTCGGTGTCATAAACATGATTCTTGCTGCGGCGCTCAAAGACATGAAAGGCCCGGGATTTGATACACAAAAGATAGCTTGCAATCTTGCTCCACAGGCCGCTCTTGACTATCAAATAATAAAACATCTTGATTTTTCCGACATGAAAGCCTTCATGCCTGAAACTGAAATAAACGCTTCGTTCCACCGCAACGGAATAATGATGATGTCAATGAACTAAACATATTAAAACGACTTATAACAACATAATTTGACTGACGATGAAACATGTGATATTACTCCGACACGGACAGAGTCAATGGAATCTTGAAAACCGATTTACGGGATGGACAGATGTCGAGCTCTCCGATAAAGGAAAGGAAGAGGCCCGTAACGCCGGTAAAAAATTATTGGCTGCGGGACTGCTGCCAGAGTTCTTCTTCACGTCCTATCTTAAACGCGCTATTCATACACTTCAGATTGCCGCCGACGTGCTTGACCGCAATTGGGTGCCGTTAATTAAAGACTGGCATCTTAACGAACGGCATTATGGAGCGTTACAAGGGCTCAATAAAGCGGAAACCGCCAGGAAGTATGGCGATGAGCAGGTACACATATGGCGGCGCAGTTATGACATCGCTCCTCCTGAACTCACTCTTGACGACACGCGATATCCCGGCAATGACCCGCGATACACATTTCTAAGCTATGAAAATCTCCCTTTGACTGAATCGCTCAAAGACACAATCGCACGCGTACGTCCGTGTTGGGAGGAGATTATCATGCCTCGTCTTCAACATTATGACACGGTTCTGATATCGGCACATGGAAACAGCCTGAGAGCATTGGCGATGATGCTTCTTCATCTCTCGCCGGAAGAAATAATGAAGACCGAAATCCCCACAGGAGATCCATGGATATTTGAGATTGATGACCGTTACAGTGTATTGAAAAACTATTACTTGCCATAACGAGGATTTTTACGTACTTTTGCATAATTGTAACAAGTACGCAAATATGAAGATAGCTATCGTTGGAACAGGTTATGTCGGGCTCGTATCAGGAGCTTGTTTTGCCGAAGTAGGCATTGACGTGACATGCGTTGACATTGACAAGGACAAAATCAATCGGCTAAAGCAAGGAATTATTCCCATTTATGAACCCGGACTGGACGATATTGTCAAACGCAATACAGCTGAAGGACGATTGCATTTCACATGCGATTTAACCGACTGCCTCGATGATGTCGAAGTCGTTTTCAGCGCCGTAGGAACACCTCCTGATGAAGACGGATCGGCAGATCTTCGTTATGTGCTCGATGTAGCCAGAACATTCGGACAAAATATCAAAAAGTACACTATTTTGGTAACCAAAAGTACGGTTCCGGTAGGCACTTCGCGCAAGATAAAAGGAGTAATTGACCGAGAACTCGCTCTGCGTGGAGTCAGCGTTGATTACGAAGTCGCTTCAAACCCCGAGTTTCTAAAAGAAGGAGCGGCGATAAAAGATTTCATGTCACCCGACCGAGTTGTAATCGGAATAGAAAGCGATCGCTCCCGAAAAGTTATGGAACGTTTGTACCGTCCGTTCTTACTCAATAACTTCAGGGTCATATTCATGGATATAGCATCGGCTGAAATGACCAAATATGCGGCCAATTCGATGCTCGCGACCCGTATTTCTTTCATGAACGACATTGCTAATCTGTGTGAGCTTGTCGGTGCCGATGTCAATATGGTTCGCAAGGGTATCGGCACTGATGCCAGAATCGGCAATAAGTTCCTATATGCCGGATGCGGCTACGGAGGCTCATGCTTTCCGAAAGATGTGAAAGCATTGATCAATACCGGCAAAGAGTTCGGTTATGACATGTCCATCATTCGTGCTGTCGAAGATGTAAATGAACGTCAGAAATCAATTGTGTTTGACAAATTGAAGAAAGCGTTCGGGGGGAATCTGAAAGGAAAACGAATTGCAATGTGGGGTTTGTCGTTCAAGCCGGAAACAGATGATATGCGCGAAGCGCCATCTCTTGTCGTTATTGAAAAACTCCTGGCCGCCGGAGCAGCAGTGAGAGCTTATGATCCGGTAAGTGTTGACGAAGCTCGCCGACGCATCGGCGACCGCATAGAGTATGCGACCGACATGTATGATGCTGTGGTAGATGCCGATGCCATCGCTTTATTGACGGAATGGAAACAATTCCGTTTGCCGTCATGGGCTGTTGTTCGTCGTGCGATGAAAGGAAATATCATCGTTGACGGTCGAAATATATATGATCCGGCAGAACTACACGAAGAAGGATTCATCTACAGCTGCATCGGCAAATAATCAAGTCGCGGTATCAGGAGAAATCCGGAACAGACAATTTTCATGTAAGCAAAAAATTATCGGATTTTCTTTGTTTTTCAATATATATCCATTATATTTGCCTATAATCAATCATTTTTCAATCCTATGAAGAGATTCTATGGAATTTTGGCTGTATTAGCACTGACAGCTACGCCATCACATTGTGATATAATGGACTATGCCCGAGGTAGAGCTGGAACGGCATTGAAAAACGCATTCCGTATACACTGCACGCCTGAAATATATAGGTCACATCCATTAGAATCTCTTCGTGAATTGTACTTGACGGAAGATGGACATATCATTGACGGAATCACTAATTCTCTTCTTACAGCTGACCAATCGGAAATATCATATGTGATCCCTCCACAATGGATGAGCGTGTCCACATTGGAATCCAACAAAGTATCGATGGATTTACATAATCTTGTTTTGACCGAAGCAACAATAGCCGTTGATAGAGGCTCCCTTCCGTTTGCTCCAATCTCAACTTCTGACAAACTATATGGAGGAGCGGCGATAGGATATTCAATGTTCCGCAATGATTTAATTCAAGCCATTGAACCACATCAAGACCTAAAGGGTAACATTGCACGCAGTATATTCTATGTCACAACACTCTATCCGGTCAATCTTTGGACTGACTGGGGTAGTTTCTTTTTCGACAACAATCCTTATCCCACCCTTAGCACTGAAGCTATCAATCTGTATCTTAAATGGCATCGCGAAGATCCGGTAGATAATGACGAGTTGCTTCGATGCAAAGAAATATGTCTTGTTCAAGGAAATGTAAATCCATTTGTCACCAACCCTGAAATAGCAGAATATCTATGGGGGAATCTTATAGGCAAACCTTATGGCGTTGAATCATCGAAGAAACCTGAACCGCTGAAACATACATATTCCAAACATTCTGATCCGATAATAAATCTGGCTTCTCCATATCTTCCAACGGACACAAGATGGTGGATTGATAAAAAAGAAGTAAGCGGAGAAGTGGCGACATCGACTTTATCAGACGGCAAACATGAGATTAGATTTACAACATCTAAAAGCTGCGGGAAACTCATAATTATAATCAACCCATGACAAATCAATACATACTTTCGGTCATTGTAGCAATTGCCTTATCGGCATGCAACCACCAAAATGATGACATCGGATGGAAGCTGAGAAATCCGGAAGAAGAAGCAAAAGAGGAAATTATCACAGACAGCTCGACACGATTTGTCTCCAAATACGTGGCCATGCGTTACGATGACGGAGGAATCCTTGTGAACAAAAGCGATTCGGAAATAAAATTCGCAAGCCTGATAACCGGTGAAGAGACAATCCTTACATACAACGATGCTGACTATACTGACAACGCGAAATTAAAAATCAACGGCAATGAAGCGCCAATAAAAAGCATTGAGGTTCTGCGTGAAGAAAAAACAGATGTATGGATACGCATAATAACCGACGACCGGGATTCTGTCTCAATTGTTGTCACAGACATATCTTATCCATAAAAAGTGACCATAAAAGTATCGGAAGCGTATAGTAATACGCTTCCGATACTTTTATGCATAATCGATATATTTTGTCAGCGCCGTGATTTCACCGGTTTTT
>CAZYXN010000060.1:0-16491 GCA_964651105.1 uncultured Muribaculum sp. | reverse complement strand
TGAGCGCGGCAATCCTGCCTATGTTGCAGGTATGTCCGGTGTTGAACTTGCCCGTGCGGTTATCCTGAAAGCATACGGCAGAAAGGAACTTCCGAAGCCTACCAACTCTGAGGAATGCTCTCCCGAGGATCGGGCAGGTTGGGCGCTTGCAGAATATCAATGGTACTGCGGCCGCAGATTCAAAGATATCTTCGAGCGAATTCCTTTGACTAAGATTATCGGAATGTATTCGGTCTATCATGAGATGGATATCACGAACTTCATTGATACGATGGAAGAGTTCTACAAGGCTGCCGAAGGCGATTCCAATCTGAAACGCATTCGGGAAAGCAGAGGCTTATCTCAGTCAGAACTTGCGGAACAATCGGGCATCAAAGTCCGAAACATTCAAATGTATGAGCAGAAAGTCAACAACATTGATAAGGCACAGGCACAAACACTTTACAAGCTATCCCGTGTTCTTGGTTGCGATATCGAAGACCTGCTTGAAAATCCTATGATGTAACTCCATTTGTGCACCTGCTTCGGCAGGTGCATTTTCTATGCCAAAATATGCCTTGAGCACAGGCAGGTTTTCGGGGATCACACAGAATTTGAGAAATCCCACGGTCATATCTTCAATCGTTGTCCCGAGGTTCTTGAACAGTTCGGCTGCTTTATTATATACCTCTCTGTCGATTTCAATAGTCATGGTCACAAGATCTTTACTCATCGTCTTCTCCTTATCCAACTCTGAAGAAGCAGTCTTTGCTGAAACTCGTGAAGGAAGCTGCAGAGTAATCGTTCAAAATTAGTCTGTAGTATCTTCCCATCGTCACAGCTTCTTTCTGTTGGCCCATGTGTAATCGACAAACACATCCCAATTATTCATAATCTGCCAACAGACATCTATCTTCTTTTTCTCAGATTCACATGGAGATATCCATGGGGTAACAAGAACTTCCCATTCGCACTTCGACCAAAAGTAATACATTACCTCGCTGCGGAGTTGCTTGGCAAAGTCTTCTTTGTTCTGATACTTCTTAGCGGCCTTCTTCACATATTCACGGAATGAACCGTGTTCGAAGACATTGAAGGTTTCGATGCTGCGGCTGTTGCAGTTGTGGTAGAACACATTCCATCTAATCTCGTTTTCGGGATTAACAGTTTGATTCTTTTCCCACGGGAACTGTGCCATATATTCAACAGACCTTTCGCCATAGGTGGGGCGTATTGTCCTTCCATGCTCAATAATCTCGTCCAAGGTTACAGGCTCGTAATTCCAATACATACAACCTACATTGTAGATTTCATTCCGGCATCCGATACTATTAAGACGCTTCGCAAAATCAACCTCAAAATCCGCTTCATCAGTAAAATGGGAATGAGCATGTAGATGGATTGCATGGTATCTATGTCCGTTGTACATCGGGGTGAAATAATGGGAGAGGATAACTCTTTTCTTCGTTCCGTCTTCCAAGCTTACGCAAATATCGTCGTAATCCTTGATTCCTGCAAGCGCTGCCTTGGCTTTTGCATTGTGCAGAAAGCGGTCATGATTTCCTTTAATGAGAATGATCTGACCGTTTAGACTTTTGATAAGCTCCGGAGCGTCATCGTTTCGTGCTTTCCATATCATGTCCCCAAGGACATAAGTGAGGTCGCCCTTGCCAACCTTGTTGTTCCATCTGCGGATAAGTTCCGCGTCCATTTCCTCAACCGTCTTGAACGGACGATTATCAAAAGCAATCACATTGGCATGTCCAAAGTGCAGATCACCGGTAAAGAATATCTTACCCATCTTCCATCTCTCTTTCTAAATTTGTTTTGTTGACCTTCATCTTCTGTAATTCCTCACTTGACTCGAACTGGTGGAAAAGAAAATGCATTTTATCAATTCGTTTGTTTGTGTGCCAATGTCCGCAGAACCATGCCATATAGTCCGTCGTTTCTTCTATGACATCGAGCCACTTCTCCGTACTGTCATCCACTGTACTTTGGTCGATACCCGGGAGGAATTCTTCGACAGGCTCATATTTGAAAGGACAGGTGTGTGACAGAACAACATCGATAGCATTTTCTTTAAGCTGCTGCTCTACATATTGCTTGATTTCTTCACTTGGTTGTTCATCTGACCACCAACCGTATCCTCGGGAAAGGCGATAGAACTTGTCCACACTGTAGGCGCCGCCAATAACGATGTGTCGAAACCCCTCTAAGTCATATATCTCGCCGTCTTTGGCAAACAATACGGAAGGATAGGCTTCCTCATACCACACGGTGCCGCCGTGCCATTCCTTCGTTTTATATGTTGGAATATGCCATGGCCTTATTTCATGATTGCCGTGGATACAGAGAATAGTGGGCTTCAATTTGTCAAGTGCATTCTTCAATTCTGCATCTCTTTCGTCTTGCCCGTAGTTAGCACCGACATCGCCGAGAATTACGATGATATCCTCCCTTGTGGGATTAAAACGCTTACAAAATCGTTTTATATCATGTTTCTGCCCGTGAATGTCACCGGTGTAATAAATCATAGTTGTGCCACCTTTCCGATGATAAGTATATCAGTCAATTTGATTCTTGTCCTGCGATTTGAGAAAATGTATTCGCAAACCCCCGAAATCATATTCGCAAGCGAACATTTCGAGGGTTTGCTCTTTTAACCGTTTGTTTATGCAGTTGTTGTTTCGCAAACTGTAGGTTTATTCTTTGACTTTCGGAGTGTTCCATCGAAGCCGGAAGCAACCTATAATTTTATCTGCGGTTGGCTCGGGTTAAATACTTGTATTCACGCATCGCTTGTTTGGTTGCCTTAACAATATCAAGTAATACCCGCATTTCATAGTCGCTGCAATCTGAAAGAATTGCGGTAAATTCATGATTGGATGCCTTGATTGTGTTGGTAAGGCTGTCAATAAGCAGGTCATCGGTGGAGACATTCAGTTCGTTTGCCACTCTCACCAGGGTGTCGAGACTGCAAAACTTGTACGCCGTCTCCACATAACTCATATAGGCGGCAGAACGATCAATTCGCTCTGCAAGCTCCATTTGGGTAATGCCTTTCTTCGTGCGGAACGCACGGATTCTCTGCCCGAGAAGAATGTAGTTGATTTGCATATAGAAACCTCCAAAAATTTGATGTTTCTATTATAAGGTATAGCCGATGTGTTCAGCTGCGGCTTATTCCAAACATCGGGCATAGATTATATAATAATCTATATACTATAAACGGATGAGGGAGGTGCATCATGAGAGAACTTGACGATGCAAGATATAAGGCAATCGGTGCAAGGATTCGTGATGTTCGCCTTCAGCGAAACATGAGCCAAGCAGAATTGGCGGAAAAAGCATTCATCTCCGTTCCGCATATGAGTGAGGTTGAAAACGGAAAGACCAAATTGCGGCTCTCCACTTTTGTATATATAACTGAAGCATTGCAGGTTTCTGCAGATGTACTGCTTCGCACCAACACTCCCGAGGTCAACGGGATATACCAAGGTGAGTTTAACGATTTGTTGGCAGATTGTTCTCCTGCTGAGATTGATTCCATTATCAAGATCGTGAAGGAATTAAAAACCACAATGCGGATGAAGAAAGACGAATACCTATTTTGACAGGTCGGGCAGCAATGTCTGACCTGTTTTTGTTTTTGCCGTTTTCGTTGAAAGGTTTTCCGAAAAATCAATCAACTTTTCAGCGGAGACAATTATCTATTCAATTCAACTATGATTTTCAAGGCAGGTCAATCTTGACCTGCCTTTTTTTGCTCTTTGGGTTGGCAGTTTTCAGTCTGCCGACTTTATTTTTTTACCTTTTTCTTATCTGTGATAAACCAGCAGTTAAGCACTTGACCTGTGGTTAGTCGATATTAAGCCTTGCATGATTTACAATAATCTTAGCCTTATTTTGAATAGCTCAAGTGGGAGGATAACCAAAATGGACGAGATAGATATTCATGCTAAATTAGCTCAGATAGAAACTGCACCGCACTTTTCAGAGATATTTGACGGGGACACAGAAAGGGCTGAGATGATTGCTGAGCATCTGATATGGCTGCACACGATTCGCCGAGAGCGACCTCTTGTGTCAAAGCCGTACAAGGTGGGCATTTACATTCGATACTTTAATCAGACCAGGTATGAGAATTATCTCGATTTTCACAAGAAAGGGTTTGTAGACACATTGGCGTTGTGTCCGAAGTGGGAATTGGTTGACTTCTATATAGATGAAGGCTCAACTGCCCCCAATATGGAGAATGCACCCGAGTGGTGCAGACTGCTTCAAGATTGTCTTGACGGCAAGGTGGATTTAATCATCACTCAAAAGGTTTCCAATGTAACGAAGAAGCCGCAGGAGATTACAATCATGTCTCGCTTCCTTGCAACGCTGCCGCATCCGGTCGGAATCTACTTTATCTCCGAAGACATTTTCACTCTTGCTTCTTATTATCAAGAAGATATGCGGGACATAGATTTCTTCCCCGAGGGATGGGTGAGTCTACCGGATGATGACTCCGAGAGGAGGCTGCTGCATGATTGACAAAATGAAACGCTTAGAAAAAGAGCAAGCCAAGGCAAAGACCAAAAAGCGCATCTATGTTGAGGTCGATCCAGAAAACTATGATTACTTTCCCGAGACCAGACAAGCCGATTATTACGATAATGATGTCCCGCAAAGGGTTGCAATCTATGTTCGTGTTTCTACGGATGATGTCCGGCAGACTACATCCTTTGAGTTGCAAAAGAAGTATTATGAGGATTTCGTTATCAAGCACCCTCACTGGACGCTCGTTAAAATCTACGCTGACGAAGGCATCTCCGGCACTTCTCTGAATAAGCGAGAGCAGTTTCTTCAGATGATTTCCGACGCAAAGCGCGGGAAAATCGACATGATAATCACAAAGAGCGTTTCCCGTTTTGCCCGCAATATCTATGACTTTATCGGTATAGTCCGAGACCTTGCCGAACGCAACCCGCCTGTCGGAGTCTTCTTTGAAAGTGAGGGGATTTTTTCACTGAATGATGACTCACAGCTTGCATTGTCTTTCCAAGCCACAATGGCCGAGGAAGAGTCACACACACGAAGCAGGTCGATGGAAACATCTCTGCGTATGCGATTGGACAATGGTATCCCTTTGACTCCCAAACTGCTCGGGTATATGCATGATGCTGACGGGACACTGATTCCGAATCCAGATGAAGCGCCAACGGTTAAACTTGCGTTCTATATGTATCTGTACGGCTATTCATCACAGCAGATTGCCGATGCTTTCAATGCTCTCGGACGCAAGTCCTATTTGGGAAATATCAACTGGACTTCCAACGGTATAGTTCAAATACTACGCAATGAACGACATTGCGGTGATGTCCTCACTCGCAAAACCTTTACGCCAAACTTCCGTACCCATAAGGCAAAGAAAAACAGGGGTCAAAGACCACAAAGCCGATATCGCAATCATCACCCCGGCATCGTTTCCCGCGACGATTATATTGCGGTTCAGAGAATGCTTGATAACGCTAAGTACGGAAACAAGTCTATCCTTCCCGAAATTCGCGTTGTAGAAGACGGCGTCCTTAAAGGTTTCGTCACCATTAATCCACGATGGGCAGGATTCAAAGAGGGAGACTACTACCTGGCTTCCAAAAGCGTGTATTCATCTCCCGAGGAAGAACCGCATCCGGAGGAAGAAATTCAGTTTGAGGTGGCAGCAGGTGACTTTGACCTGCGCGGTTTCGAAATAGCCCGCGGCGAGTTCTTTGATGCTCCGCGTCAGCCTCACGCCATTATTTATCATAAGTTTATCAAGTTCAGTACCGCGTGTGTCCGGAAATTCGGCACACAGAATTATATTGAGATTCTGATAAATCCCATTAGCCGAAAACTTGCGATTCGACCGACCACCAAAGAAAACCGTAATAGTGTCATGGCGTCAAAGCCGGAGAAAGGCATTCTATATCCACGGTTAATCCCAACCGCTGCTTTCAGTGAGACGATGTTCAACCTTCTTGGTTGGAACATCGAATACAAATACCGCATTTTAGGCACTCTCTATGAGCAGGATGGCGTAGTTGCCTATATCTTTGATACCGTTGACTCCGAGGCATATTTCAAGCCTAATGTGCTTTCTAAAGAAAACGGCGAAGAAGACTGTATAAATGTGCAGCCGTTGATGCCATCCGGAAAGCGCATTCGTGCAATTCCCGAATCATGGACAAGTTCCTTTGGTAAGCAGTTCTATGCACAGGAGAAGTCCATAACGGAACTTCAGCGGCAAAGCGAGGAAGATTGGATGCTCCGTTTGGAGGGCCAACTTTTCGAGACTGGCAACAAACTCCATGTAACGGCATTTGAAGAACTCAAAAGCTTTATCACGCAGGAATTGCAGGGCGTAGATATTCAGGAGGTAGTTTATGAATGATATTACTGATCAAAGGACAATGACAGAGGCCTTTGCTCCCCCGGCGGACTCAGAGCTGCACAAGATTCCGGTATTAAATGACGAGGAAGAATTGATTGAAATGAGCACGGACTTCAACCTGGAGGAATTCCAGGTTGTCCGCAGAGAGTTCTTTGCTCATATTCGTGAGCCTGCGGTGACATTTAATAACCGCAAATTCTATGTGAATTCAGCTTGCTTGACCAAGTTTCCGCACACAGACTATGTCCAGGCGCTGATCAATCCTCATACTAAGATTTTGGCTCTCCGTCCCTGTGGTGAGAATGAACGAGGGTCGTTCCAGTGGTGTTCAATTGGTCAAGACAAAAGGAAGCCGAGGCAAACAACATGTACGCTGTTCTTCCTGAAAATGTTTGACATGATGGATTGGAATCCCGATCACCGCTATAAGATGCTCGGGAATATCATCCGTGCTAATGGCGAATACCTGATAGCATTTGATTTAACATCCACTGAGGTGTATCAGCGTACATATGATGCGGAAGGTGCTAAATCAACGACATCAAGGACACCGGTATATCCGATTGGTTGGCAGAACCAATTCGGTATGACATTAAATGAGCACAAGCAGTCTATGCTAGTGAACATATTCGATGGCTATGCCATCTACTCAATCAAGGAAAATAAGGCAGTTCGGCAAAGTCCGACAGCAACTGTGACTGCCAACACAGTTGCACTGCCGGAAGGAGAAATAAATCATGAGCGAACAGACTCGACAACAAGTGACTATAGCGGTTGACTTAAAAAAATACCGTATTCGCATTCATCGTAGCACACTGACTTTGCTCGGGACACCCAAGTATGTTCAGTTTCTTGTCAGCCCTTCAGCTATGATGCTTGCTATCCAAGGAACGGACAAGAGAACAAATTATACTCATCGTGTAAATTTGGCTGCGCTGCATCCGGATAACTCCTACGAAATTTACAGCACCTCATTTGTCAATAAACTTTGCTCCTTGGTGGAAGGATTAGATAGCGCTTACGCATACAGACTGACCGGAGAGATTATAGCAGAAGAAAATGCAGGCGTTTTTCCACTCAGTTCTCTCCATAAAATTGATGGATTGGAGGAGCGATAATGGAGTTGAAAAGGCTGAAAATAGACGAAGAATTCAGACATTTAATCCGTCCGCTGCGGCACAGAGAGTTTTTGCAACTCGAGCAGAATATTATAAATGACGGCTGTCGTGACCCTATCGTTGTATGGCATGACACCATTGTGGACGGTCATAACCGTTATGAAATTTGTATGCGCCACAGCATTCCCTTTGATACAAAGGATATGGAATTTGAGTGCCGAGAGGCTGCTGTTGCCTGGATATGTGCCAATCAACTCGGAAGAAGAAACATTACCGAAGAGACTCGCAAGTTCCTTATTGGTATGCAGTACGAGAATGAAAAATTGGTTACCCGAATTCGCAATAAGATGGGGAGAAATCAGCACACCCTGGATATATCCACGATGGACGAAGAGGATGCGGACAAGGCTTGCCGCCATTGGACGGCACAGAGAATTGCCGAAGATAATAATGTGTCGGCTGCCACTGTGCAGAAGTATGCCATATTCACGAGAGCGTTAGAAGAAATCGGAAAGAAAGAGCCGAAATTAGTGCCCAAGATTCTTTCGGGGCAGTACAAGATTGCCCATAAGCATGTGTTGGAAATGGCGGAACTAAATCCGCAGGATCTTCGGCGAATCAATCGGAAGATTGATCGAAATCCTGCTGAGTTTATGCATTACAAAGCCACGCGACCGGTTGTGCAAGGGAATAAAACAGTTTATTCCGAGGGAGATATTTCCACAGGGCCTTCCGTGAAGGATATGCCCGAGTATGATCCGGATGCGGAAATCAGCAGTCTGACTCTAACGATTCCTTCATGGAAGAGTTCTATTGAACGGGCAAAGAATACGGCAGACCTCACCATCGTTTCTCCCCAGGCTAAAGGTGACTTGGCACAGGCTTTGCGTGAGCTGCGAAATACGATAGCGGATATGCTGTCGGAAGTGGAGGATATATAACATGGATGATTATTCGCCGTTTGTGCCGAATGTTCATTTCGAGAAAATTCCAATCAAAAACCTGGTTTCGAACCAGGATTATCAACGGAATCTGTCGCAGGCGCGTATTGAGAAAACGGCAGAAAACTTCGATCTGTTTCAAATCAATCCCGTAAAGGTCAGCCGAAGAGACGGGATCAATTATGTTTTTAACGGGCAGCATACCATTGAAATTGTTGCACTTGCTTCCGGCTCTCGCGAAACTCCTGTATGGTGCATGATCTATGATGATCTGTGCTATGAACATGAAGCCGATATCTTTGCCAATCAGATGAAATTCGCGAAGAACCTTGCGCCTTTTGAAATTTTCGTAGCGAACTTGGAGGCTAAGAACCAAGAACAGCTTATGATTCGAGATTTGGTGGAGTCTTACGGTTTGAAGATATCTGCCAAGAGAGCGCCGGGGCACATCTGTGCTGTATCCACTTTGGAGGCTATTTACTCCAAATACGGATACCAGGTTCTCAACCGTGTTCTTCGCCTGATCATCGGCACATGGGAGGGAGACTCCAATTCTTTCTCCGCCAACATTATGAATGCAGTTACCAAGCTTTGCGTGGTGTATAAAGATCAGTTAAAGGATGAGGTGTTCAGCGAGAAACTCGGTGCTGTTTCCATTAAGCAACTGACTCGTACCGCCAGGGAGCGCCGGAAGGGGTCAATGGGCTTTGCCGAAGCGATGCTTTTAGAATATAACGGAAAAAGGAAAAGCAATGCGGGCAAACTATTCATGAACAAACTCTATGCTCGGGATGTTTCTCTCTGGATTGAACCGGACGAAAATGAGGATTTTGACGATTCCGAAACCTTTGAGAATTTCGTTATCGGACAGCTTGGCGAAGATGAAGAAAGCGATAATAACGAAAGCATTGATTAATAGAGTCAGCGAATAAGCAACTACGGCTTATTCGCTGCTTGCTGTTTTTATTTTTCGAGGTATTCTTCAAGTTCATATCCGCCGCCAAGTATGATTTGCAGTCTGCCGTCATGGTAGACTTTTATACATTCTACCATCTGCCGGACGATTGAGTCATCATAGGTATCTTTATTGTCTTTTCGTTTGTCAATGGTGTCCTGGATTTCCTTAATCCGCGCTTGAAGTTCTCCGTCCTCACTTTCACTTTCTCTAATTGCCGTGATGCGCCCCGAGAGTTGCTCGATTTGCACGGAGATGTTTTTGAACTCATCTTCATAGTCCTCGGCATCACTATCTTCCTGAACGCTCAGTGTTACAAGGTCAAGCATACGCTTATTAAGGGCATCGATTCTTCTTTCGAGCAGATCGATTTCATCTGAGCCGCCGTTGATTCCTATAGCTTCCCCGATGGTGGATTTCATCAGCATTAGGTAGGTAGATTCGTCTTCGATATTAAATCGATTCAAGGCTCTTACAATGGCTCTTTGCAGTGCCTGCTCATCGACGGTGATGGAGTCGGCGCAGTATTTCTTGCCATAGTCAAGGCGGCTCATGCATCGCCACACGATTCTGTGCTTGCCTCGGATGTTCCATGTTACTCTTTTGTACCTGCTCCCGCACTCTCCGCACATCATTACTTCTGTGAGCGCATATTTGGAATACTTCCCCGATGCGGTCAGCGCCATCTTTTCAGACTGCGGTGTTTTTGCCTTCCTTCGGGCAGATTCTTCTTGCACCTTGTTGAATATCTCACGGCTGACAATGGCGGGGTGGCTGTTTTCGACGAGCCACATGGGTGCTTCACCTTCGTTGGCTTTTCGCTTTTTTGAGATTGGGTCAAGTGTCACCGTTTTTTGCAGGATGGCATCTCCGCAATATTTCTCATTTTTCAACATTCGGATAATCATTGATTTACTGAAGTTCAGTTTTTTGCCGGGAATTTCGATGTTTTCGCCTTGCAGGATTTCGGAGATTTCATCGGTGGACTTGCCGGAGAGGTACATATCGAACACTCTTTGCACTATTGCTGCTTCCGATGGGACGATTTCGGGGTTACCGTCCTCGCCTTTCTTGTAGCCGAGCATTCGGTTATACATAAAGATGGGTCTGCCTTCTTCGAAGTTCTTTCGGTGCGTCCAAGTAATATTCTTGCTGATGCTTTCGGATTCGGATTGTGCGAATCCTGCGTATATGACAAGGTACAATTCGCTATCACTTTTCAGCGTATCGATGTTCTGTTCCTCAAAGTAGATGCCCACGCCGATTTCTTTGAGTGACCTGACATAGTCAAGGCAATCCACGGTATTTCGCGCGAATCGCGATACTGATTTTGTTATGATCATATCGATTTTACCCTTGTGGCAGTCATCAATCATCTTTTGGAATTGAGGTCGTTTGTCTGCTCTCGTACCTGAGATGCCCTCATCGGCATACAGCCCTGCGAACTCCCATTCCTTATTTGAAGCAATCATTTCGGTATACACCTTCATCTGATTGGTATAGGATGTGAGCTGTTCCTCGCTGTCGGTAGACACTCTGCAGTATGCTGCAACTCGCTTTTGACGATGTTGCGCCTTGTCTACTATGAAGGATTTCTTCGGTTCGATGAGGGTGATTGTTTTCTTTGGAATTTTGGTTACTGCCATTATTCATTCTCTCCTTCGGTAATTTCTGTCCCTACCTTGGTGTAGAGCCTGACTTTCCCCGAACTTGAGAGTGTGACATAGTCTACAAGGTCGGAGAAGTAATCGCAATTAAAGTTTTCCTGGGGTTTCATCATTGAGGCTCGTTTCCTTGCAATTTGAGCGACAATCATTTTCTTTGCCTGGGTTTCTTTATATAACTGACTTGCGATGTCACTAACCTTCTCGACAATGTATTCCTCGCTCGGGTATTCCTTCTCGAGTTCGGTATCCACTTGCCGTTGCAGGCTTGCAACCGTCGGGGAGTCAACTATCCGTATCTTGGGCTTTGACATCAACAGTTCGCTGTTTTCGATAATGCGGTTCATGAGGATGGCGATTTTCTGTAGGAGGTCGCCGTCGCTGATACGCAGTCTCTTTCCGCACTCTGCATTTTGGCAGGTCCAGCTTTCATTGATTTGTCGTTTCGAGCAGACTCTGCGTAGCATCGGGCTTCCGCAATCGGCACATTTGACTCTGTTGCGGAGCAGGGCGATGCCTTCGCATTCTCTTTGTACGGTATTGCGCTGCCGTGCAGCTTTCATGGATACCGCACCCTCGTATGTATCTTCATCGATGATTGGGTCGTATTCATCGTCCCCGATGTACTTTGTGTTGTCGATAATTCTTGCAATTCTCGCTTTATCCCATGTATCCGTCTTCTCGGTATAGGGGATTTTCCTCTGCGTGAGGCTCTCCGCTATCTCTTTGAGGGAAGCGCCCTTGATGTACTCATCAAAGACTTCTCGGATAATTTCGGCTTCGGTGTGTTCAATCACCGTTCGCCCTTCACGGATGGTGTATCCGTATGGAATAAAGCGTGTCTTTTTCATTGCGGTTTCTCCTATATCAATTCAGTGAATTTCAGTCCGCCGAGCAGAGTGATGGTCAATTCATCTGCGTTATTGAGTGCCATTTCTACGATAATTTCCTCGAAAAGCTTCTCATCGAACTCATCCAAGGGTTCTTCTATTTCGTCAATCAGAGATTTTAGTTTCCGCACATCTTGGAGCATTGTAAGTATTCGGGACTCGAATTGATCCTGCCGATCTTCTTTGAGTGTGCAGAGCTGCTTTTGCATCTCTCTGACTTGGGACTGATGTATTTCGGGGGCAAGGTATCCTTTTGAGCGAAGCTCATTCAGTTTTAGAATTGTGGCGTTTATCTCCGCAATCTTCTGACTGATCTGCATCGCCGTTTTGTTATTTCGCTTGTATTTCTGTGTTGCGCTTTCAAGTTTGGCGATAACTTGACCGAGGATGTTCTCTTGCCCGAATCGTAGCTTATTCACCACTGATAGGAAACCGTCATAGATTCGTTCCTCGCTGTAGTAGTTGGAATTGCATGATTTTGTGTTTTCCTCATGCTTGGCGCAGACCCATTTGATTCCTCCGCTCCGAACTTTTCGACGATAGAAAGAGCCGCATTCGGTACATTGAATGCGGCTCGTAAGGGGGTAGGTATTGAATGTTATTGATCTGGTGAACTGCTCTTTTCGCTTTTGGAGGAGGACTTGCGCTTTATCAAATATATCTTTCTCGATAATGGAAGCATGTGTGCCGGTGGCATAGTACATATCTTCCTCGCCGCGATTCTTGGACTGCTTGAACGGCACGGTCGTGTCACGGTATGTTTTCTGATAGTGGCAGTCCCCGATATACCTTTCGTTGGAGAGCATATAGGAGATTTTAGTGGATTTCCATTTTTCCTTGCCGTTCTTGGTGGGGACGCCTCGCTCGGTCAGAACCTTTGCAATTTCCGTTGTAGACATACCGTTGAGATAGGAGCGGAAGATCCATCGCACGGTATCGGCCTCGGGAGGATACTCCACAAGCTGCTTGTTTTCAAGTCTGAATCCGTATGGTGCGTTACTGTCTACATAGATGCCAAGTTCCATTCGTTTGACGATAGACAGGCGTTGATTTTGCGAAATCGCTTTGGATTCCTCTTGAGCGATTGCGGTGAAGGTATTGAGCAGCATCTCATCGCCGAGGGACTGAGTATTGATGCCTTCTTTCTCAAAGATTATGCCGACGCCGAGAAATTTTAGCTTTCTCACATACTCCAAGGCCTCTTTTACATTTCGTGCGAACCGGGACACCGATTTTGTGATAATGAGGTCCAGTTGATGTAATTCGCACATGCGGATCATCCGTTGGAACTCGGGGCGATTTTTGGCTTTCATGCCGCTGATGCCTTCATCGGCGAAAATCTCAACCATGTTCCACTCGTTCTTTTTCTTCTTTGCAAGCCTGGTATAATAATCAATTTGAGTTGCGTATGAGTTTAGCTGATCTGCAGAAGAGGAGGAAACTCGACAGTATGCTGCCACCCGCACTAACTTAATTCCTTGCCTTGATATCGGGGATATCAGCATCGGCTTTGCCATCGTTTTCTCTCCTTTCCTTGGTGGGGAGGTTGCGCATACATTTTATGCGCAACCTCTTTTCAACACAACATTATATCCATAGAACCGCACAAGTCCAGCGGAATCTTAATATTATTCAAACTTTTCAGTCTGCGATTATAATATCGGCGCCGGTAAGTTTCTTATAGTATTTTTTCGCTCTGCTGTACTCCTGGATACTGATTTTGCCGTCATCACGAAGGCTTTTCAGTATGGCGATAATCCGAAGAAAGTTTGCGGACTTGGTTTGTTTCTCTGCTATCATTTCCTGTTCTCCTTCTTTTCTCCGTAGTATTCTTCGTCCTTAACGCCTCTCATGAAGCTCTCAATTTCTTGAGCGGTGTCCACCTTAGGGAACTTATGAAGGGCTTGCCCGATTTTACCGGAGTAGGACTTAGAGACGGCTCTCGGGTCCAGGATGGACACGACACCGGTATCGCTTTCACAGCGAATGAGTCTTCCCACGCCCTGACGGAGTTTGATCAGCATATTGGGGGTGCAGTATCTGTCTACGAAATCTCCGACGCTGTCGCAGTTATTCTTCTTTTCCTCCATGAGAGCGCTTCTCATCGGGAATGGCAACCGAACAATAATTACGGATGAAAGACAGTCACCTACACAGTCAACTCCTTCCCACATAGAGCCGGAAGCAAAAAGAATACCGTTCTTCGATTTTTTGAAATCGGTAATGGCATTTTTATTGCTACGGGTCATGCAGATGGTATCGTATGCGGTCAGTCTGTCACGCAGAAGGTCGTGTACCAGGTTGAGCGTTTTATAGGATGTGAAGAGGATTGCTGTATGACCGTTTGTGGCTTTGATAATCCTATAAATCTCATCGGCGATGGTTTTGAAGTAGTCCTCGTTGTCGTTGTCCGGAGTGGGCATCCCCGTGGGAATGTACAGCCTTGTGTGGTCAGTGTAATCAAAAGGCGATTCTGTACGGGACTCCAAGAGCAGGCGATGCGGAATAAAGTCCAATCCGTTTTCCGCTTTGAAGTATTCAAAATCCGTTCCATCCGAAAGCGTACCGGAGGTCAGCACATGGCTCACATTTCTGTCCCAAATTTTACCCCGGAAAATGTTGTTGATATCTTTTGGGGTACTGCATAACGAAAGAAGTCCGTTTTCATCCGTATCCAACCAAATGGTGGACTTACTTGTCTTATTGATAGCGGTAATCGCTGTTTTCAAGTAGCTGCCGGTTACGGGGATACCGTAATTGCGTTTGATCTTCATACCTTCGATTTTATCAATGAGGTACATAATCTTGTTGAGTTTGGCTGTCTGAAACACTGACAGAGAAATAATATTTCCTCGTTCTTCTTCAATGTCGCCGTGCTGCTTCTTGCGAAGGCTGTTGAACAGGGCATCGTTTTCCTTGATGATATTTGCGAGAAATTCTTTGTACTTATCCCTATTGGCCTTGGTTGAGCAAAGAATTTTTACTGCATTTACATAGCGGGGGATGTCTTTTTCTCCGATTCTCTCGCCAAAGGTGTCTTCAGCCGCTTCTTTGAACTTATGCGCTTCATCCACGACCACAAAGCAACTCTCACGCAGCAGAGGGGGATGGTCGTCTGTCTTCGTTTTTTGGGACATAAGGTACATATTATGGTTTGTAACTTGAAAGTCCAGGTCGGGAAGGTCGTACATCCGTTTAGCAAATTCGTTGTATGTACATTCCTTCTTTCGCGCGCAGCCTGCGCATGTACCCTTAATACAGATTCGGCTCTTAATTGCTCCGCTGATGCGGTATCTGTCCAGGTCAATTCCTGCACGCAGGTTGCTCATCTGCTCAAGTGTTTCAATAGTGGCCTTGTATTTTTCGGGATACATACGGATATTCTTGAGAAAGTCATCGAAACGATAACGGCAAAGGTAGTGTTCTTTTCCTTTACGAAGTACCGCGGTCAGCGGACGCTCGATAATGTAATAGTCTAAGAGCATTTTGGAAAGATTGGGAATTTCACGCTCCACCAATGCTTTCTGCAATTCAATGCTCGATGTGGTGATGGTTACGGGCAGGTTCTGCCTGTAAGTAATGCCGTTGTGGTGTTTGGCTACAATGGCTGCCACCAAATAAGAAAGAGTCTTGCCTGTTCCGACTTCCGCTTCACAGAGAGCAACCTGCTTTTCGGTAAAACCGATATACATCTTCTTTGCAAGAGAAATCTGTTCTTCCCGAATGTTATATCCGTTATTGGGGAGAACAACACGGAAGATTGAGTCAATAACCGTGAGGGGATCGTCCGCAAAGCGATTGAGGTATCTCATGTCTCCGGTATATTTCACGGAGTAAAGAATATGGGGGATTAGCCGTTTGTAGGACGCTTCGGTGTATAGATTGCCGGGGTTCTTGGTAATAACGAAAGAGCCAAGACCGGTGCTCATATCGATGGCAATGTAATCCACCTTATGACGCAGGTTTGCGTGATAAATAATATATCGGTTTTCAAAAGTAAAATCGTAGGTGCCGCCTTTATGGGCTTTCCCCGCGTTTTGGTATGCTTCAAAGGTTTCGTTGTCGCTATAAGTAATTTCAAACATTTCTAATGTCTCCTTGTTTCTTAGTGATTCAGATTTGTTTGAGCGACAGAATGGTATGCAGGAGCATTACTGCTCCTGCACAGTAGTTCCATCGCTCAAACGCAAATAATTCGTTATTGAGCTTTGGATTTAAGGATGTCGAGTATCTCGCAGCATATTTCCCCGCGGTCGGATTCGCAATGGGGGAACGAGCATCATATATGGTGTAACAGACATGGTTTTCAGCCTGAAACAACATATCCCGCCTTCCGGCGAGCTGCTTTTTGCAGAAGTATCCTTAGTTCTCCACCGGAGTCATGGCCAATCGAAATATGCTGTACCTCTTTCGACTCGGCGCAGAATGTATCGCTCATCCACTTGCGTGGAGTCATGGCGCTTCTGTCCGACAGCTTTCCTTTTACGGTCCGGTGAGTTTATACCTCGGCATCCTTTCGTTAT